>JAEZCZ010000018.1 GCA_023433305.1 Pseudomonadota bacterium | reverse complement strand
TCGTGCGGCGCCGCTAGCGCTTCACCTGGCAGTCGCCGCCCTGCGACCGTATCGTCCGGCACAGCGTTTCGGCTTCGGACAGGGTCCCCGCGAGCGCCTGGAGGCGGAAGATGGTGCCGCTGTCGGCGGTGCCCTGGAGCACGCGGTGGTTGCGGCCCTGAAGCGCCTCGATCCGGCCGCTTAGCGTGGACCAGCCGGCTTCGGCCGCCGCGCGCGACGAATAAGCGCCGACCTGGACGCCGACCGCGCTCGACGGGGTTTCCGCGTCCGGATCGTCCGCCTGCTCGCGATCGATGCTCGGAGCCGGCGCGACCCCGCTGCCCGCGATGCGGCCTTCGACCGTGCGGCCTTCCGCCACCTTGAAGCTGGTTTCGCCGGTGCCCGCGACCTCGCGGCCACCAGCGTTTGTGGGCCGGGTCTTGTAGGGTTCTTCGGGCGCCTCGATCACGCTGCCATCGGCGAGGAGCTCGTCGCCGCCGCGGTCGCTCGTGAACCACAGCAGCGCGCCGAGGATCAGGACCAGCGCCAGCAATCCCACCGCGGCGAAGGCGATGATCCGACCGGTATCGACGCCGGGCTGCTCGAAATCGTCGTCGGATTCGAGCCACGGCAGCCGCTCTTCGTCGTCGGCGAAGGCGAGCTGCTCGTCGGGCTCCAGTGCCCCGTCCAGCTCACCGTCATCGCCGCCGCGCCCCCGTCCCGGCTCCGTCATTTCAAAGCTCCTCGACTGCCTCCACCCCCAGTATGGCAAGGCCGTTGCGGATAACCTGCCCGATCTGTGCGGCGAGGAAAAGCCTCGCGGCGGTGAGTTCGCGGTCCTGTGCCAGGATGATGCGCTTGCCCGGGTCGTCGTTGCCCATGTTCCAGAAGGCGTGGAAGGCGGCGGCGAGCTCGTAGAGGTAGAACGCGATGCGGTGCGGTTCGCGCGCCTTGGCGGCGGCTTCGACCTCTCGCGGGAACTGCGCGGCGATTTTCACCAGCTCCAGCTCGTCCGGACCGAGCGAATGAAGCGCTTGATCCGAGGGCTGAACACCCTGTTCAAGGGCCTTGCGCAGCGTCGAACGAATGCGCGCGTGGGCGTATTGGACGTAGAAGACCGGATTGTCCTTCGACGCCTCGACGACCTTGGCGAAATCGAAGTCCATCTGCGCTTCGGGCTTGCGGGTGAGCATGGTGAAGCGGACGACGTCCTTGCCCACTTCGCGCACGACGTCGGCCAGCGTGACGAAAGTGCCGGCGCGCTTCGACATCTTGACCGGCTCGCCCCCGCGCAGGAGCTGAACCATCTGAACCAGCTTGACGTCGAACGGGATCGCCCGGCCTTGACCCTCGCTCATCGCGGCGACGGCGGCCTTGATGCGCTTGACCGTGCCCGCGTGGTCGGCGCCCCAGATGTCGATCAGCTCGTCGGCGTTTTCGGCCTTCTGCATGTGATAGGCGAGATCGGCGCCGAAATAGGTCCAGCTGCCGTCGCTCTTGCGCAGCGGCCGGTCCTGATCGTCGCCGAACCGGGTCGAGCGGAACAGCGGCAGCTCGACCGGCTCCCAGTCCTCGGGCGTCTTGCCCTTGGGCGCCTCTAGCATGCCGTCGTACGCCAGACCGTGCTCGCGCAGCCAGGCCTCGGCGGCCTCGGGCTTGGCGGCTCGTTGCAGCTCGGCCTCGGACGAGAACACGTCGTGATGGATGCCGAGCAGCGCGAGGTCCTCGCGGATCATCTCCATCATCGCGGCGACCGCGCGGGTCCGGAACAGATCGAGCCATTCGGATTCGGGCGCCTCGGCATAGGCCGGGCCGAACTCCTGGGCGAGCCGCTCGCCCACCGGCACGAGGTAATCGCCCGGGTAGTACCCTTCCGGAATCTCGCCGATGTCCTCGCCGAGCGCCTCGCGATAACGCAGGTGCGCCGAGCGGGCGAGCGTCTGGACCTGCGCGCCCGCGTCGTTGATGTAGTACTCGCGCAGGACCGTGTGCCCCGCGAACTCGAGCAAGGCGGCGAGCGCATCGCCGACCACCGCGCCGCGGCAGTGGCCCATGTGCATCGGCCCGGTCGGGTTCGCCGAGACGTATTCGACGTTGACCGTCCGCCCGGCGCCCATCGTCGAGCGACCGTAGCGGGTGCCGAGCGCGGCGATCGCGTTCAGCTCGGCGAGCCAGTTCGCCGGCGCGAGCCGCAGGTTGATGAAGCCGGGGCCGGCGATCTCGGCGCTGGTGACGAGCGGATCGGCGGCCAGCTTCTCGACGATATGCCCGGCGAGCGCGCGCGGGTTGGCCTTGGCTTCCTTGGCCAGCACCATCGCCGCGTTGGTGGCGAGGTCGCCGTGCGCCGGATCGCGCGGCGGCTCGACGCTGACCGCGTGGCGGCGCGCGTCGGGCGGCAGGAGAGCTTCCTTCTCGAGCGCCGAGAGCGCGGCATCGATCTTGGCCGCGAAGGCGGCATAAAGGGTCTGGGCGTGGTCCATGGGCCGCGCCGTTAGCGCGTTTGCCCGGCGCGGGAAAGGAGCGCCCTGACGGCGCGGCCTAGCGACGGGCGTTATAGGCGAGCTGGTCGTCGGTAAGCTGGAAGCCGACCAGAAGCTCGAAGGTAGCCCGGGCCACCGCCGCGCGAACCTCCGGCTCGTTGAGCGGATCGATGGCGGCTTCCGCCTCGCCCGCCCGCCGGCGCCGCGTGATCCGCTCGCGGATGTCGGCCGGCAGCGTCGCGGCCGCGCGATCGACGACCGCGCCCGCCGTGCCGCTGGCGACGGCACGCGCCGCGCCGTCGGCGAAGATCAGCGTCACCTGGCCGACGCGCTTCGCGACCACCGAGTTCCCGCCGCGCACCACGGTCGAATAATAAGGCAACGTCACGCTCCGCGCGCCCTGCGTGTCGCGCCGCTGTGCCAGCACGTCGAAGGTGGCGGTGGCATAGACTTCGGCGCCGCTGTCGTCGCACTGGCTGCGGACGTTGGTGATCGACGCGGTGACGTCGATCGCGTCGGCCGTGCGCGCCTCGGCGGGGTTGAACAGCGTCACGTTGCCGGTGAAGTCGGGAACGCCGACCGCCGGGCACACGCTGCGCAGCGCCGTGATCCCGACGCCCTGCTCGATCACGATATCGCCTTCGCTCTTGCACCCGGCGAGCGCCGCGGCGGCGACAGTGGCGGCAAGCAGCGCTTTGCGGAACTTCATCCGAGATCCTCGTCCAACCTGAAGCCGCAGCCCCTAGCCCTTTCGCTGCGGGGCGACAACAGCTAGAGGCGTCCGCATGAACGCCCCCTTTCAGGAACCCGCCGCCGCCGTGGAAAAGCTGCCGCTGACGCTGCTCATCGCCGCGCCGCGCGGGTTCTGCGCCGGAGTCGACCGGGCGATCGAAATCGTCGAGCGCGCCCTCGAGCGCTACGGCGCGCCGGTCTATGTGCGCCACGAGATCGTCCACAACCGCTACGTGGTGGACAGCCTCAAGGCCAAAGGCGCGGTGTTCGTCGAGGAACTCGACGAAGTGCCCGACGGCGTGCCGGTGGTGTTCAGCGCGCACGGCGTGCCCAAGGCGGTCCCCGCCGAAGCGGGCCGACGCGGGCTCGACTTCCTCGACGCGACTTGCCCGCTGGTGAGCAAGGTCCACCGCCAGGCCGAACGCCAGGTCGGAGCCGGGCGCCATATCGTGTTCGTCGGCCATCGCGGCCATCCCGAGGCGATCGGCACTTACGGACAGGTGCCCGACGGCCAGATGACGGTGATCGAGACCGTGGCCGAAGCCGAAGCGCTCGATTTCCCGGCCGATGCACCGCTCGCCTATCTCACGCAGACCACGCTCTCGGTCGACGACACCGCCGAGATCCTCGCCGCGCTCAAGAACCGCTTTCCGCAGATCGTCGGCCCCAAGGCGGACGACATCTGCTACGCGACCTCGAACCGCCAGGCCGCCGTCAAGCAGGTCGCCGCCGAGAGCGACCTCGTGCTGGTGATCGGCGCCCCGAACTCGTCGAACTCGGTCCGGCTGGTCGAAGTCGCGCAGCGGATCGGCAAGCAAGCGCGCCTGATCCAGCGCGCCTCGGACATCGATCCGGCGTGGCTCGACGGAGTCTCCACGCTCGGCCTGACCGCCGGCGCGTCGGCCCCCGAGGCGCTGGTTCGCGAGGTGGTCGAGCGGCTCGGCGAGTACCGTATGCTCGAAGAGCACACGCTCACCTCGGCCGAGGAAAAGATGGTCTTCAAGCTGCCGCGGCAACTGACCGAGTAGCCAGGTGGCGGTCTACACGACGCTTTCCGCCGCCGAGCTCGCGGCGCTCATCGCCGAATACGACGTGGGCGAGCTGGTTTCGGCCAAGGGCATCGCCGAGGGCGTCTCCAACTCGAACTGGCTGATCGAAACCACGCGCGCCCGCTACATCCTGACGATGTACGAAGCCCGGGTCGCGGTCGACGACCTGCCGTTCTTCCTCGGCCTGCTCGATCACCTTTCCGCCAAGGGCAGCCCGGTGCCGCGGACCATCCACGATCGCACGGGGGCAGCCTACCGGCTGGTGCGCGGCAAGGCGGTGGCCTTGATCGAGTTCCTGCCGGGCGTTTCGGTCGACACGCCAAGCCCCGCCCAGGCGCGCGCGGTCGGCGCGGCGCTCGCGGGGCTGCACCTCGACGCCGCGGACTTCCCGGCGAGGCGCGCGAACACGATGGACCTCGCCCACTGGCGCGAGCTGTTCGACGATTGCGGCGAAGACGGCCTGCGCTCGATCGATCCCGAGCTGCCCGGCCTCGTCGGAAACGAGCTCGCGTATCTCTCGGCCAACTGGCCGGACGATCTGCCACGCTCGGTGATCCACGCCGACCTCTTTCCCGACAACGTCCTCTTGCTCGGCGACAAGGTCTGCGGCCTGATCGACTTCTATTTCGCCTGCACCGACCTCACTGCCTACGATCTCGCGGTGACCCACGCCGCGTGGTGCTTCACGCGCGAGGGCAGCTTCAAGGACGACATCGGCGCGGCGCTGGTAGCCGGCTACCAGTCGCGCCGCGCTCTGTCCGGGGCCGAATGGTCCGCGCTGCCGCTGCTGGCACGCGGCGCGGCGCTGCGCTTCCTGGCGACGCGCGCCTACGACTGGCTGCATACGCCGGCCGACGCGCTGGTGACGCGCAAGGACCCGATGGATTTCGCCCGCCGACTGTCCTTCTATGCGACGCATGGCGAGGAGGTCTTTTCCCGGCCTCCCGCGCAAGGCACGATCCCGGCATGAAACGCGTGGACATCTTCACCGACGGAGCCTGCAAGGGCAACCCCGGCCCAGGCGGCTGGGCGGCGCTGCTCCGAATGGGCAGGCACGAAAAGGAACTGAGCGGCAGCGAGCCGCACACGACCAACAACCGCATGGAGATGACCGCCGTGATCCGCGGCCTCGGCGCGCTGATCGAGCCGTGCGAAGTCACCATCCATTCCGACAGCCGCTACGTCATCGACGGGATGACCAAGTGGGTTGCCGGCTGGCAGAAGAAGGGGTGGGTCAGTGCCAGCAAGAAGCCGGTCCGCAACGAGGACCTCTGGCACGAGCTGATCGCCGCGGCGGCCCCGCACAGGATCGCGTGGGAATGGGTCAAGGGCCACGACGGCCACCCGGAAAACGAGCGCGTCGACAAGCTGGCCTGCGCCGAGGCGGACGCCGCGCGGCCCTGATCGCCCCGAGATCGCTAGTCGGCGGTCGTGTCGACGATCTCCGCGCCCGGGCCATTCTTGCGGATCGATTCGATCGCGTTCCTGGCGCTCGCCTTCGACGAGTAGCCTTCGGTCCAGAAGATCGTCTCGCTGTTGTAGACGAAGTACGAGACGAACTCGCCCGCCTTGTTCTTACGGATCTCGAAACGGTGCGCCATCAGGCCCTCCACCAAAGTTTCCGGAACCGCCAGCCTATCAGCCGCGCGGCGATAATCCAGACTCGGGGTCCATTGAACGGCCAGAGCATCGCCTGGCGATAGGCTTCTCCGATGCTACGAGGGTCACGCTCTCTAGCGGCGACTGGGTTTCCGCGTTCGTGGGGATGACGAACGAAGAAGCGGGATGTCCGCTAACGACCCATTCCCGTCATTCAATCGGACCTGAGAACGCGCACGGACCACTGGAGAAGTCTTGCTGCCAATCCGCCAGTGACAGTCCCAATCGCAGCCCATATCGCCAACCCAAGCAAGGCAAGTGCCCAAAAGTGCAAATCCGAACTACCGGGCAGGCCGACAAACACCGGGATAGACGCGAGAACAGCAACCGCAAATGGCCAGATCAAGCGTGGCCTAGGTCGATGAGCGATTGCGGCAATCACCAAGGTCGCGAATGCAAGTAGCGCGCTGAACGGAACGACCAAGACGACCGAAAAATCCATGCATGTTTCATATGCCTCTTGATGTCCGCTTTCCACCCCGTTCCAGCCACCGATCGGCCAAGCGGGAGTCGCGAAATCCAGACTGGCAGCTCGATCTAGCCTAATCGAAAAGGCAGTCTGACCTTAGCCGATTGAATTCAGCCATTCAGTAATGTTCCGTCTATGGACGCCCCCATAAGCGCAAGCCATTTTGGCCGGCGTTGGCGCGCGGATTTCCTCCCGCTTATCCGAACCGTGCAGCCGCGTAGGGGGCCGGATCGAGCGGTTCGGTCATCGCATCGCGCGGCAGGCCGAGCAGGAGTTGCGCGCCGAGGCGCGCCGCGGCCGGGGCGGTCTGGATGCCGAAGCCGCCTTGCCCGGCGAACCAGAAGAAGCCCTCGCGCTGCGGATCGAAGCCGTAGACCGGCAGCCTGTCGGGCGCGAAGCTGCGCAGCCCGGCCCACTTCCGCTCGACCGCGGCGACGCGCCAGTCGACCGCGCGCTCGAAGCGATCGATCGCGATCGCGACGTCGAGTTCCTCGGGCGCGACGTCGCCGGGCGAGCTCGGCGTCTCGTCGTGCGGGCTGAGCCAGAGCCGGCCGCTTTCGGGCTTGAAATAGAACCTCCCCGAGATGTCGAGCACGAGCGGCAGATCGTCGGGCGGAGCCGGCTCGCTGCGGAGCTGGATCACCGTGCGCCGGTAGGGCGTGATGCCGAGCGGTCGGGCGCCGGCCAGCGCGGCGACTTCGTCGGCCCAGGCCCCGGCGGCATCGACCAGCACGGCGACGCGCGCCTCGCCCGCCGTGCCGAGGAAGAGCCGCCACGCGGCGCCTTCGCGCTCGACCGATTCGAGCCGTGCGTTGACGCGCAGCTCGGCCCCGTGCTGCCGCGCGAGCGAGAGATAGTGCTGGTGGAGCGCGGCGACGTCTATGTCCGCGCAGCCGGGCTCCGCCACCGCCTCGATCCATTCGGGGCGCACGCCGGGCACGCTCCGCTCGATGGCCGCGCGGCCGAGCCGCTCGATCCGGGCGCCGCTATCGGCGAAGTCCGCCATGAAAGCCTCGACCGCCGGCTCGTCTTCGGCGCGGGCGAGATGGATCGCGCCGCGCGGCGAGAGCATGCCGTGATCGCGAAGGTAGCCGCCCGAGGCCAGGGTCAGCGGCACGACACCGGGCCCGCCGTAGCACTCGGCCCAAAACGCCGCCGAGCGGCCGGTCGCGTGGTAGCCCGGCATGGCCTCCGCTTCGACGACGAGCACGCTCGCGTGCGGCGCGAGCTCCGCCGCCAGGCTCGCCCCGGCCATGCCGGCGCCGATCACGGCCACGTCGTATGTTCGGGTCACGGGGTGCCGATACCTTCGAGAAATCGATCGATTTCCTCCAAGGCCCTGTCTCGCACCGCGTCAACCTCGCGCAGGATCTCGTGGGCGGCCTCGTCCCCGAACCACAGCACGCGCGCGTTGGGCAAGCGGGCCGCGGCGCGCTCGATCGCTCGCGGGCTCACCAGCTTGTCGGCGCGCGTGGCGACGATGAAGACCGGGATCGTCACGGCCTCGAGCACCCCCGGGCGCATCAGGCCGCGGATCGATGCCTGCGCGCCGCGAACCCAGCCCCAGCTCCCCGGCCCCATCACCAGCTCCGGCCGCGCCTCGCGCCACCAGCCTTCGTCGGCATAACGCTCCGCGTCGTGCGTCAGCAGGGTCTGGCGGAACGCGGGAAGCTCTCCGGGCCGCTCGCTCCACGTCCACGCCGGCCGGCGCGAATCGCCGATCAGGCACATCAGGTGCGCGGCGCCCTGCCGAACGGCGAGTGGAACGCGTTCAGGCATGACGTCGAGCATTGGAGCAGACAGAACAACGGCGTTCGGCGCCGGATCAAGCGCTTCATTCGCAACTGCGCGCAGCGCAAGATGCCCGCCCATCGAGTGACCGACCAGCACGAGCGGGCCCGATCGCCCCTTGGCCCACGCGGCCCAGAAGGCCGCGAGATCGGCGACCCACGCGCCGAAATCGTCGATGTGGCCGGTCACCGCGTCGGCGCCGAGCCGGCCGGAGCCGGCCTGCCCGCGCCAGTCCGCGGCCGTCACGCGCCAGCCGCGGCCACGCCAATATTCGAACGTTTCCAGATACTTCTCGTAGGCGTCGCCGCGGCCGGGCATGAACAGCAGCGACCCGCGCGGCTGCCCTCCGGGCTCGCTCCAGTCGATTCGCCGGATCGGGTGGCCGTCCGCCGCTTCCCACCGGCTCTCGACCGCGCCCGGTGTAATCGCGCGGCGGTCGAACGCGTCCGCCATGGTTACTTGGCTAATTCCAACCTCCCGGCCGTGGTTACTTTTTAGTAAGCCCTGCCCTGTAGCACGCCCCTGGGACACGGGGTTTCGATGCTGGACGATCCAATCAAGTATGGGCTGCTCGCCGCCTTGGCAATCGCGCTGCTCGTCGCAGCGTTCACGGACTTGCGCAGCCGCAAGATCGGCAACTGGCTGAACGCGGCGATCGCGCTGGGCGCGCCGCTGTTTTGGTGGGCGAGCGACATGCCGCTCTGGGCCGGGTCGTGGCTCGAGCCGAGCGTGGTGACGCAATTGGCCGTCGCCCTCGCCACCTTTGCGATTCTCGCCGTCCTTTTCGCGATCCGCGCGATGGGCGGCGGCGACGTGAAGCTGCTGACGGCGCTGGCGCTGTGGATCGCGCCGATGCCGTTCTTCCAGCTC
>JAEZCZ010000055.1 GCA_023433305.1 Pseudomonadota bacterium | reverse complement strand
GGGCGAGGCCGCGGCGCGGGCGGCGGCGGTGAGCGCGGCATCGGCTGGCAGGGCCCCTTCGACCACGCGCGCCGCAGGGGCCCTTCGCATCTGCTCCGATCCGCCGACAAGGCGCGACGCCTCGGCGCGAGCGGCGGCGATGGCTTCGGGATTTCGGTCGATCGTGGGCAGCGAGCCGTCATGCGAGGGCATCGCGGCGGCGCTGTTCGCGCGGTTCTGGCCGACCAGGTCGGGATCGATCATGAGCGGCTCGGCGAGCGCGGCGGTGAGCGCTGGATCGCGCTCGGGCTCGAAGCGCGCGGGCTGCTCGGTCCCGCACCCGGCGAGCAGCAGGGCGGCGCCGGCGGCGTGCAGGAAGGGAGGATGGACGAGCGCGCTCATGGCCGGCGCTCTAACGCAATTGGGTGCCGAAGCGCTTAACGCTCGCCAGATCGAAACAAGGCGCCCGCGGCTTGCCACGAGCGCCTTGGCGCGACCCCCCATGCACGACCCGAAGGGCCACGCGAACGGCCGCGGTTCAAGGGGATGAAACGCGGCCGCTGTTCATGTTGGGCTCAACGGCAGCGGGTGCCGCCGTCGATCTCCTTGCCGATCAGCGCGCCGGCAGCGGCGCCGAGGATCGTGCCGAGGGTGCGATCGCGGCCCCCGTCGACCTCGCGGCCCAGCAAAGCGCCCGCGGCGCCGCCGATGATCAGGCCGGTGGTGCCGTCCTTCTTGCGGCAATAGGTGCGGCCGTCGTTACCGCGCCAGACGCGGGTGTTGCGATAGACCGGCTCGCCGTAAGAGCTGCGGCTGTAATAGCGATCGTCGTACCGGTCCCGGTAGCGGTCGCGATAACGATCGCGATATCGATCGCGGCGGTCGCGATTCCAGCCGTCGTCGGCGGGTGCGGCGCTGTATCCAGGAGTATTGAAATCGACCGCCGAAGCCGGCGCGGCAACGACCGCCATGCCCGAAGCAGCAAGGGCCAGGGCTGTTTTTGTGATAAGGTTTTTCATGGTCTGGGCTCCTACCAACCTTCGAGTGACGGTTCATGTCTACGCCGCGATTCCTGAACGATGGACAACTCGGCCGTTCAGAAAGGCGATTATTTGAGGCGGCTTGCTCGGTTCGGCGCGCGGGCCTAACGCCCCGCCGGTGAGCCTCTCGTCCGACAGCGTCCGTAGCGGTCTCCCCTACGCCTTGGGCGCACACGTCGTGTGGGGCTCAATGCCGCTCTACCTGCTGCTCGTCAAAACCGTCGATCCGCTCGAGTTCGTGGCCTGGCGCCTGGTGTTCACCCTGCCGCTCTGCTTGGTCCTGCTGGCGGCGACCCGCGGCTGGACCGAGCTGCGCGCCGTACTCGGCAATCGACGAGCGCTACTGACGCTGGTCGGGAGCGCCAGCATGGTGGCGGTCAACTGGTGGCTATACGTGTGGGCGATCCAGACTGGGCACGTCTATGCGGCCAGCCTCGGCTATTACATCCTGCCGCTGATGATGATGCTGCTGGGCCTCGTGTTCCTGGGCGAACGGCTGAGCCGTCGGCAATGGTGGGCGGTGGGGCTTGCCGGCGCCGGGGTGGGGCTGCTGGCGATCGGCGCGTTGACCACGATGTGGCTGAGCCTGTCGATGGCGGTAACGTTCGGGATCTATGGGCTGCTGAGGAAAACCGTCGCCGCAGGAGCGCTGGCGGGGCTGACGGTCGAGTCCTTGATCCTGATGCCCGTGGCGCTCGGCATCGTGGCGTGGTTCTGGGCGAGCCCGGCGGGCCCCGCGCTCGGCCAGGGATGGAACACGGCCTTCGCGGTTGCCCTGAGCGGTCCGATGACCGCCTTGCCGTTGATGTGGTTCGCGATCGCCGCGCGGCGAATGCCCTACACGGTGATCGGGTTCCTGCAGTTCATCTCCCCGACGGTCGTCTTCCTGCTAGGCCTGACGGTGTTCGGGGAGGAGCTGAAGCTGGCGCAGCTTGGCTGCTACGTCCTCATCTGGGCGGCCGCTACGCTGTTCACCTGGGAGCTGCTGCGCGGGCGGAAAACCGAAGAGCCGGTGCCGGCCTAACGCGAGAACCGCCAGCCGAGCGTTTCGCCGGCGTGGAAGGGCACCACGCCCGCGATTTCGGCCGGCACCTCGACCGTGCCTCGCTCGAGCGTGACGGTGCCTTCGTTGAGCGGGAGGCCGTAGAAACGCGCTCCATGCTCGCTGGCGAAAGCCTCGAACTTGCCGAGCACACCCTCCTCTTCGAACACGGCCAGATAGCTTTCGAGCGCAAAGGGGGCGTTGAAGATGCCCGCGCAACCGCACGCCGTTTCCTTGGCGTGGCGCATATGCGGGGCCGTGTCGGTGCCGAGGAAGAACTTCGCATTGCCCGAAGTCGCGGCGCGGCGGAGCGCGACGCGGTGCTTCTCGCGCTTGGGAACCGGCAGGCAATAGGCATGCGGGCGAATGCCGCCGACGAGCATGGCGTTGCGATTGATATGGAGGTGCTGCGGGGTGATCGTCGCGGCGACGTTGGGTCCGGATCCTTCGACGAAGGCGACCGCATCCTCGGTCGTGGCGTGCTCGAACACGACCTTGAGCTCGGGCAAATCGCGCAAGAGCGGGGCGAGGATGCAATCGATGAAGACCGCTTCGCGATCGAACACGTCGACGTCCGGGTCGGTGACCTCGCCGTGGACGCAGAGCACCATTCCGATGTCGGCCATCCGCTCGAGCACCGGGCGGATATTGGCGATATCGGTGACGCCGTTCGCGGAGTTCGTGGTGGCGCCCGCCGGGTAGAGCTTGGCCGCGGTGAACACGCCGTCGGCGAAGCCCGCTGCCAGGTCGTCGGGGTCCGTCGTATCGGTGAGGTAGCAGGTCATCAGCGGGGTAAAATCCGCGTCTTCCGGCACGAGCGCCAGGATCTGCTCGCGATAAGTCCGCGCCAGCGCGGTGGTGGTGACCGGCGGCGACAGGTTGGGCATCACGATTGCGCGCGCGAACTGCCGCGCCGTGAAGGGAAGGACCACACGCAACATCTCCCCCGCGCGCAAGTGCACGTGCCAGTCATCGGGCCGACGGAGGGTGAGCGAGTCGTTCATCGGGTCGCGCCCATGGCACAGCACCGGCAAATAGGACAGGCCCGCGGCTTGACTATCGCCGGGCCCAGCCCAAGTTGCGGCCATGGCTCACGAACGCCTGTTCTCCCGCGCGGTGGTGCGCGTCGCGCCCGAGGATGCTGCCGAAGACGCGGCGCAATTCCTGCAAGGCCTGGTCACCAACGACGTGACCGGGGAGCTGCCGGTCTATGCCGCGCTGCTGACCGCGCAAGGCAAGGTGCTGTTCGACTTCCTGGTCTGGCCCGGAGCCGACGGCTCGCTGCTGCTCGATTGCGAGGCCGACGCCGCGGAGGCGCTGGTCAAGCGGCTCTCGCTCTATCGGCTGCGGCGCAAGCTATCGATCGCGGTCGATTCCACGCTCGGCGTTTACTGGCAGGCGGAGCTAGGCGACGGCGGCGCGCCCGATCCCCGCCTCGCCGACCTCGGCCAGCGCTGGATCGCGGCGGCGAGCGACCAGGACCACGCCGCCGATGCCGCCTATCTCGCGCACCGATTGCGGCTTGGCGTGCCTGAAGGGCGCGCGGAGCTCGGCGATGTGTTGTGGCTGGAGGCGAACGCGGCGGAATTGGGCGGCGTGTCCTTCTCCAAGGGATGTTACGTCGGGCAGGAAAACACCGCGCGGATGAACTGGCGGCAGAAGGTCAATCGCCGTCTCGTCGTGGTGCCGCTCGCCCGCTCCGACGAAAAGCGACGCAAGGCCGCCTACCCCGAGCTGGGTTTCGCGGTCGACCATCTGCGGGCCGAGGACATCGATCCGGCCCTGCTGCCCGATTGGCTCGACCTGGATAGCGCCGCCTAGCTGCCCGAATCGGCGCCGAGGACACCCGCTTCGATGTACGAGGCGGTCAGCATCGCGGTAGCCTTTTCCCTGACGGTGTCGCGCGGCACGGCAAGCGATGTCGCGAGCCGTTCGCCAATCAGGGCGTCACCGAGCGCGAGGAGCACGAGGGCCTGCGTGGTCTCGTGCATCGTGCGTTTGGCGCCCTCGGCCTTTTCCTGCGGATGCAGTTCGTCCACCAGGCCGTGGATCGCCTCGATAATCGGATCGAGCGCGCCCTCGTTGCCCGAAAGCAGCATCCAGCTCGCAAGCGCGGCGCCCCCTTCGCGGTCGAAGGCGTCGAACGCGAGGTCGACCACCTGACGCGGCGAGCCAAAACCGGCCTGGGTGGCGCGCACGGCCTCGCCAATCGTTTCGCACACGGCCGCTGCGAGGTGCGCGGCGAGCGCCTTCTGCAACTCGGCCGCGGAACCGAAATGGTGGAGCAGGTTCGCATGGGTGCGACCGATCCGGGCGGCGACCGCCTTGAGCGTGACGGCCTGGGGACCAGCCTCGATCAGCAGGGTGCGCGCGGCTTCGACCGCGGCGCGCCGGCTCTCTTCCGGCGGTAAGCGCCTACGTGTTGACATGAATGTCAGCTACCCCCAACTTCGCGTCCATGACAGCTTATACACCTGTCGGCCCAGCTGTGGCGAGCGCCTTGCCGATCACGGTGCGCGACAGGCGTTTCGGCCGTGGCGAGGCCCAGCAGCGCTGGTGGGCAGGCGGCGATCCGATCGCGACGGCCTGGTTCAACGCGCTGTCGGCGACCTTCCCGCGCGGCGAGACGCTGTTCGTCGACGCCGTGAAGTCCTTCCGCGATGGCGCCCCGCCCCAGCTCGCCACCGAGATCAGGGCCTTCATCCGACAGGAAGTGAATCACACGCGCGAGCATCTCGCCTTCAATCGCGCCGCGGCCGAGGCGGGTTATGACCTGAGCGGGATCGATGCGCGGGTCGAGCGCTTGATCGGCCTGGTCTACGCGCGGCCGAAGCACGCCTGGCTGGCGGTGACGATGGCGCTCGAGCACTTCACCGCGATGTTCGCGCACGAGTTCCTGACCCACCCCGAGCATTTCGCGGGCGCTGACAGCGAGCAGGCCGAATTGTGGCGCTGGCACGCGGTCGAGGAGATCGAGCACAAGGCAGTCGCCTACGACACCTGGCTGCACGCGACGAAGAGCTGGAGCCGCTGGAAACGCTGGAAGGTCAAGAGCATGCTGATGCTCATCATCGCGCAGCGCTTCGTGCGAAACCGGTTCCAGGACGCGGCCGAGCTCCTCGCCCAGGACGGGATCGTCGGATGGCGAGCCAAGCGCGCGCTGGTGTGGTACCTGATCGGCAAGCCGGGCATCCTGCGGCGGGTGTTCCCGGCGTGGTGCCGCTACTTCCTGCCGGGATTCCATCCCTGGAATCAGGACGATCGCGCGCTGATCGGCAGGTACGACAGCGATTATGCCGCGGCCGCAAGCCGCTAAGGGACCAACGATGTATCGTCATCCGATCACTATCGAACCGGCCGACATCGACCACATGGGCCACGTCAACAACGCGGTCTATCTGCGTTGGGTGCAGGAAGCCGTGGTGCGATACTGGGAAGCGGTCGCGCCCGCCGAAGCGGTCGCGCAACACCTGTGGGTCGCGCTCAAGCACGAGATTTCCTACCGCAAGCCCGCATTCCTCGACGACGGCGTCGTTGCCGAGGTGCTCGCCGAGCGGGTCCAGGGCGCGCGCACGTTCTTCAGCACCATCATCAAACGCGGCGAGGACGTGCTGGCCGAAGTGCAGAGCAGCTGGTGCTGCCTCGATGCCGCGACCCGGCGGCCTGCCCGGCTGGCGCGCGAGGTCGTAGCGCGCTTCGTCCAGGTTTAGAGGGAATCGATCTTGGGAAGCTCCTTCCCGCTTGATGGGGAAGGATACGGGGACTGTTGAGCGTGGCGAATTGGTCGGAGTTGGATGGGGGTGAGCACGCGGCGCCCTCATCCCATCAAAGCTTCGCTAGCTCCCTGCGCGAGCAAGTTTCGCTATCCTTCCCCCATCGAGGCGGAAGGGGTTGTCGTCATGCGGCGCATTTCATCGGAGCGTCCTGGGGTGCGTCTCGAGGGCCGTCGGCCCCGCACAGGTCGAGCGCGTATTCAGGCGCTTCGACTCGCGCGGCGCGACCGAGGCTGTGGAAGGCGCGTGCGCGGCCGGTCGGACGGAAGCCGGCCTTGCGCAGCACGCGCCCCGACGCCGGATTGTCCGCCGCGTGGCGGCTGACGATGCGATGGTGCCCCGCGAGCCGCGCGAGCGAGAGCATCCCGCGCACCGCCTCGGTGGCATAGCCCCGGCCCCAATGGCCGGGGGAGATCCAGTATCCGATCTCGATCTCGCCATGGTCCTGATGTAGGCCGCAAACGCCGACGATGCGGCCGTCCTCGTCGGGCAAGGTAACCAGCAGGTTGGGGAGATAAGGATCGCGCTGCGATTCGATCCAGCTACGCGCGTGTTCCTCGCGATACGGCCAAGGCACGCGCGCGAGCATGCGCACGACCGGCTCGTGCCCGATCGCGCGGGCGAGCTCGGGGGCATCCTCGAGCCAGGCGGGCCTCATGAACAGCCGTTCGGTACGCAGGAACATCGCACTTCTCCCTCGTGACCGCCCCACGCGAGCCCCATGGCCCGGCTTTGTGACAGTCCGTTTGCGAGAGAGACTAAAAAAGGGAGACGGGGCGGCCCCATCTCCCTCGAGGCCAGGCTTTTGCCGCCTGGCGGGGCCATCCCGGTGGATGACCCCTTTGTCGAGTCATCCGATTATTCGGCGGCTTGTGCCATCATGTCGACCGACACGTACTTGCGACCCTGCTTGCCGTCGTGGAATCGCACGCGGCCGGCAGTAAGCGCAAAGAGGGTGTGGTCCTTGCCCATGCCGACGTTGACGCCCGGGTACACCTTGGTCCCGCGCTGACGGATAATGATGTTGCCGCCGATCACTTCCTGACCGCCGAACTTCTTCACGCCGAGGCGACGGCCGGCCGAATCGCGACCGTTGCGCGACGAACCGCCTGCTTTCTTATGTGCCATCTCGAACTACCTCTTACTTCTCGTCGGAGGGCTTCTTGGCCCCTGAATCCTTAGGCGCCTTCTTGGCGGCCGGCTTCTTCGCGGCGGTATCCTTCGCGGGCTTCTCGGCAGCCGCTTCCTTCTTCGGAGCAGCGGCCTTCTTCGGCGCTTCCTTGGCTTCGGCAGCCTTGGGGGCCGCCTTCGCCTTGGGCTCCGCCTTCGGCGCCTCGACGGCCGGAGCGGCCTCGGCCTTCGGAGCGGCTTCCTTCTTCGGCGCGGCCTTCTCGGCCTTGGCGTCGCCGACCGAGACGATGCGGAGCAGCGTCATCTGCTGGCGATGGCCGGCCTTGCGGCGATAGTTATGGCGGCGGCGCTTCTTGAAGACCGTGACCTTCTCGCTCTTCGCCTGAGCGATGATCTCGGCCGACACCGCGACCTTGCCCGCATCCTTGAGCTCGCCGCCGTCACCGGCCAGCAGGACGTCACCAAGCGTGATCGTATCGCCGGCGTCGCCCGCCAGCTTCTCGACCGCGATCTTGTCTCCTGGGGCGACGCGATACTGCTTGCCGCCCGTGCGCACTACTGCGAACATGGTCTTCAAATCCGTTCTTACTGACTGCCGTTCCCGCGGGAGGCCCCGCATAAACGACAAAAAAGGCGCCCCGGCAGGGCACCGAAAGTGCGTGGCCGTTAGGCGAACAGCCTGCCCCTGTCAACGCCGGAGCAAGTCAATTTCGCCGCGTCCGCGCGCTGGAAACGCTTCGCACGGCGAGCTAAGGCCAACCGCGATGCGTTTCAACCGCTCCCTTCTCCTGCTGCCCCTTCTTGGGGCCTGCGCGACGCCGGCCGACGAGTATCCGAGCCTGGCGATACGCGACGCGGAGCGAGTCACCGGCACGCTCGAACCTGCCGAGCCGGCTCCCTACGTT
>JAEZCZ010000028.1 GCA_023433305.1 Pseudomonadota bacterium | reverse complement strand
ATCCTCGGCCGCCGGTTCTTCAGCGGCGCGACCGTGAAATTGTCGGTCCTTCCTGCCGGGTGACCTCTCACCCGGCTGGGGCAGCCGGTTGCAAGCCAACCTCCCTTTGGCCTGTCGCCGGCTGCCCTTCCTTTTGCCCGCCTCAGCTCTTCTCTAGCCGCGAAAAAATTCCGTTCACCCCTTGTTCCTTTGGAACAAATCAGATACGCACACCTTCACCGAGGAAAATCGGCGCAACGACCCGGAGCGGTCTGGGCAACTGATGGAGGCCATGTCATGGCGGCGGAACTGAAGCTGGTTGAGAAGGAATCCAAGGTGGACCGTCAGAAGGCGCTCGAGGCCGCGCTCGCGCAGATCGATCGCGCATTCGGCAAGGGTTCGGCCATGAAGCTGGGCCAGAAGGAAGCGATGCAGGTCGAGGCGGTTTCGACCGGCAGCCTCG
Source organism: Pseudomonadota bacterium (assembly GCA_023433305.1). Taxonomy (GTDB): domain Bacteria; phylum Pseudomonadota; class Alphaproteobacteria; order Sphingomonadales; family Sphingomonadaceae; genus Croceibacterium_A. The sequence goes on along the minus strand of JAEZCZ010000028.1, from coordinate 48,291 downwards.
GGCTCGACATCGCGCTCGGTGTGGGCGGACTGCCGCGCGGCCGGGTGATCGAAATTTACGGTCCGGAAAGCTCGGGCAAGACCACGCTCGCATTGCACTGCATCGCCGAAGCGCAGAAAACCGGCGGGACCGCTGCCTTCGTCGATGCCGAGCACGCGCTCGACCCGGTCTATGCCAAGAAGCTTGGCGTCGACATCGACGAGTTGATCGTCTCGCAGCCCGACACGGGCGAGCAGGCGTTGGAGATCGTCGATACACTGGTCCGTTCGAACGCGATCGACGTGCTCGTGGTCGACTCGGTTGCCGCGCTCGTGCCTCGCGCGGAGATCGAGGGTGAGATGGGCGATTCACACGTCGGCCTGCAGGCCCGCCTCATGAGCCAGTCGCTGCGCAAGCTGACCGGCTCGATCAGCCGCTCGCGCTGCATGGTGATCTTCATCAACCAACTGCGCATGAAAATCGGCGTTATGTACGGCAATCCGGAGACGACGACCGGCGGCAATGCCCTCAAGTTCTACGCTTCGGTGCGACTCGACATTCGCCGCACCGGGCAGATCAAGGACCGCGATGAGATCATCGGCAACGCCACTCGCGTCAAGGTGGTGAAGAACAAGGTCGCCCCGCCGTTCAAGCAGGTCGAGTTCGACATCATGTACGGCGAGGGGATCTCCAAGATCGGCGAGATTCTCGACCTGGGCGTCAAGGCTGGGTTGGTTGAGAAGTCGGGTAGCTGGTTCAGCTACGACAGCATCCGCATCGGTCAGGGCCGCGAGAACGCGAAGCAGTACCTCAAGGACAATCCCGAAGTTTGCGACAGGCTGGAAGCCGCCATTCGCGGCCGCACCGACCAGGTCGCCGAGGAGATGATGACGGGCCCGGACGCGGACGACGACATCTGATCCTCAAGCGGCGCGCGCCCGGCCCGGTCTCGGACTGACTTTTCTCCCAGTCCCGGGAGGACGCGCGAATGCGGAACCGGAGCCGGCGCGGTCGCCTGAGGGCCCGCGCCGGCTTCTTCGCGTCGGCGCCGCTTTGCCGTAGAGAGGCTGGAAGCGCGCCGCATCAAGGGGGAAGCACATGAACGATACGTCCATCGCCGTCGGGGCAGACGAATGGACCGGGCGCACCGGAAATAGCTGGGCAGCGCAATGGCGGCGCACCGATCGTAGCTTCGCCATGCTGACCGAGCGCCTGCTGCAACGCATCGGCGAGCATGCCTTCGACGCCGCGCTCGACATCGGCTGTGGCGCCGGCGAGCTCTCGCTGGCGATGGCGCGCCTTCACCCTCATTCGCGCGTGGTGGGCGTCGACATCTCGCCGCAACTGCTCGACGTCGCGCGCCAGCGGGCCGGTACGCATCATTCGGGCCTCACGTTCGAACTGGCGGACGCCGCCACTTGGCGCCCCGCCGTGACGTTCGCGCCCGAACTCATTGTTTCTCGCCACGGCGTAATGTTCTTCGCTGATCCGGTATCGGCCTTCGCCCACCTGGGCGCGCTCGCGGCTCCGAGGGCTAACCTCTTGTTCTCCTGCTTTCGCACCTGGGAGGAGAACCCCGCGTTCGCCGACGTCGCCCGCCTCCTGCCAACTCCGCCGCCGCCTCCGGCCAGCGATGCTCCCGGACCGTTTGCCTTCAGCGATCGTGCCTGGGTCGAGCGCATCCTTGCCGAAGCCGGATGGTCTGACATTGCCTTCGAGCCTTACGATTTTGCGATGGTCGTCGGTGCGGGTGCCGACCCGATCGCGGATACTGCCGACTACTTCGCCAGCATCGGACCTGCCGCGCGCGCCTTGCGCGAGATGGACGAGCCCGCACGTGAGCAGTTCTTTGCCGCCTTGCGCGAGCTCGCCGACCGCAACTTGCGAGAGGGCATCGTCTCGCTTCGAGCTGGCGCGTGGATTGTCAGCGCACGCAGACCGTAGCGCCCTTTTCGCACCATCGCCGGACACTCCCGCCGCATCCGGCTTAATCCGCTTGTTTCGCCTTAGCCGCCGCCCTAATTCGCAGGTCCCATGAACTCGACCAACGACATCCGCCGCGCTTTCCTCGATTTCTTCGCGGCCAACGACCACGCCGTCATACCTTCGGCGCCGCTCGTGCCGTATAACGATCCGACGCTGATGTTCGTCAACGCCGGGATGGTTCCGTTCAAGAACGTGTTCACGGGCCTCGAAACGCCCCCCGCCGAACGGGCGGTGAGCAGCCAGAAGTGCGTGCGGGCGGGCGGCAAGCACAACGATCTCGACAATGTCGGCTATACCGCGCGGCACCTCACCCTGTTCGAGATGCTCGGCAACTTCAGCTTCGGCGATTATTTCAAGGAACGGGCGATCGAGCTCGCCTGGAACCTAGTCACGCGTGACCTCGGCCTCGCGGCCGACCGGCTTACAGTCACGGTCTATCACACCGACGACGACGCCTGGAACCTTTGGAAGAAGATCGCCGGCCTGCCCGACGATCGTCTCATCCGCATCGCCACCAAGGACAACTTCTGGGCGATGGGCTCCGACGGCCCATGCGGCCCATGCTCGGAAATCTTCTGGGACCACGGCCCCGAGATTCCCGGCGGACCTCCCGGCTCGCCGGAAGAGGACGGGGACCGTTTCGTCGAGATCTGGAACCTCGTGTTCATGCAGCACGTGCAGGAAAACGACCAGATCATCGGCGATCTCCCGCGGCCGAGTATCGACACCGGCATGGGGCTCGAACGTATCGCCAGCGTGCTGCAAGGCGTGCATTCGGTGTTCGAGACTGACACGTTCCGCAAGCTCATCGAAGCGAGCGAAACGCTGACCGGCACGCGCGCGACGGGCGAGCAGCAGGCCAGCCACCAGGTCATCGCCGATCACCTGCGGTCCACCAGTTTTCTTATTGCAGACGGTGTGCTCCCGGCCAACGAAGGCCGGGGCTACGTGCTGCGCCGGATCATGCGTCGCGCGATGCGCCATGCCCATCTGCTCGGTTCCAAGGAGCCGTTGATGCACCGGCTCGTGCCCGCGCTGATCGAGGAGATGGGGCTCGCATACCCCGAGCTCCCGCGCGCCCAGGCACTGATCCAGGAAGTACTCGAGCGTGAGGAAACCCGTTTTCGCCAGACCTTGGCCAATGGCCTCCGCCTGCTCGACGAGGCGACTGCCGGCCTCGGCGAAGGCGCCGACCTTCCCGGCGACACCGCGTTCAAGCTCTACGATACCTACGGTTTCCCCTATGACCTGACCGAGGATGCGCTGCGCGTGCGCGGTATCGGCGTCGACCGGGCGGGTTTCGACGCCGCCATGGCGCGGCAGAAGGCGGCCGCGCGCGCTGCTTGGAAAGGCTCGGGCGCGGCGGCCGATGGCGAAGTATGGTTCGACATCGCCGAGCGCGAAGGCGCCACCGAGTTTACCGGCTACGCGTCGACGGAAGGCGAAGGCCAAGTGGTGGCGCTCGTGATAGACGGCAAGGAAGTCGCTCGGGCGGAAGCGGGCAGCGAGGTGAGCGTGCTCACGAACCAGACGCCGTTCTACGGCGAAAGCGGCGGCCAAATGGGGGATGTCGGCACGATCACGACCGAGAGCGGCCTCCGCATCGAAGTCACCGACACCGCAAAACCGCTGGGCCGCCTCCACGCGCATCGCGGAAAGATTGTCAGCGGCACCATCGCGGTCGGCGACACGGTCCGTCTCGCCATCGACGCCGAGCGGCGCGATCGCATTCGCGCCAACCATTCGGCCACGCATCTGCTCCATGCCGCGTTGCGCGGGCGACTCGGCGATCACGTCACGCAGAAAGGCTCACTGGTCGCCGAGGATCGCCTGCGGTTCGACTTCTCCCATCCGAAGCCGCTCACTGCCGACGAGATCGCGGAAATAGAAGCCCAGGTGAACGCCGAGATCCGCGACAACGATGAGGTTGTCACCCGACTGATGAGCCCCGACGACGCGATTTCTGCAGGTGCGATGGCGCTGTTCGGTGAGAAGTACGGCGAGGAGGTGCGAGTGCTCTCGATGGGCCGCGCGGCCGGAGAGGGACGTCGCTATTCGGTCGAGCTGTGCGGCGGAACGCACGTCCGTGCGACCGGGGACATCGGCCTGTTCCGGATCGTCTCGGAAGGCGCCGTCAGCTCGGGCGTACGGCGGATCGAAGCGCTCACCGGCGAGGCCGCGCGGCAATGGGTCGTCGGCCGTGAGGAAGCGCTCAAGTCGATCGCGGCCACGCTCAAGACAGCGCCCGAAGAGGTCGAAGCCCGCGTGGCGGCCTTGCTTGACGAGCGCAGGAGGCTCGAGCGCGAGCTGGCAGAGGTGAAGAAGCAGCTAGCTCTCGGCGGGGGCGGGGCCCCCGCGGCGGCCGACGAAGACATCGGCGGTGTCACTTTTTCGGGACAGGTCCTGCACGGCCTAGACGCCAAGGAGCTGCGCGGCCTGCTCGACGAAGCCAAGCGCAGGATCGGTTCGGGTGTGGCGGCGATTGCCGCGGTGAACGATGGACGCGCCACGTTCGCGGTCGGGGTTACTGACGACATGACTACGCGCTTCAATGCTGTCGACCTGGTCCGTGCCGGCGTGGAGGTGCTTGGCGGCAAGGGCGGCGGCGGCCGGCCCGACATGGCCCAAGGTGGCGGTCCCGACGGCGACAAAGCGGAGGCGGCGCTCGCCGCCGTCAGGGAGCTGATCGCGGCTTGATGCTCAACCGCGTCGGCCGCCGGCGCCGCGTGTTTCAGGCTCGCTACCGCGCGGCGTATCGCCCTTGCCCTGGAAGTCGCCTTCGCCGCGCTGCCGCCCCTTGATCGAGCCGAATTCTTCGCCGGTTTGCTGCTGCGGCTTGGTGGGAGCTTCGTTCTTCTGTTTGTCGTTCCTCACGGGATGTCTCCTTTCGCGAGTAGAACGTCCGGGGGCACGTGTGGGTCCGCTCGCCGGCTGGTTCTGAGACCGTCTCAGCCTTCCGCCGTGGTTGTCCGAAGCTTGGGTTTGTAGTCGAGCGCCCCTCCCTCGCGGATCCGCTCGCGCAGCTCGTCGCGCTTTTCGTGGATGGACGCAATCACCGGCCCCATGGCAACTCCGAGGTCGACCAGCACCGCTTCGGAAAGCTGCAGCGAGCTTTCGAGCGTTTCCGGCACGGCGGTGCTCGCCCCGGCTCGATAGAGTTCAGCGGCATGAGCCGAATCTCGCGCGCGCGCGATGATGGGTAAGTTGGGGTAAGCCGTGCGGAGTTTGCGGGTGATGCGCTGCGCCAGCACCGGCTCGTCCATGGTGAGGATCACCGCCGGGGCCGCGGCTACACCGAGGCGTTCGAGAATCTCGAGGCGCCCCGCATTGGCGAACAGCGCATTATAGCCCTCGCGCTTGCACTGAGCGACCTGGTCGCTGTCGGAATCGATGGCCAGATATGGCTTTCCGTGGCGGGTCAGCATCTGCGCCACCAGCCTCCCGACGCGCCCGCATCCGACGATGATGACGGAGGGATCGCTACTCTCGATGGCATGGAGGCCTTCGGCCGCCATCGGTTCAACCCGTCGCGCGATGGTGTTGCCGAGCTTCGCCAGCAAGGGCGTGATGGTCAACCCGATGGCGGTCACGATCTGCCAGAACTGCGCGGTTCCTGGCTGGATGAGCAGAGCCGTCGTTGCCGCCGCCAGCACGATCAGGGTCGTCTCGGATGGGCTCGACATCAGGATGCCGGTTTCCACGGCGATGCCCCGGCTCGCGCCCATCAGGCGCATCAGCACGCCGGTGACGATCGCCTTGAGCGTCAGGACCAGGATGACCGCCAATGCGATCGGCCCGAGATTTTCCCAGACGGTGAAAAGGTCGATGCCCATGCCGACGGTGATCAGGAACACGCCAAGAGCCAGTCCCTTGAAGGGCTCCATGATTCCCTCGACTTCGGAATGATACTCGGTCTCGGCGATCAGCAGCCCGGCGATGAGTGCGCCGACGATGGGAGACAGGCCGACGAGCGCAGTCGCCAGGCTGGCGCCGATCACCACGAGAAGCGACGCGGCGAGGAACAGCTCCGGGCTCTTGGTTCGGGCCGCCTGCGCGAAGAGACGGGGCAGCGCGAGGCGCCCAATGACCATCATACCTACCACGACCGCGAGACCCATCCAGATCGTCCGGAAGAGGCCCTCCATGCCGTCGCTGCCCGCGTAGGGGGCGAGGGCGCCGAGCATGAAGATGATCGGTACGATCGCGATGTCCTCGAACAGCAGCATCGCCAGGGCGGCGCGGCCAACCGCGGTGTGCGTCCCGGCGATCGGCAGACAGAGGGCGGTTGAGGAAAGTGCGAGCGCCAGCCCGAGACCGAGCGCGCCGGTCCAGTATTGCCCCATCATGGAGAGGAAGGCCGCGAGCAGGCCCGCGATGACTGCCAATTCGAGCGCGCCAAGCCCAAACACGAGCCTCCGCATCGACCAGAGGCGATTGAATGACAGCTCCAGGCCGATGGTGAAAAGAAGCAGGGTGATGCCGAATTCCGCAAAGGGCTCGAGGCCTTCGGGGTCGGTGATCGTCACGTAAGCCAGCCAAGGCTGCTCGTAGACCATCCTGCCGAGGCCGTAAGGGCCGACTAGAAGTCCGACGAGAATGAAGCCGATGACAGGCGTGATCCGGAAACGAGCGAAGACCGGGATGACGATCCCTGCCGCGCCGAGTATGACCAGGCCATCGGTCATCACCGGTTCGAGGTTCGCGGCGTGCATCGCTTTGTCATGTCACATTGCAGATGATGGCTGCAACGCCAGATGTCGTGATCGTTGGCGGGGGACCGGCGGGAGTGATGGCCGGGCTCCTATTCGCGCGATCGGGCGTATCGGTGCGAGTGCTGGAAAAGCATGCAGACTTCTTCCGCGATTTCCGCGGCGACACGGTCCATCCATCCACCATGGAGATCCTCGACGAGTTAGGGCTGCTTGGTCGCTTCCTGCAGCGACCGCATGACCGGGTCGATGGCGCTGTGGTGCGCGTGGCGGGGCGCGATTACTCGGTGGGCGATTTGTCGCATCTCGCCAGTCCGGCGCCTTTCATTGCAATGATGCCGCAATGGGAGTTTCTCGATTTCCTGCGCGACGAGGCAGAAGCCTATCCGGGGTTCGCGCTGGAGATGAACGCCGCGGTGAGCGGCTTCGTCGAAGAGGGAGGTCGCATCGCGGGTGTGAGGCTCTCGAGCGGGCGAGCGATACGGTCGGGGAAACTCGTTCTGATGGCCGACGGCCGCTCCTCGCTCGTGCGCAAGCAGGGCCTTCTCCCGGTCAGGCAACTCGGCGCACCGATGGACATCTTCTGGTTTCGGCTCGAGAAGGCCGACAACCCGGGCGACAAGCTCCGCGGGGCGATCGATACGGGGCGCATGGCGGTGCTGATCGATCGCCGGACATACTGGCAAGCAGCGTTCATCATCCTGAAGGGCGCAGGTGAGGGGTTGAAAGCGCGCGGCATCGAATGGCTGCGCGGCGAAATGCAGGCGCTGTTCCCCGAAATCGATCTGAGCTCCAAGCTGACCAGCACTGACGAGCTTCACTTGCTCTCGGTCGCACTTGACCGATTGGAGACCTGGCACCGGCCGGGGTTGCTCGCCATCGGGGATGCCGCCCACGCCATGAGTCCGATCGGCGGGATCGGTATCAACCTCGCCATCCAGGACGCCGTCGCCGCCGCGAACTTCCTCGCGGGCCCGCTCGCGCGCGGCGAAGATGTCGACCGGTTGCTACCTTCGGTTCAGAAGCGGCGCGCGTTCCCAACGCGGGTGATCCAGGCAGGGCAGAAGGCGGCCCAGGACAACGTGATCGGAGCCGTGCTCTCCGGCAAGCCCATAAATCGGGCGCCCTTGGCGGTGCGCCTGCTCGATCGTTTTCCTCTCCTCCGGCGCATACCAGGAAGAATCATCGGCCAAGGCGTGCGACGGGAGCGCGTGCGTTCGCCGGCCTCTGCGATCAACCGCCCCCGGGTCCGCCCTTGATGGTCGGCGGCTTGTCGGGGCCCGTGCCGACGCCGCGCGTTTCCTCGCTCCATTCGATTTGGTAGAGGTCGAAACGCCGGTCGGCCAGGTTGCGCACCGTGCCTTCGGCGCGTGCCCAGGAGAGATCGGCGAGGTTGACGTCGCTGATCGTCAACGTTTCCACGTTCTCGGTCGCTTCCGCGGCAATACCGTCGCGCGCGAACGGAAAATCGCACGGCGTCAGGATGCAGCTCTGGGCGTATTGGATGTCCATGTTCGCGACATTGGGCAAGTTGCCGACATTGCCACTCAGCACCACGAAGCACTGGTTCTCAATCGCCCGTGCGGCGGAGCAATAGCGGACGCGCATGTACCCCTGCCGGCTGTCCGTGCAGAACGGCACGAAGATGATCCGCGCGCCTTCGTCCACGAGCCGGCGAGCAAGCTCGGGGAATTCGCTGTCGTAGCAGATCAGCACCCCGATGGGCCCGCAGTCGGTCTGGATCACGTCGAGCGAGTCGCCGCCCTTGATGTTCCACCAATAAGCTTCGTTGGGCGTGGGGTGGATCTTCTCTTGCTCATGGATCGAGCCATCGCGCAGGCAGACGTAGGCGACGTTGTGAATGTCGCCGTCGTTCATCCGCGTCGGGTGCGAGCCGCCGACGACGTTGATGTTGTACTTTAGCGCCATTTCCGAAAGCGCGGTGCGAATGCGTGGCGTATAAAGGCTGAGCGCCTCGATTGCCTCGATCGGCGAGAGTTCTTTCTCCTCGGCGCTGAGCAGCATCAGCGTGAACAACTCGGGGAACAAGATGAAGTCGGAGCCATAGTCCGCTGCCACGTCGACGAAATATTCGACCTGGCCGATGAATTCATCGAAACCGGCTACCGCGCGGGCCTGCAACTGGCACGTCGCGATCCGCACGCTTTCGACGCCGCGCGGCACGCGGAACTTGCCGCTGCTGTCCTGGTCCACGAACGGATTCCGCCATACCAGATGGACGCCGTAGCCGCGTGATCGGCGATCCTCGGGCAGGTAGCCCTTCAGCAGGCCAATCGGCTCGAATCCGTTGGCGAGCTGGAAGCGGAGCACCGGATCGTGGATTCGGCCTGCGATGACCTGCTCGACATAGTCCTCGGGCCCTTCCACGCGCCGGGCGAAGCGAGCGAAGTTGGGCATTCGGCCGCCGAACACGATGCCTTTCAGCTCGAGTTCTTCCGCCAGCGCCCGGCGCTCTTCATAAAGGCGGCGGCCGATGCGCGTGCCCCGGACCTTGGGATCGACGCACATCTCGTACCCGTACAGCCAGTCGCCGTTGGGATCGTGGCGCGAGCCGTAGCCGTTGCCGGTGATCTCATCCCAGGTGTGGGGGCGCAGGGCGCGATCGCCCGGCATACGCATCGACGCGCAATACCCGATGAGTTCCCCGTCGAGGATGGCGACGAAGCAACCGCGGGCGAAGTTGTTGATCTGGCCTCGAATCTGGCCGCGTGTGTACGGCGGAAAATCCTCGTACACGCGCTCTACGAGGCGGCTGATTTTGGAGACGTCGCCCGTCTCGTCCTGGCGGACCTCGAGACGGGCGGCTGTCATCCGAAGCTCCTCAGGCCCAGGTGGCCATTTCCGTCTCGAGGTTCTGCACGATCGCCTCGAAGAATCGCTCGGTGGTCATCCACGGCTGGTCGGGGCCGATCAGCAGCGCGAGGTCTTTGGTCATCTTGCCATCCTCGACGGTGTCGATGCAGACCTTCTCGAGCGTTTCCGCGAAACGCACGACGTCGGGCGTGTTGTCGAAGCGGCCACGATAGATGAGGCCGCGCGTCCAGGCGAAGATCGACGCGATAGGGTTAGTCGAGGTCGCCTTGCCTTCCTGATGCTGGCGGTAGTGACGCGTCACGGTGCCGTGCGCCGCTTCCGCTTCGACGGTCTTGCCGTCCGGCGTCATCAGAACGGAGGTCATGAGGCCGAGCGAGCCGAAGCCCTGCGCGACCTGGTCGGACTGCACGTCGCCGTCATAGTTCTTGCAGGCCCATACGAACTTGCCGTTCCACTTAAGCGCACTGGCGACCATGTCGTCGATCAAGCGGTGCTGGTATTCGATGCGCGCAGCGGCGAAGCGAGCCTTGAAGCCTTCGTTCTCGAATACTTCCTGGAACAGGTCCTTGAAGCGCCCGTCGTAGGCCTTGATGATCGTGTTTTTGGTGGAGAGGTACACAGGCCAGCCGCGGTCGAGGCCGTAGTTGAAGCTGGCGCGCGCGAAATCGCGGATCGATTCGTCGAGGTTGTACATCGACATCGCCACGCCAGGCGCCTTGAACTGGTAGACTTCGCGGTCGATCGTCTCGCCGTTTTCGCCTTCCCAGACCAAGCGCAAGGTGCCGGCGCCGGGGACGAGGAAATCGGTCGCGCGGTACTGGTCGCCGAAAGCGTGACGACCGACCACGATGGGGTCGGTCCAACCCGGGATCAGGCGGGGCACGTTCGAGATGACGATCGGCTCGCGGAAGATCGTGCCGCCCAGAATATTGCGGATCGTGCCGTTCGGGCTCTTGTACATGTCGTGCAGGCCGAACTCCTCGACCCGTGCTTCGTCAGGCGTGATGGTGGCGCACTTCACACCGACGCCGTGTTCCTTGATAGCGTTGGCGGCGTCGATAGTGATCTGGTCGCGCGTCTCGTCGCGCTTCTCGATGCCGAGGTCGAAATACTTGAGGTCGATATCGAGGTAGGGGAGGATCAATCGTTCGCGGATCCACTGCCAGATGATCCGCGTCATCTCGTCGCCGTCGATTTCGACGACCGGGTTCACGACCTTGATCTTCGCCATGCGGGGGAATCCTGACTGCTTTTGCGTTTGAAGTGCGGCGTCCTTAGGGAGCGGCCGTCACCTGTGCAAGTTGTCCCTCCGGGGAGATACGACTCGCTTCGATCAGGTGGCGGAGCGCCTGGGGCAGGCGATCCGCGACATGCAGGCCGGCCTGGGCGCCGAAACGGCTTTCCGCCAGCATACGTGCGAATCTCGCCGCCCGCATCGGGGCCGCGATTTCTTCGGCGAACTTCTGCTGGAACCATAGCGCCCCCTCCGGCCCATGCTCCAGCCAGCACCGCGCGGCGAGGATGCCGCTTGCGAGCGCAATGGCGATGCCTTCTCCGGCGAGCGACGGGATGACCGCCGCCTGGTCGCCCAAGCGAAACAGGCCAGGCTCCGTCGATCGGGCGATCCACCCGTATGGCACTGCGCCAATCGATTCGATTTGAGTACCTTCCCAACCTAGTCCAAGCCGCCGCGCGAAGCCGGCGTTCCCGGCGGCCAACGAGCGAACAAGATCGAGGGGCGCCCCACTCTTGGACAGCAGCGATTTGCGGACCGCCAAGCAGACGTTACTGCTCCCGTCCTCGTGCCGGGCAATCCCGGCGTAGCCCTGCGGAAAGAGGCGCAGTTCGATACGCTCGTCGGGGGCGGGCGAAACAGGCAGCCGCAGGCGCAGTCCGAGCGTTGGATTGCGCGACACACGGGGGCGTCCGAAGCCCCGAACGTCGTGCTTGCCAGTTGCCAGGAACAGTCCATGACCCGACCAGCGTTGGCGACGTCCGTCGGCTTCGGTACGCGTCGTGGCTCGAACCGTATCAACCTCGATCCGCGCCCCCACCTCGAGCGCCCTATCGCGCAGCGCACCGTCGAGCGCCCGGCGCGAGATACCGAACGCAGTCGCCGGCAACGGCGCCACGACCTCATGTGTCGCGGCGGTCAGCGCAACCGCCCGAATCGGGGCTGCGCCGAGCTTCACCGGATCGACGCCAAGTGCACGGAGTTGCTCCGCGGTTCGCCAGCTCAGGAATCCGCCGCAAAGCTGATCCCGCGCTTCGGCATCGCGGTCGACGATGACCGGCCGCACTCCGTTCTCGGCGAGCACGATTGCGGCCGCGCAACCGGCCGGACCTGCTCCGAGAATCAGCGGAGCCTTTGCACGCATAGCCGGAAAGGGAAGCGGCGACGGATGGCCGCCTCGCGGATTCCCGTGCGCTCGAGCAGATCGCGCCATTCGTTCGCTCGGAAGCCGCGGGCTATCGAGGTATGTCCATCGGCGCGGACGATTGGATGCCAACCCATTGCAGCGCACAGGAGCGGCCAGCACCGATAGGCAACGCCGTGCCGGTGCAGGTCGTTGACGAACCAACCAAGCCGCGCCTCTGTTTCCATGAAGCGCAGAAAGCGCACCAGTTCTGCCTCGCTCATGTGATGGGCAACCAGACTTGATATCACGCAATCGAAGCCTTGGCCGGCCAGTTCCGCGTAGTCTCCGGTGAGGTAGGCGATACCGCCGACAGAGCCGTGTGCCTCGGCCGCCGTCCGGCTCTCAGGGTTGAGGTCGATCCCGGTCAGCTCCGCCGAGACACCCCGCCGCTTTGCCCATCGTGCAATCTGGCGCAGCATGTCGCCATCGCCAAAGCCAACGTCGAGTACGCTAATGCGCGATTGCGTGCCCACAGCTTCACCCAGGAAGGACAGCGTCGGCCGATAGGCCAGGGTGGTCCGGTTTACCTCGGCGAGGTCGGCGAGCACCGCATGGTAGGTCGCAGCGTCGAGCGATGGATCGTCCATCCGCTCGTCGGCAATCAATCGCTCAGTCAGCATCGCCTTCAGTCCACCCGAAGCGCAGCCCTTCCATCGCCAGGCCTGGACCGAACGCTAGCGCCACGCCGCTGTCCGGGCGATCAGTCATCAAGCGCTCGAGCACGAACAGGACCGTTGCCGACGACATGTTGCCGAAGTCCTGCAGCACCGCGCGCGACGAAGCGACCTTTTCGGAAGGCAGGCCTAGTCCTCGCTCGACCGCATCGAGGATGGACTTGCCACCGGGATGGATCGCCCAGGCATCGAGAGCGCTTACCGGTTGGCTGGAGGTGATGGTATCGCGAACTTCGCCGTCACTCAGCGCTTCGGCGAGGCGACCAGGTACTTCGCCCGATAGTTCCATCGCGAAGCCTGTATCGCCAATGGTCCAGGTGATGAGGTCCTGGCTGTCCTCGAGCGTCATCGACAGCCCGTCACCGAGTGCGAGGCCCGGGCCTTCGGCCGTCACCAGAGCGGCAGCGGCGCCATCGGCGAATTGGCTCATCGCGAGCAGGCTGTCGAGCCGATCGGTGGCTTGGAGATGCAGGGTGCAGAGTTCGACAGAAACGACGAGCACGCGCGCCGCCGGATCAGAGCGAACGATATGGCCCGCTGTTCGCAGCGCCGTCACGCCGGCGTAGCAACCCATAAAGCCGATCACCACGCGCTCGACAGTCGGCGCGAGGCCCAATTTGCGGGCGATCACCTGGTCGAGCCCGGGAGCGGTGAAGCCAGTGCAACTCGCGACGACTAGGTGCGTCACGTTGCCGATGTCTCCGAGCAGTCCGATCGCAGCCAGCGCCAGCTTCGGCGCTTCGCGCGCATAAACCTCCATCCTCGCGAGTGTGCTGGGCGGTTCGGGCAAGTCGTAGAAGCCGCCTTCGGACTGGTAGTGTTCGTCGCTCGATAAGACGGTGAAACGTCTTCCGATGCCCGAACGCTTCATCATGCGCTCGAGGATCTGAGCCTCACGCCGTCCTTCAAGTTGCCGCGCGGCCCATACTTGGTAGGTCGCGTCGCACTCGCTCGTCGGTACGCTCGTCGCGATGGCGTTGATGCGCGGTTGGGGAGAGGCCACGGGGTTCAAACGGCGGAGTGGTCCGGAAGTGCCCACGGCGGCATTTCGCGGATGGCCAGCCGTCCTATGCGCAAAAGGCGCCGCTATCGCGACGCCTTTCGTGCCTGCCGAATGGTGGGCGTAGGAAGGATTGAACTTCCGACCCCTGCGATGTCAACACAGTGCTCTACCACTGAGCTATACGCCCGTTCCATTTCGGGCTGCCCGCACCGGGCGGACGGCAGGCGCGCCATCTAGCGTTGCGCCTTGGCGATGACAAGAGGTGTGAGAAACCCTACGGGCGAAATTGCGCCTCGGTCATCTCGTCCTCGAAAATCCGTTCCACTTCAAGGACCAGGTCTTTGAGGTGAAACGGCTTCGAGAGCATCTTTGCGCGCGGTGCCTCACGACTGGCCTTGAGCGTGACGGCCGCGAAGCCCGTGATGAACATTACGCGAGTGTTCGGGCTGATCTCGGCGCAGCGTTGTGCCAGCTCGATTCCATCCATCTCCGGCATCACGATGTCGGACAGTAACAGGTCGTAGTCCCGCGATTCGAGCAGAGGAACAGCCTCGGTGCCTCGGTCAACTGCGTCCACGTCGTAACCCGCCTGCTCGAGCGATCGTGCGAGATAGGTCCGCATCGCGGTGTCGTCTTCGGCCAGCAGGATACGGATCATGGTGTCCTCGAAATGCATCAACTTGCGAGGAGGTCTATAATCGGTCGGGATTTAAGAATCTCACCGATTATCGACGCTGACCAGCTTTGACACAGGTTCGAAAGCGGGCCAGCTAGCGCCATGATCGAAGGCCGACCGGCGGGGCGCGAGTCGCGCAAATTGCGTGGGGGAAGCGTTCCCGGAGCGGAGGGACAGCCTGCGTACAGCCTTTCAGTGCGCGATCCGGCGCCCTTGCCCGTCCTTATCGCCGTTCCCCATGGCGGTCGCGCCTACCCCGAGAACCTGACCGCCCTGATGCGCAACCCAGGAGCGACGAGCCTACGGCTTGAGGATCGCTTCACCGATCTCATCGGTGAGGGGGTGGCACGCGAGACCGGCGCTTCGCTTCTGATCGCGCACGCGCCGCGCGCGATGATCGATCTCAACCGCGCGCCTGACGACGTCGACTGGGACATGGTGGCGGGCGGAGCCCCGGAACCTCGCCGGCTGGCTGCCGGGCGCCGGGCGCGAAGCGGGCTCGGCCTCGTGCCGCGACGTTTGCCGGGCTTCGGCGAATTGTGGAAGCGGCGAATGACGCAACAGGACCTGTCGGCGCGTGTCGAGGAGATCCACGTGCCCTATCACGCCGCGCTCGCGACGACTCTCGAGGCGCTGCGCGATCGTTGGGGGGCCGCGCTGCTTATCGATTTGCATTCGATGCCGCCGCTCGGGCCGAAGCGCGGGGTCGATGCTGCGCCCGATTTCGTGATCGGCGATCGGTTCGGGGCCGCCTGCGATTCGTCACTGAGCGCAGCGGCCATCGACCATTTCTGCCGAGCCGGTCGGCGGGTCGCGCACAATCGACCGTATGCCGGCGGATATGCGCTCGATCGCCATTCCGCGCCGCCGCGGGGGCTGCACGCGCTGCAAGTCGAAATTTGCCGCTCCGCCTACCTGGACGAGCATTTGCAGGAGCCTGGACCAGGTATGGCAGAAGTCACGCGGCTCATGGTGGGGCTGGTGAGACGCCTCGCCGAAGAGCTCGCCGGAAGCCGGAGATTCCCGCAGGCCGCCGAATAGTACCGGCGATCGGACAAGAAAAAACCACCTCGTGCGAAGCACGAGGTGGCCAAGGTTCAGGGAGGAGGTACGCAGAGCGTACCTATCCAACCGGGCCATGAGGGAAGCGCCGGCCGGACACTCTTAATCTAATACGATTTCACGGACCTTCAAGTAGCGAGAGTGGTCGAAAATTCGACCCACCTCGCTCCCTGAACGTTTCCGCCCCCGGTCAGTTGGCAGTAGCTGCCCGCGCGGCAGCCGGGCCCTTGCCCTGTTCGGCCTGCTTCGCGAACACGAAGCGCATCAGGTCGAGCGACATCAGGTGGGCATAGATCAGCGGAAGCAGACCGTTGTCGTTCCATGCCTTGATCTTCTCGGCGTCGAGTTCCTTGAGCTTTTCCTGGTTGATCATGCGAAAGCCCCGATAGACGTAGGGCTGGTCAGGCTTGTCGTTCTGTTGGATCGCGACTTCACCGTCCATCAGCAGGCCAGCGTCGGTCACTTCCTTCATAAAGGCCTGGGTGCGCGCGCCCGCTTCCTCGAACTTCTCACAGAAATCCAGAAGGCCCTTGGTGTGATCGGTCGGCTGGCCGTCGGCGAACAGCGCTTCGCCTTCCTTGAAGTCGCCGACAACGTCGGAAGTCGGGTCAAAGCAGAGCGACATTTCCTCAGCATCGGGCCGCAACTTGGCGAGAAGGAAGGGATAACGGCGGATGTACGCGGGAACGTAGGCATCGCCGCGCGGGGTGCCGTCGTCTTCGAAGAAAACGTTGACCCCTTCATTCAGGCCCATCAGTGCCAGCGGCACCGGGTTTTCACCCGCGGAGAACACGATCGGGAAATTGCGCTGCGCGAGGGGGAATTCCTCCACGGTAAGCGGAATTGCATGCTGGCTGCCGATCCAGCTCGCCTTGTCCACCGAACGCGCGCGCCAATCGCCGTGGTCGCGGCTGTTGAGCGGCATGAGATCCTTGTAAAACAGGGGCAGTTGGGCTTGCGGCTCGCTGGCCATCGTCACTCTCCGATATGGGTGGTCAAGGACAAGGGACGCAGAGCCCCCTCCACATTGCGGGGCGCTTTAGACATCCGAAACGTCAATCGCAAGGCGGCACAAGCTTGCCCGGATTCAGCAGGTTCTGAGGGTCGAGGGCATGCTTGATACTCCGCATCACCGCGAGTTGGACCGGATCGCCGAGGCGTGCGAGTTCGTCGCGCTTGAGTTGGCCGATTCCGTGCTCGGCGCTGATCGAGCCGTTCCACTGGGTGACGAGGTCGTGAACGAAGGCGCTGATCGCCTTGCCTTCGGTGTCTTCCCACTGGCCGCGGGTGGCTCCGGGAGGTGCAAGTACATGGAAGTGCACGTTGCCGTCGCCGAGATGGCCGAATGCCACGGCTTTCGAGCCGGCAAAGCGTGCCTCCACTTGGGGCACGGCGGCGGCCACGAAATCGGCCATGAGCGCCACGGGCACCGAGATATCGTGCTGCATTGCCGGGCCGAGTGCGCGCTCGGCCGGTGCGATCTCGTCGCGCAAGAGCCAAAACTGCTCGGCCTGGGCTTCGTTCGCGGCGATCGTGGCATCTTCGACCAGCCCGGCTTCAAAGGCGCTCTCCATCAAGGCCACGGCGCGGTCCGATAGAGTACTGGCGCTTTCCTCGTCCGCCGCCAACTCGATCAGCGCGTGCCATTCGTGCTTTCCCTCCAACGGGGAGCGGGCGCCGGGGACATGCGCGAGAACTGCCTCGAGGCTGTGCCGGGGCATCACTTCGAAGCCCTCGAGCGCGCTTCCTGCGAGATTTTCAGCATGCAGTAGCAGAGCCCGCGCATCCTGAATCGAGCCGAGCCCCGTCCACAACACGGCGCGATCGGCGAGCGCCGGAAGCAGCCGGAGCGTCGCCGCCGTCACCACGCCTAGCGTTCCCTCGGAGCCGATCAGCAACTGCTTCAGGTCGAACCCGCGGTTGTCCTTCTTGAGCGAGGTTAGCGCGTCGAACACGCTGCCGTCAGCCAGCACGGCCTCGATCCCGAGCACTTGCGCGCGCATCGATCCATGGCGCAGGACTTGCGTTCCTCCGGCGTTCGTCGAGATCAAGCCGCCGATTGTGGCCGAGCCCTTGCCGCCCAGCGTGAGCGGGAAGCGAAGTCCATGTTTCGCCGCCGCCTCGTGCATCGTCTGGAGGATGACACCGGCTTCGCAGGTGATTTCCCGCGATTGGGGGTCGAGCCGGCGAATGGCGTTCATACGGCGTAGTGAGAGAAGCATCGCTTCGCCCGTACCATCCGGGGTCGCCCCTCCGCACATGCCGCTGTTGCCGCCTTGGGGCACTATCGGTACGCCATGCTGCGCACAGAGCTTTAACAGACCGGCGACCTCGGCGGTCGAAGCGGGGGACGCCAACGCCAGTGCGCGTCCGGTGAAGCGGCCCCGCCAGTCCGTCAGCCAGGGCTCGATCAACTGCGGATCGCGCGTCAGCCCGCGCTCTCCCAGCAATTCGCTTGCGGCGGCGATGAAGTCGTCGACGGTACTCATTCGTTGCCTTTGCCAGCGGCTCGACCCGCTTGCAAAGGTCAAATCCCGAGTTAAGCCGGCATTCAATCTGATGAGCTAGAGGAGTTCCATGCACGGCCGTCGTAGCACGGTCCCAACGCACCGAGCTTGCCTGCATGAACAGCCTCGTCGTTTTCCTCACACCCTTTGCCTTGCTGCTGCCGGCGCTACCCGCGGGATCGCCGATTGGCGCGGCTCCAAGCGACGAAGCAGCCGCCGCCAAGCCGGAAGAAGAGAAGTCGGCGGGTGAATTCTCCGTTGCTCCCGCAGCGCCGTTGCGTCTTCTCGAAGAGGCTCGCCGCGCGCCACTGGCAAACCAGGTCCGGATCGAGCAGCGCGTCATCATCCGGATCGCGCCGAGCTCGCGACAGCGCGCGTTGCGATCCTTTGCCGAGCTCGACGCGAGGGCGGACGCATTCAAGGAGGTCAAACTGGGCGACTGCGTGCCCATCAACATGATCGCCGCTGCTACTCCGCAC
Organism: Pseudomonadota bacterium; assembly: GCA_023433305.1. Lineage (GTDB taxonomy): Bacteria > Pseudomonadota > Alphaproteobacteria > Sphingomonadales > Sphingomonadaceae > Croceibacterium_A. The sequence continues at coordinate 29,961 of JAEZCZ010000028.1, read as the reverse complement.
GAGGGACGCCTGATGCTGTTCATGCGCGATAACCGCATTCTCAGCGCGCGGCTCGAGCGGTCGTGCAATCCAGAGGACTTCTACTCGGGGTTCTACGTCGAGCGACGGGACGGCCAGTTATGCGAGCGGCGCGACCGACTCCAGTCGCGCGCCGGCGCCAGTTGTAGGGTCACGCGTCTCAATCGGCTCGTGGCAGACCGCGACTGACCTTCGCCAAAATGTTGACTTTTCGCATGTCACACGCCTAGGCGCGACGGTCGCGGCGGGGGCATTCCCGAGCCGCCCCCTGCGCAGCGGGAAATCCCGCTCGATCCGGACATTACACACGATATGAAATTTGCCGATCTCGGCCTTACCGACGAATTACTGCAGGCGGTCGAAGCTGCCGGCTACACCGAGCCGACTCCGATTCAGGCCCAGGCCATCCCGCAGGTCCAGATGATGCGCGACATCATCGCCATCGCCCAGACTGGAACCGGGAAGACCGCCAGCTTCGTGCTGCCGATGATCGACATTCTCCACCACGGCCGCCGCCGGGCGCGGATGCCGCGTTCGCTGATTCTGGAGCCGACGCGTGAACTCGCGGCGCAGGTGGCAGAGAACTTCGACAAATACGGCAAGAACCACGACCTGAAGATGGCGCTGCTCATCGGCGGCGTGCAAATGGGCGACCAGGTCAAGGCGCTGGACGAGGGCGTCGACGTGCTGATCGCCACGCCGGGCCGGCTGATGGACTTGTTCGAGCGTGGCAAAATCCTGCTGACCGGCTGCGAGTTGCTGGTCATCGACGAAGCCGACCGCATGCTCGACATGGGGTTCATCCCGGACATCGAATTCATCTGCGAAAAGCTGCCGGCGACGCGCCAGACGCTGTTGTTCTCCGCGACGATGCCGCCGCCCATCAAGAAGCTCGCGGACCGGTTCCTGTCCAATCCGAAGTACATCGAAGTGGCGCGTCCGGCCTCGGCCAACGTCAACATAGTCCAGCACAAGGTCCACGTATCGACCCGGGGCAAGCGCGAGGCGCTGCGCGAGCTACTGCGTACCGACGACGTGCAGACCGCGATCATCTTCGCCAACCGCAAGACCACGGTGCGCGAGCTCAACAAGAGCCTGCGCCAGCATGGCTTCCGCTCCGGCGAGATCCACGGCGACATGGACCAGTCGAGCCGTATCGCCGAGCTCGAGCGGTTCAAGTCAGGCGACGTCAACATCCTGGTGGCGTCGGATGTCGCGGCGCGCGGTCTCGACGTGAAGGGTGTCAGCCACGTGTTCAATTTCGACACGCCGTGGCACCCCGACGATTACGTCCACCGCATCGGCAGGACCGGCCGCGCCGGCGCCAAGGGGAGGGCGTTCACGTTCGTCACGCCCGAGGACGCCGAGGCGATCGCCAACGTCGAGAAGCTCACCGGGATGCAGATTCCGGTCTACGCGCTCGGCGGCGGTGTCGAAGCGGACGAGCGTCCCGCCGAGAAGCCGAGGCGTGAGAGCCGTGAGCGCAAGCCGGAACGGCCGCGCCGGGAGAGCCGTGCGCGCGAAACCGTCGAGGACACGCTCGAGCCCACACCGGCCGCGACCCGCAAGCCTCCCCGCAAGGAACCGGCCGCCCGCCGCCAGCGCGATCCGGCTCCGTCCCGCGCGCCCGAGGTCGAGGCAACCGGAGAACCGGGCGAATGGAATGGCCCGGTGCCGGGATTCCTTAACCTGTCGGCGCTATAACCGCACGCTCCGCGGCCCACGCGATCGCATCTGCCCCGGCCGGCTGGAATAGCGGCGCGGCGGGATCGGTCGCAGCGCGCCATACCGCCTCTGCCACGTCGCCGGGGTGGGTGCTGAACTCCGCCGGCAGCGTCTCGTGCGCGGCGAACATCGCCTGGACCTGCGCAAGGTACGGCGCCGGAAACCCTCCTTCCCGCTCGATCAGCTCTCTCGCGTTGTCGGCGAAGGCCGTCTCGTTCGACTGCCCCGGGACGACCGTCAGCGCGCGCACCCCGAACGGTGCGAGCTCCTCGGCCAGCGAGGCGGTAAAGGCGTTCACCGCGGCTTTGGAGGCGGCGTAGGCGGCCAGCATCGGCAACGCCTTCAGCGTCGTGCTCGAGGTGACGTTGACGATCACCCCGGCGCCGCGTTCGCGCATCGCCGGGACCACCGCCCGGCACATCGCCATGGTGCCGAAGGTGTTGGTCTCGAACAGGCGACGGATTGTCTCCAGCGAGGTCGCTTCGAACGCGTTGAGCCAGCCGATCCCCGCGTTGTTGACCAGCACGTCGGCAGGCCCGGCCGCGGCAAGCGCTGCCTCGATGCTCGCAGGATCGGTGACGTCGAGCGGCAGCACGCGCAGCGCCAGCGAGGGTGACAGACGGCTGGCGCGCGGATCGCGCATCGTCGCGACAACGCGCCACCCGCGGTCGAGGAACAGGTGGGCGGTCTCGAGCCCGAAACCGGTCGAGCAGCCGGTATGAGAATGGTCGGCACTGTTCTACTCCTTGCTTGCCTTGTGCGGCGCACGGAGTAGATATGAATGATCCTTCAGGTTTGGAATTCGCATATGGCTCGCCCCCCTTCCGACGCGCTCGCACCGCGCAAATCCCCGCGCCAGGCGCGCTCCGCGGCGACGGTCGAGGCGATTCGGACCGCCACCATTCAGGTTTTGCTGGCCGAAGGCGTTGCACGGCTGACGACGACGCGGGTCGCCGAGCGCGCCGGGGTCTCGGTCGGTACGATGTACCAGTACTTCCCGCACAAGGAGGCCCTGCTGTTCGCGCTCGTGCGCGAGAAGGTGGAAGCAATCGCGCGGGCGATGGAGGCGGCGGCGCAGGCACTCGCGGGGCGGCCGCTGATGGCGATTGCCGACGGGCTGGCCGAAGCGTGGCTGGCCGCGAAGACCGACGACATCGTCGGCGCGCGCGCGGTTTACGGGATTGCCGCCGAGTTCGACATCGTCGACCTGACGCGCGCCGAATCGCAACGGCTGGTGGATGCGGTCGAGCACCTGCTCGGGACCGCTTGCGATGCCCGGGTCGACAGGCCGCATGCGGTAGCCTTCGCGCTACTGGCGGTTCTCGGCGGAGCGGTCCGCACTGTGCTCGAGCGCGGCGCGGGCGAGTCCGAACTGGCTGTCCTGAGGGCCGAACTGCCGCGCGTATGCCGCGCCTATCTGGCCAGCTCGGCTGTCCCGCGCACGCTGGAGGCCGGCCGGCCGCAGCTCACGCCGGCTTGACGAAGCTGTCGATCACCCGTTTTCTGCCGCTCGCCTCGAACTCGATCTCGAGCTTGTTGCCTTCCTGGCCCACCACATCGCCGTAGCCGAACTTGTCATGGAACACGCGCGCTCCGATCGCGATGTCGGTTCGCGGCTTGGCGGCGAAGCTGGCCGCGCTTCGGCCCGGTTCGGCGAGCCGTTTGGGCACGGTGTCGTAGCCGGTTGAGAGTGCCCGTTGCCATCCGGGTCCGCGCGCCTGACTGCGGTCCGGCCGCGCGGTGCTGACGTGCGCGAACGGGTCCTCCTGCTCCTGCCAATTGGCTCGCCACAACGAGGCGCCGCCCGTCATCGTCGTCTCGGCGTTGACGTGCTCCTGTGGAAGCTCGCCGATGAAGCGCGAGGGGATCGAGCTCGTCCACTGGCCATAGATGCGCCGGTTGGCGGCATGAAGGATCGTGCAGCGCCGCCGTGCCCGGGTGATGGCGACATAGGCGAGCCGGCGTTCCTCCTCGAGGCTGGCAAGGCCGCCTTCGTCGAGCGCGCGCTGGCTGGGGAAGACGCCTTCTTCCCAGCCCGGCAGGAACACGTGGCCGAACTCCAGCCCCTTGGCGGCGTGAATGGTCATGATCGTGACCTTCTCGGTGTCGTCGGCCGCGTCGTTGTCCATGACCAGGCTGACGTGTTCGAGGAAGTCGCCGAGCGTTTCGTATTCTTCCATGGCGCGGGCGAGTTCGACGAGGTTGTCCTGCCGCCCGGCGCTTTCCGCGCTCCGCTCAGCCTGGAGCATCGCATTGTAGCCCGTCTCTTCGAGCACGGTACGGAGCAGTTCCGAGGGCGTGACCGTGTCGGCCATCTCGCGCCAGCGCAAGAACGCGCCCATCAGGTTCGCGATGGTAGCGCGCGCGCGGGCGGGCAGCTCGTCGCTGTCGGCTAGCTGGAGCGCGGCGGCGGCGAGGGGAAGACCGGTGGCGCGGGCGTGACGGTGCATGGCCTCGAGCGCCTTGGCGCCGAGGCCGCGCTTGGGCTGGTTGTGGATGCGTTCGAAGGCGAGATCGTCGGCGGGCTGGGCGATGAGGCGAAGGTAAGCCAGGGCATCGCGGATCTCGGCGCGTTCGTAAAAGCGAAAACCGCCTACAATCCGATAGTTGAGCCCGATTTGTATGAAACGGTCTTCGAACTCGCGGGTCTGGTACTGCGCGCGCACGAGGATCGCGACCTGCTCGAGCGGAAGGCCTTCGCGCTCGAGCCGCTCGATCTCTTCGCCGACCCGGCGGGCTTCCTCTGGGGCGTCCCAGACGCCGATGACGCGGACTTTTTCGCCGGGGGGCAGTTCGGTCCAGAGCGTCTTGCCGAGACGGCCGCTGTTGGCCGATATCAACCCCGATGCGGCGGCCAGGATCTGCGGCGTGGAGCGATAATTCTGCTCGAGCCGGATAACCGTCGCTCCAGGAAAATCCTTTTCGAACCGCAAGATATTGGCGACTTCTGCGCCGCGCCATGAATAGATGGACTGGTCGTCGTCGCCCACCACGCAGATGTTCTTGCGGCTCTGCGCCAGGAGCCGAAGCCACAGATACTGGACCGCGTTGGTGTCCTGGTACTCGTCCACCATGATGTAAATGAAGCGCTTCATATAGCCACTGAGCACTTCGTGATCGTTCCGGAACACGTTGAGCATGTGGAGCATCAGGTCGCCGAAGTCGCAGGCGTTGAGCGCCTTCAGCCTAGCCTGATAAAGTGCGTACATCTGCTGGCCCTTGCCGTTGGCGTAGGCCTCGTTCTCGGCGGCATCGAGGTCCTCAGGATTGAGCCCGCGGTTCTTCCAGCGGTCGATCAGCCCGGCGAGCTGGCGCGCCGGCCAGCGCTTCTCGTCGAGACCGTTGTCCGCGATCAGTTGCTTGAGGACGCGCAGTTGGTCGTCGGTGTCGATGATCGTGTAGTTGCTCTGCAGGCCAACCAGCTCGGCGTGCCTTCGGAGCATCTTGGCGCAAATCGAGTGGAAGGTGCCGAGCCACGGCATGCCTTCCACAGCGTCACCGATGAGCTGCCCCACGCGATGGCGCATCTCGCGCGCAGCCTTGTTGGTGAAGGTGACGCACAGGATCTCGCTCGGCCAGGCGCGGCGGGTGCGGATCAGGTAGGCGAGACGCGCCGTGAGGGCCGCGGTCTTGCCGGTTCCGGCGCCCGCGAGCATCAGCACCGGCCCCTCTGTCGTCAGCACCGCCTGCCTCTGCGGCGGGTTCAAACCATCGAGCCAGGCAGGCGCATCCACGGGTTCGGTCACGGCGGGATCCGGGGGGTAAGTCACTGCGAACAACTAGGGAACGGCCCTCTGGGGCGCAAGCCTGGTGACGGAACCCCGTGGCGGCGAAGCTCGTTCCCCTCCCCGGACGAAGGAATGATGGAGAAAGACCATGCGTACCCTTCTCAAGGCTGGTGTCGCGGCGTTGGTAATGGCCACCGCTCCCGCGGCGCTTAACGCCCAGCAAACGGCCGACGAGGCCAATGCCCAGGCGCGGCCGCTGCCGCCTACGACGACCGTGACGCCCAACCCGGGCTCTTCGGCTACCGTGACGCACAACGCGGATGGAACCGTTACGGTGGACCCGAACCCCGGATCGCCGGCAGTCGTCACGCACAACAATCCGGGTAACGTGACCGCGCCTCCGCCGCAGGCTTTCAACAAGACTTATCCGGTCTGTACGCGCACGCTGCAGGACAACTGCCAGAACCCGGGCGAAGGCGGTGCTCCGGGCAAGTCGCGCGCGCTCGGATACTGGCCGGGTGAGCCCGCCAGCGAACGCGCCGATCGCGGCGGCTGATCGGGCATTCGAGCATCACGAAAAGGCCACCCGGAGCAAATTCGGGTGGCCTTTTCCTTGCGGGCAAGTGACGCGCTTGACTCGCCATGAGTTCCCCCGCAGCGATCCCTGGGGAGGGAAGCATGGCATCACCGCTGCGCAAACATCGCCGGGTCCTGGCCGCCGCGACCGTCGGGACGGCCGTCGAATTCTACGATTTCTACGTCTATGCGACCGCCGCCGCGCTGGTCTTCGGGCCGCTGTTCTTTCCCGCGGAAAGCGTCGCCGCCCAGCAATTGCTGAGCTTCATGAGCTTTGGCCTGGCCTTCGTCGCCCGTCCGGTGGGCGCGATCGCCTTCGGCCACTTCGGCGACCGGATGGGCCGCAAGTCGACGCTGGTCGCCTCGCTGCTGCTGATGGGCATCTCGACGCTCCTGATCGCCTTCCTGCCGACTTACGCGATGATTGGTTGGGTTGCGCCGCTGCTGCTGTGCATTCTCCGCTTCGGCCAGGGTTTCGGGCTCGGAGGCGAGTGGGGCGGTGCGACCCTGCTGGCGGTCGAGAACGCGCCAAAGGGATGGGAGGCCCGTTTCGGATCGGCGCCGCAGCTGGGCGCCCCGATCGGCTTCCTCGCGGCGAACGGGCTGTTCCTCCTGCTCGGGCTCGCCCTCGACGAGCAAGCCTTCAACGCCTGGGGCTGGCGCATTCCCTTCCTGCTCAGCGCGGTCCTGGTCGCGCTCGGCCTGTGGGTGCGGCTGCGGATCGGCGAGACGCCGGCCTACAAGGAAGCGCTCGAGCAGGCGCCCCCGCCGCGTGTGCCGCTCGGCACCTTGCTGCGTCGGCACTGGGCCCCGACGCTCGCCGCGAGCGCGGGGGTCGTGTCGGCATTCGCGATCTTCTATCTGTCGACGGCTTTCGCGCTCAGCCACATGACCGCCGAGCGCGGCGTCTCGCGCGAGACGATGCTGGCGTTGCAGCTCGCGGCCAACCTGTTCCTGGCACTCGGGATCGTGCTTGCCGCGATCGGTTCGGACCGGACGAGCGCGCGGCGCATGCTCGCATGGGGTGCCGGAGCGACCGTTCTGCTCGGCCTGGTGTTCGGCCCGGTCCTGGCCGGTGGCTCGCTACTGCTGGTGTTTCTCACCCTCGCGGCCGGGCTGTTCGTGATGGGGTACGTTTATGGCCCCCTCGGCGGGTGGATGCCGAGCCTGTTTCCGGTGACGGTGCGCTACACCGGCATGTCGGTGGCGTTCAACGGCGGCGGTATCGTCGGCGGCGCCGTGGCGCCGATCGCGGCGCAGATGCTGAGTGCGGCAGGCGGTATCGGGCTTATCGGCCTGTTTCTCAGCGCGGCGGGATTGATCACTCTCGTGGGCGTCAGCCTTGGGAGGGCAAGCGCAAGAGCGTGAGCAGCGCCTTGCCCACCTTGCGTTCGGCTTCCACGTCGAGCGCCTTGACCTGAACCTTCTCATCGTGCGCGGTCTCGACCGCGATCCACGACGCGGCACCGATCCAGCCGAGCCGATGCAGTCGGTCGAGCGCGACGCCGGCAGCGCCGGTGTGGTAGGGTGGATCGAGCAGGATGAGGTCGAGCGGCGCGGCAGCGGGGCCGAGTTGCATGACCGAACTTGCCCTTACCTCGCATTGCGGCTGCGCCCTGAGCGCGGCGATGTTCGCACGCAGCGCGCGAATGGCGGCCGCGTCCTGTTCGACGAACAGACAGCTCGCCGCGCCGCGCGACAGCGCTTCGAGACCGAGCGCTCCCGATCCGGCGAAGAGATCCGCGACGCGCAGCCCTTCGAAGCTGCCGAGGCGGCTGGTGAGCATCGCGAACAGCGTTTCGCGGGTGCGATCGGCGGAGGGACGGGTCGCTTCGCCGGGGGGCGCGCGAAGCTGCCGCCGCCGCCATTCGCCGGCGATGATCCTCATTTCTTCGGTCCTCCCCGGGGCAGGGAGGGCGACCGCCGTCGCGAAGCGGTGGTGGGGGAGGGGGGCCGCGGCGAACGCGGCGCTTGCCGCCGGGCCTCGGTCGACCCTTGCGGGCTGCCACCCCCCCGTTCGGGCGAGGATTTTCTGAGCGAGCTCCGGAATCGCTCCAGCTCTTCCTTGCGCACCTCGACCGCGGCGCCCTTGGCCAGGTCGCCGAGCTCGAACGGCCCATAGGACGTGCGGAGCAGGCGAGAGACTTCCAGCCCGAGATGTTCGAGCACGCGGCGGACCTCGCGGTTCTTGCCTTCGGTCAGGGTGAGCTCGACCCATTGGTTCTGGCCGGTGCGCCGCTCAAGGTTGGCGTTGATCGGGCCGTAGCGAATGCCTTCGATCGCGATCCCGTCCATCAGGTCTTCGAGCTGGGCCTGGCTGACCTTGCCGAACGTCCGCGCGCGATAAGTCCGCGGAATGCCGCTCGAGGGAAGCTCGAGCTCGCGCTTGAAGCCGCCGTCGTTGGTGAGAAGGAGCAGCCCCTCGGTGTTGAAGTCGAGCCGCCCCACAGGCATCAAGCGTGGCGCGCCCTTGGGCAGGGCGTTTCGAAGCGCATTGTAGATCGTCGGCCGTCCGCGCGGATCGCGCTCGGCCGTGATGAGGCCGGCGGGTTTGTGGAAGCGGAACAGCCGGGTCGGCTCGGCCCCGGCAACCGGCTTTCCGTCCACGGTGACCCCACGCAAGTTGGGCAGGATCGTCGCGGGCGTTTCGATCACCCCGCCGTTGAGCGCGATGCGGCGATCGGCGATCATCCGCTCGACCTCGCGCCGGCTGGCGACACCCGCGCGGGCAAGCAGCTTGGCGATGCGTTCGCCGGCGGGTTTTTCGGACGATGACATGGCGCGCGCCTTAACTGTTGAGGGGGCGTTCATCCAGCCTTCCCAATATCCGCCGCGCGGCTAGGGTGCCGCCACAGTCAAGAGGGAGCTTTCGGATGACCGACGCGGCGATCGAATCAGCCGAACGACGCGGCCTATGGCAATCCGTCATGCCCTATCTCGAGAAGGAATCGCTTGCCGCTTTCTTCCTGGGTGTGTCGTCCGGCTTTCCCTTTGCCTTGCTGGCCGCAACGCTGACAACGCGGCTGGCGCAAGATGGCATCGAGAAGTCCACCATCACCGCCTTCACGCTCGCGTTTCTCGTCTATAACCTGAAGTTCCTCTGGGCATGGGTCGTGGACGGGGTGAGATTGCCGATCCTTGGCAGGCTCGGCCAGCGCGTATCCTGGATGATCCTGGTAGGGCTGCTGGTCATCGCCGCGACGATCAATCTCGCCCTGGCCGACCCCAAGGCTGACATTGTCTGGACCGCCACCTCAGCTGTGCTGCTGGGCATCGCCGGCGCGACATTCGACATCGTCATCGACGCCTACCGCATCGAGACCCTCAAGCCGTACCAACTCGGCACCGGATCGGGAATGAGCCAGTATGGCTGGCGTATCGGCGCGGCCGGGGCGGGGGCGCTGGCCCTAGTCGTCGCCGCGCGGTGGGGCTGGGAAGCGGCGTACATGACATGCGCAGTATTCGCGCTGCCGGCGATGCTGACCGCCTTGGTGCTGGGAGAGCCTGCAAGACGACAGGTTGTGGCGGCCAAGCGCGGCGTGGCCGAGATGTGGAACGCCGTAGCGGGTCCCTTCGCGGAGTTCTTCCGGCGGAGCGGGGCTTTTCTCGTCCTGGCCTTCATTCTGGTTCACAAGATCGGCGATACGCTCGCCAACCTGACTTTCCGGCTCCTGTTCGACGACCTGGGATTCAGCAACGACGAGATTGCCATCTACGACGTTGGGATCGGGGTCTGGGCGTTGATCGTGGGTGTGTTCGTCGGCGGCATCCTCTATGCGCGTCTCGGGCTCAAGCGGTCGGTGCTGATCGCGCTGATCCTGATGGCCATTTCGAACCTGAGCTTCGCCGGGCTGGCGGCAGCGGGTCATTCGAATGTTGGCATGGCCGCGGCGATCGGGTTCGAGAACTTCGCCAGCGGATACGGCGGCGTCGTGGTGGTCGCGTACTTCTCGGCCCTCTGCGACCTTCGCTTCACGGCTGCGCAGTACGCCCTGATCAGCGCCGGAGCGAGCATCGTCGGCCGTTTTCTCACCGGCACCACCGCAGGCAGCCTGATCGAGGCGTTCGGCTATGTGAACTTCTATCTGCTTACGACCGTGCTCGCCTTGCCGGGCATCGTCCTGTTCTGGTGGATGATGCGGACGGGCCTGGTCGACGCGGCGATGGGCACGGCCGGCGAAGTCGGACCTGGCGATGCGAGGGACGATCCGCCGGTCTGAGCCGGCTTAGTCGGGAATTTCCTCGTTCGCCGCGAGGACTTTGCCTGCCAGATAGAGCGACCCGGCGATCAGGACCGGCAGCCCGTCGTCGGGCAGCTCGCTCAGCGCCTCGGCCACGTCGCGTGCCCAGCGGGCGCCGGGGAAGGCTTCGGCGGCGTGGCTCTCGCTGCCCTCGATCGGGACGGCGGTGATGCTCTCGAGGCGGCCCTGGAGCGGATCGATGATCGCTTTCGGATAGCGGTTGGCGAGCATGCCGATCACCAGATGCAGCCGCTGACCGGCGAAATGGCGGCCGATGGCGAGGCCGGCGTCGGCGTTGTGGCCGCCGTCGAGCCAGACCTGGCGGCCGGGGGCGAGCGCGGTGAGCGGGCCGTTGCCGAGACGTTGCAGGCGCGCGGGCCAGCGGGCGCTACGGATGCCTTCGGCCATGGCGGCGGCGGACGCGGTCACGGTGTCCTGGTGGCGCAGCATGGCGACCGCGAGCGCGGCGTTGTCGCCCTGGTGGCGGCCGGGGAGCTGCGGGAGGGGCAGCGTCAGCGCCCCGTGGCGGTCGCGGTATTCGATCGCGTCATCGCCGACTTCCGCCCACCAATCGCGGCCACGCATGTGCAAGGGGGCGCCGGCGAGGCCCGCGCGGCGCTCGATCTCGAGCTCGACATCCTCGGCGTAGTTCTGGGTGACCAGCGGCGACCCGGGGCGTGCGATGCCCGCCTTCTCGAAGGCGATACGGCACATGGGATCTTCCGGCACGCCTTCGTCGGGGACGAGGAGAAAGGATTCGTGGTCGATGCCGAGGGTGGCAATCCCGCAGGCGGCGGGCTGTTCGAGCACGTTGGTGGCGTCGAACCGGCCGCCGAGGCCGACCTCGATCACGCAGGCGTCGGCCGGATGGCGCGCGAAGGCGAGGAAGGTGGCGGCGGTGGTGACTTCGAAGAAGCTCGGGCCGAGGTCCTCACCGAGGTCGAGGACTTCCTCGAGCAGCGAAGCCAGCTCGGCATCCGAGACCAGCTCTCCGGCGATGCGGATGCGCTCGTTGTAGCGGACCAGGTGCGGCTTGATGGCGGTGTGAACGGTGAACCCTTCGGCTTCGAGAATCGCGCGCAGGTAAGCGCAAGTCGAGCCTTTGCCGTTGGTCCCGGCCACGTGGAATACCGGCGGCAGGCGCAACTGCGGATCGCCGAGCCGGGCGAGCAGTTCGCGGATCACGTCGAGGCCGAGCTTGCCTTGCGGCAGCTCGAGCCGTGCAAGCCGGTCGAGCTGCGCCTGGACGGCCGGATCCTCGGACGCGGCGAAATCCTTGGCCATCAGGCGCTCAGGCGGCCTGGGCGGGCGTCAGGTAATCGAGGACCTTGGCGAGCGTGGCCTTCAAGTCCTTCCGCGCCACGACCATGTCGACCATGCCGTGCTTGTGCAGGTACTCGGCGCGCTGGAAGCCTTCGGGAAGCTGGGCCCGGATGGTTTCCTGGATCACGCGCTGGCCGGCGAAGCCGATCAAGGCGTCGGGCTCGGCGATGTGGATGTCGCCGAGCATCGCGTAGCTGGCCGTGACGCCGCCGGTGGTCGGGTCGGTGAGCACGACGATGTAGGGCATACCGGCTTCCTTGAGGCGCCGGGTCATCACCGTCGCCTTGGGCATCTGCATCAGGCTGAGGATGCCCTCCTGCATGCGCGCGCCGCCCGCCGCGGTCACCACGATGTAGCCGCAGCCCGCGTCGAGCGCCTTCTGCGCACCCGCGACGAATGCCTCGCCGACGGCCATGCCCATCGAGCCGGCCATGAAGTTGAAGTCCTGCACGCCGACCACCGCGGGGCGGCCGTCGATCGTGCCGATCGCGGCGGTGAAGGCGTCTTCGTGCGGATTGGCGGCACGGGCCTGCTTGAGGCGGTCGGTGTACTTCTTCGAATCGCGGAACTTGAGCGGGTCCTCGCGCACCTGCGGCGCGGGCAGGAGCTGGTAGCCTTCGTCGAGAAGCTGAGCGAGGCGCGTGTCGGCGCCGATGCGGCCGTGGTACTCGCAGCGCGGGCAGACGTAGAGATTCGCTTCGTACTCGCGCGTGAACAGCATGTCCTGACAGCGCGGGCACTTCACCCACAAGTCGTCGGGCGTCTCGCGCTTCTTGGCGAATTGCGAGATGGAATTGCGGACGCGAGAGAGCCAGCTCATGCCGAGGCCTTTGCCGCCGAATGGACCGCCGCCGCAAGCTCCGATGTGAGACGGCGGACGTGCTCGGGCGCGGCTTCCCCGTGCTCGCCGATCAACTCGACCAATGCCGAGCCGACGACGACCCCGTCGGCGACGCGGGCGATGGCCGCCGCTTGCTCGGGCGTGCGCACGCCGAAGCCGACCGCGACGGGAAGGTCGGTGGAGCGCTTGATGCGGGTGACGTTCTGCTCGATCGGAGCGATCTGCGCTGCCTGCTTGCCGGTGATGCCCGCGACCGAGACGTAATAGAGGAAGCCCGAGGAACCTTCGAGCACCGCGGGGAGGCGGGCCGCGTCGGTGGTCGGCGTGGCGAGGCGGATCAGATCGACGCCCGCGGCGCGGAGGGCCGGGCCCAGCTCCCCATCCTCCTCGGGCGGGATATCGACGCAGATCACGCCGTCGACGCCGCAGCCCTTACATTTGCCCGCGAACCATTCCGCCCCGCGGCGGATCATCGGATTGGCGTAGCCCATCAGCACGAGCGGCACTTGCGGGTGACGCTCGCGGAACTCGTTCGCTATCATCAGCACGTCGCCGGTGCTCGTGCCCTTGCCGAGGCTGCGCAAGTTCGCCGCCTGGATCGCCGGCCCGTCCGCCATCGGGTCGGTGAACGGCATGCCGAGCTCGATCACGTCTGCGCCGCCCTCAACCAGCGCGTCGAGATTGGCCGCGGTGTCGCCGTCGCCCGCGGTGATGAAGGTGACGAGGGCGGGGTGGCCCTTGGCGAAGGCGCGGGAGAGGCGTGAGGTTAGGCGAGCGCTCACAGCTTCACCCCGAGGTGCTCCGCCACAGTGAAGATGTCCTTGTCGCCCCGGCCGGACACGTTGACCAGGATGCGCTGGCTCTCGCGATATTCCTTGGCGACTTTGGGCAGCGCGGCGAGGGCGTGGGCGCTTTCGAGGGCGGGGATGATGCCTTCGAGCTGGCTGCACAACTGGAATGCCTCAAGCGCCTCGGCGTCGGTGATCGGCAGGTATTTCACCCGGCCGCTTTCGTGCAGCCAGGAGTGCTCGGGGCCGATGCCGGGATAGTCGAGACCCGCGCTGATCGAGTGGGCCTCGGTGATCTGGCCGTCCTCGTCCTGGAGCAGATAGGTCTTGTTACCGTGCAAGATGCCCGGTGCGCCGCCGGTGAGGCTGGCGGCGTGCTCGCCGGTCTCGATTCCGTGCCCTGCGGCCTCGACCCCGATCATCGCCACGTCGGGATCGTCGAGGAACGGGTGGAACAAGCCGATCGCATTCGAGCCGCCGCCGACGGCTGCGATCAGCAGATCGGGCAGGGCGCCCGTGCGCTTCAACATCTGCTCGCGCGCCTCGCGGCCGATCACGCTTTGGAACTCGCGCACCAGCTCCGGATAGGGATGTGGGCCGGCCGCGGTGCCGATGATGTAGAAGGTGTCGTGGACGTTGGCGACCCAATCACGGAGCGCCTCGTTCATCGCATCCTTGAGCGTCTTGGCGCCGCTTGTCACCGGCACGACTTCGGCGCCGAGCAGCTTCATGCGAAACACGTTCGGTTGCTGCCGCGCGACGTCGGTCTCGCCCATGAAGATCGTGCAGGGCAGGCCGAAGCGCGCGCAGACGGTGGCGGTGGCGACGCCGTGCTGGCCGGCGCCGGTCTCGGCGATGATGCGGGTCTTGCCCATGCGGATCGCGAGCAGGATCTGGCCGATGCAGTTGTTGATCTTGTGCGCGCCGGTGTGGTTCAGCTCCTCGCGCTTGAACCAGATCTGCGCGCCGCCGAGGTGCTGCGTGAGGCGTTCCGCGAAGTAAAGCGGGCTCGGCCGGCCGACGTAATGCTCCAGCAGATCCTCGAACTGCGTCCTGAATGCGGGGTCGGCCTGCGCTGCTCGATATTCCCGCTCCAGTTCGAGGATCAACGGCATCAGCGTTTCGGCGACGTAGCGACCGCCGAACTGGCCGAAATGCCCGCGGTCGTCTGGCTGGTTACGGTATGAGTTGGGCTGTTGTGTCATGATTGTGTTGCTCTGTCCGGCGCTTGGCAGAGCGGCACCGCCTTGTCCAGAAAGAGGGCCGGATGAACGAGGGCTGTCCTTACGAACACACATATGATGCAAAGTTGCAACTGTATGACAATATGTTTGGCTGACGCGAAGAGGCGCTGGAATTCGCTGCTCTCCTAACTAGATGCGCATCGGCCGTCTTCGGGCGGTTGCATAGAGTGTGCTGAAAAAACCACAATCGCACACCAAATCACGTCTAGGAGTTGAATGACAATGAAGTTCAATGTTGCCCTGTTCGCTGCCGCCGCCACCGCTGCAGTGGTCGCCACGCCCGCCATGGCCGCGCCGTTCTCCGGCCCGTACGTCGGTGCTGAGCTGGGGCTCGACAATTACGAGGTGCAGGCCGAGGACATTTTTGCTCCCGGCGACGAGTTCGACGGCCTTAGCGGTAACGGCATCGTCGGTGGCATTTTCGCCGGTTACGACGTGGCCATCGGGAATGCGTTCGTGGGTGTCGAAGCCAAGGCCAGCCTGAGCGATGCCGAGGTGACCTACAACGACACCATCGACGCGCTGAGCGTCCGCGCCAAGGAAACCTTCGGCGCCACTGCCCGCGCCGGCGTGATGTTGAACGACAGCACCGGCCTCTATGCGCGTGCCGGCTGGGCCAACACCAAGTTCAAGGCGAACATTAACGGCGTTTCGGACAGCGACAATGACGACGCCCTGGTGCTCGGTGCCGGCCTGCAGAGCCGTGTCGGTCCGGCTGCTTCGGTTCGCGTCGAGTACGTGCGGACCGACTACGACGATTTCGTCAAGAACAACGCCGTTCTTGCCGGCGCTGCATTCCACTTCTGATTGACGGCAGAAACTGGAGGGGCGGCCTGGCGACAGGCCGCCCTTTTTCTTTGCTCAGGTTCCGGATCAGGCGGCCCGCGCAGCGCGGCAGAACGCCTCGATCTTTCCCAGATCCTTGACGCCCGGGGCACTTTCCAGCCCCGTCGAGGCGTCAACCAGCGGAGCGCCTGTGATCCGGATCGCCTCGGCGACGTTGTCCGGATTCAGCCCTCCTGCGAGCCCCCATGGCAATTCGTGCCGGAACCCGCCGAACAGCGACCAATCGACGGCGAGTCCTTGCCCGCCGGGCTGCTTCTGCGCGGGGGCATCGTAGAGCAGCATGTCTGCGGCGTCCTTGAAGCGCTTCGCCTTCTCCAGTCCCTCGGCGTTCTTCACGCCGATGGCCTTCCACAGTTCCTTGGCGCCGGCCTGCTTGAGTATGCCGAGCCACTCGGGCGTCTCGCTGCCGTGGAACTGGACGACGTCGGGCTTGATCGCCTGGATCGCCTGCAGGGTCGGTTGCGCCTCTTCGTTGACCAGCAGCAACACGACCTTGATTTCGCGCGGCACCCGCACGCGCAGACGCATCGCCTGCTCGAGGGTCACATGGCGCGGGCTGGGCGGGTAATGCACGAGCCCGATATGCGTCGCGCGCGCGGCCACCGCGGCGTCAACCGCTTCGGGCGTCGTGAGGCCGCAAATCTTGATTTGAGGTACGGACATTGCAGCGGCCACTTAATGCGATTTGGGGCGAAGTCGAGAGGACTGCCAATCCTGTCCTTACCGCGATCGCCTGGATGATGATGCTAGGATAGGTAGTTAAAGCGTCGCCTCGATCGCTCGCGCCGCCTCTACCGGATCGTCCGCGCGGCTGATCGGGCGACCCACCACGAGCACGCTCGCTCCGTCGTCGCGGGCCTGGCGGGGCGTGACGACGCGCTTCTGGTCACCGACCGCATTGCCGCCGAGGCGCAGGCCGGGGACGACGAAGAAGCCTTCCTTCCATTCCTTGCGAACTTCGCCGACTTCGTGACCCGAACACACAATGCCGTCGAGCCCCGCGTTCTGGGCCAGATCGGCGAGCCGCATGACCAGATCGTGCGCGCTGCCCTCAACGCCCGTCCGCCTGAGATCGCGTTCGTCCAGGCTGGTGAGCATCGTAACCGCGACGACCTTCGTGCCCAGCGCGGCCGCGGCCTTGGCATCCTCCATCATCGCGCGGCCGCCGCTGGCATGGACGGTGACGATGGCAGGCTCGAGCACATGGATCGCTTGCATCGCGCCGGCAACGGTATTGGGGATGTCGTGCAGCTTGAGGTCGAGGAAGATCGGCAAGCCAACTCGCGCGATCTCGTGAACGCCGTGATGGCCGTGCGCGCAGAAGAACTCGAGGCCCAGCTTGAGCCCGCCGACGTGGTCCTTGACCTTTTCCGCGAGCGATCGGGCCGCGTCGAGCTGGGGGAGGTCGAGCGCGAGATAGACGGGGTTGGTCACGGGTTGGGTTTGGGCTCTTTGGTTGGGGAGAGATCGGTGCGAGGCTCTTCCGGCAGGGGTTGCGGGGTCGGAGCAGGTGCGGGAGCAGGGCCAGCATCGGGGGCCGGTGACGGAGGTGCAGCTTGCGCCATAGCCGAAGCTCGCGCGGCGCTCTCGAGCGAACTCAGGCGGCGCTCGTAATTCCAGCTCGTCGCGCGATAGAGGAGCCACATCGGCACGAGCCCGATCAGAAACGCGACGACCACGAGCGCAGGAATCTTCGTCTCGAGGACCAGGCCCTCCCAGATCTTCACTTCGATAGGATTCCAGTTGTTGATCGAGAAGATCAGCAACGCGACCAGTAGCAAGACCCAGACGATGGTTCGGACGATTTTCATCGGGCGTCCCCTTGTTTCGTTTCGGCGATGCTACGGGCAAGCCCCGAGTATGGGAAGTGGTCGGTCAACCAAACACGCGTGCGAAAATCCTGTCCACCTGCTTGAAGTGATAATCGAGGTCGAACTTATCCTCTAGCTCGCTCTCCGAAAGCGCGGCGGTGACTTCGGGATCGGCCTTGAGCAGATCGAGCAGAGAAAGTGCGCCGTCAGATTCCCACACCTTCATCGCGTTCCGCTGGACGAGCCGGTACGCATCCTCTCGGCTCACGCCGGCCTGGGTCAGCGCCAGGAGGACACGCTGCGAATGGACAAGGCCGCCCATCCGGTCGAGATTCTTCTGCATCCGCTCGGGATACACGAGCAGCTTGTCGACCACTCCGGTGAGCCGCGCGAGCGCGAAGTCGAGCGTGATGCAGGCATCGGGGCCGATGAAGCGCTCGACGGACGAGTGCGAGATGTCGCGCTCGTGCCACAGCGCGACGTTCTCCATCGCGGGAAGGGCGTACGAGCGCACCATGCGCGCCAGGCCGGTGAGGTTCTCGGTCAGAACCGGATTGCGCTTGTGCGGCATCGCACTCGAGCCCTTCTGGCCGGGTGAGAAATACTCCTCGGCCTCGAGAACCTCTGTGCGTTGGAGGTGCCGTACCTCGATCGCAAGCCGCTCGATCGAGCTGGCAATCACGCCGAGCGTGGCGAAGAACATCGCGTGCCGGTCACGCGGGATGACTTGCGTGGAGATCGGTTCGGGCGCCAGCCCCAGCCGTTCGGCGACATGTTCTTCCACTTCGGGTGCAATGTTCGCGAACGTGCCAACCGCACCGCTAATCGCGCAAGTGGCGATTTCGGAGCGGGCGGCTTCGAGCCGGGCGCGGCAGCGAGAGAACTCGGCGTAAGCCTGAGCCAGCTTGAGGCCGAACGTCACAGGCTCGGCGTGGATGCCGTGGCTGCGGCCGATCGTGGGCGTGTACTTGTGCTCCTCGGCCCGCCTCTTGAGTGCGGCGAGCAGAGCGTCGAGATCCTCGAGCAGAATGTCGGCGGAGCGGGCCAGTTGCACGGCCAACGTGGTGTCGAGCACGTCGGAGCTGGTCATGCCTTGATGCATGAACCGCGCCTGCTCGCCCACGTTGTCCGCCACCCAGGTGAGGAAGGCGATCACGTCATGCTTGGTGACGGCTTCGATGGCGTCGATCTTCTCGACATCGATCGTCGGTTCGGCCTTCCACCAGTCCCACAATGCCTGCGCGGCGCTCGGCGGCACCACGCCGAGCTCGCCGAGCTTCTCGGTCGCATGCGCCTCGATCTCGAACCAGATGCGATAGCGTGCTTCGGGCTCCCAGATCGCGGTCATCGCGGGGCGGGCGTAGCGGGGGACCATGAGGGACTCCGATAGAATTGACGGGCGCCGGCTAGGGCGGGAGCTTGCGCTTGGCAAGTCCGGGCCGCGTCTAGATCAGCCCCTTGCTCCTCAACGATGCGTGGCCCTCCCGGCCGACGATGACGTGATCGTGCACCGTTATCCCGAGGTGCCGGCCAGCCTCCATGATCCGCTGCGTAATCTGGATGTCGGCGCGGCTCGGCTCGGGGTTTCCGCTCGGGTGGTTGTGGACGAGGATCAGCGCAGTGGCGCCGATGTCGAGGCCGCGCCGGATCACTTCGCGCGGATGGATGGCGGCTTCGTCGATCGACCCGTCACCGACGTGATCGTCCAGGATTAGTTGATTGCGCGCATTGAGATAGAGCACGCGCACGCGCTCTACGGTGAGCGCCGCCATGTCGATCGACAGGTAGTCCAGCAGGGCCTGCCAACTTCCGAGTACCGGCTGCTGGCGAACCTGGCTCCGCGCCATACGGCGTGCGGCGAGCGCGGCGATCTTCAATGCGCCGATCGACGCGTCGCTGACGCCTTTGACTTGGCGGAGCGCGCCCGGGGCGGCGTCGAGCACCCCGGCCAGCGAACCGAACCGCCGGAGCAGCTCTTTGGCAAGCGGCTTGGTATCGCCGCGGGCCTGCGCGCCGAACAGCAGGTATTCGAGGACCTCGTAATCTGCGAGCGCTTCCGGGCCGCCTTCGAGCAGTCGTTCGCGCAGACGCGCGCGGTGGCCGACACCCGAATGGCTGACAGTCGCCGGCGATTCGACGGGCTCGCTCGACACGCAATTCCCCCTCGCATCCTGCATTGCCTTTGGCGGGCTTCGCGCGCAAGGGTGCGCCAATGGCGTCGCAAGCCGAGATCGACGAGCCTGCTACGCACAAGAGCGGACGCCGTGTCGGCTGTTTTGCCGCACTCGGCGTCTTGGCGATCCTCGTCGCGGGCCTCGCGATCCTGTGGTTCAACCGCGAGCGCATCGCCGACAACGTCATCGCCGACCAGCTCGAGAGCCGTGGCATCCAGGCGACCTATCAAGTCGAGCGCATCGGCGGCCGGCGCCAGGTCCTGACCGACATCGTCATCGGTGATCCGCGCCGGCCCGACCTCACAATCGAGCGGGCGGAAGTCATCATCCGGCATCGGTTGGGCTTTCCGGCGATCGCCGCCGTTCGCCTCGTCCGGCCGCGACTGTTCGGAACCTATCGCGATGGCGAGCTCAGCTTCGGGGCGCTCGATCCGCTGATCTTCACCGGCGAAGAAGGCCCGTTCGAATTCCCGAATTTCATTCTTTCGGTGACCGATGGGCGCGGGCTATTCGAGACTGATTTTGGACCGATCGGGATCAGCCTCGCCGGCAGCGGTCACCTGCGGGGCGGCTTCGGCGCCGAACTGGCCGCGACATCGCCGCGCTTGGCGTCGAGTGGTTGCGAAGTCGCGCGCCCGACGCTCTATGGACGCGTCTCGATCGACGCCGCCCGGCCTCGTTTCGAAGGGCCGCTTCGCCTCGCTCGGCTCGCATGTCCGGAGCAAGACGTCGAGCTCGCCGATGCCGCGATCGAGGTTTCGGCACGGGCAGACAAGGCTCTTGCCGTGTTCGAGGGCGACGCCGGGCTGCGCGCGAGCCGGATTGTCTATGCGGGCAATCGGCTTGCTTCGCTTGGTGGGACGACGCGTTTCTCGTGGCGCGAAGGCGACTTGACCGCGCGCTACGATCTGCAAGGCCAGGACCTGGTCACAGCGCAGGCGGCGGTTTCCCAGGTAGGCCTCGAAGGGATGCTCCGGGCGCGGCGCGATTTCGAGCGGATTGAGTTCGATGCGGATGTCGACGGGAGAGGCGTGCGGCTCGGCAGAGGAATCGATTCCGCACTGGCCGGCGCGGCGAGCGCCGCTGGAGACACCCTGCTCGGGCCGATCCTCGAACGCATTCGCGATCGCCTCGCCGTTGAGGGGCGCGACAGCCGGCTGACCGGCACGCTCGCGCTGCGTCGGACGGGCGAACGGACGAGCCTGGCCGTGCCGATGCTGTCGCTTCGGGGCGGGAGCGATTCAACTCTCCTCTCGCTTTCGCGCTTCCAGCTAGCGACTGGTGGCAGCGCGGCGCGCCGCTTCGCGGGCAACTTCTCTACCGGCGGCGAGGGCTTGCCGCGCATCGCGGGAAGGGTGGAGCAGCAGCCCGGCGGCGCCGTGCAGGTGCGGTTGAGAATGGCCGACTACGCGGTCGGCGCATCGCGGCTCGCAATCCCCGAACTCGTGCTTCTCGGGCGGCCGGACGGAGCGCTGGGATTTGCCGGGGAGGTTCATGCATCGGGGGCGTTGCCGGGAGGTGCGGCCGAGGCGCTGGTCTTGCCGATCGCCGGCAACTGGTCTTCCTCGCGCGGCCTCGTGATGTGGAACCAATGCGCCGACTTGCGTTTCGAGCGGCTCCAGCTCGCCAATCTCTCGCTTGCACGCCAGCGCTTGAGGCTTTGCCCGCCGCGCGGAACGGCGATGGTGCGCTACGATGGATCGGGCCTGAGGATCGCGGCCGGAGCTCCATCGCTGCAACTGGCCGGGCGCCTCGGCGAGACTCCGATTGGAATCCGCAGCGGGCCGATCGGGTTCGCCTACCCGGGGGCCCTCTCTGCCCGGCAACTCTTGGTGACCCTCGGTCCGGCCGATACCGCGACCACTTTCGCCGTCAACGACCTGACCGCGCAAATCGGCGAGGACATTGCCGGCCGTTTCGGTGGGACCGATGTGAGCCTTTTCGCCGTTCCGCTCGATCTGGTCGGTGCCAGCGGCAACTGGCGCTATTCCGGCGGTAGGCTTACGCTGAGCGACGGTTCCTTCACGCTCCAGGATCGGCAGGAGCCGGATCGCTTCCATCCGATGGAGGCCGAAGGCGCGACATTGTCGCTCGAGGACAACCTGATCCGCGCCCGGGCGCTCCTGCGCGAGCCCCGAACCGATCGGGCCGTCGCCCTGGTCGATCTCGCGCACAGCCTGGCCACCGGCGGAGGTCATGCCGACCTGGCCGTGGAAGGCCTCACGTTCGACGAGCGGTTGCAACCGGTTCACCTCACGCCGCTGTCGGAAGGTGTCGTCGCGTTGGTCCGTGGAACCGTCACGGGCACCGGGCGCATCGACTGGGACGAGGCCGGAGTGACGAGCCACGGGCGGTTCTCCAGCGATTCGCTCGATTTCGCGGCCGCTTTCGGTCCGGTGAAGGGAGCTTCGGGGACGATCGACTTCACCGATCTTCTCGGCCTGACCACGGCGCCTAATCAGCGACTGCGCGTAGCCTCGATCAACCCCGGTATTGAAGTCACCGACGGCGAGATCGAGATCGAGATTCGCCGAGGAGAGGTGCTCGCCCTGCGCGGCGGAACCTGGCCCTTCATGGGCGGCACGCTCACGCTGCGCCCCGTCGATATCAATTTCGGCGAGGCCGAGGTTCGTCGCTACGTGCTCGAAATCGTGGGTCTCGATGCGGCCCGGTTCATCGAGCGAATGGAGCTCAACAACATTTCGGCGACCGGCATATTCGACGGCACGGTGCCCATCGTGTTCGATGCCGAAGGCAACGGCAGGCTCGAGGGAGGCCTGCTGCTATCCCGTCCACCGGGAGGCAACGTGTCCTATGTCGGCGAGCTGACTTACGAAGATCTCGGCGCGGTCGCGAACTTCGCCTTCGATACGCTGCGCTCGCTCGACTATCGCCAAATGAGGATCGCGGTCGATGGCCCTCTGGCTGGAGAGATCATCACGCGCGTCCGCATCGACGGCGTCAGCCAAGGGGCAGGTGCCAAGAGGAGCATCGTGACCCGCGCGATCGCGGGCATTCCAATTCGCCTCGACCTTAACGTTCGGGCTGAGTTTATGAAGCTGCTGGGCAACGTGCGCTCGATGTACGATCCGTCTGCGGTCATCGATCCCAACCAACTGGCGCGTCAGGGCTTGCTTCGCGACGAACAGGGAAACGCGATCGAGACGGGCGATTCCCGATTGCCTGTCATTCCTTCCGAGCCGGATGAGCCGGCTCCCGATGAATCCGCCATTCAGCGCCGCGAAAGCGAGGAAATGCCATGAGAAGCGCGAATTTGACCAAGCCTGCAAGCACGGCGCATAGTCCCGGCATCATGGGGAAACGCAGGGCGATAGCAGGGGTGATGGTGGTGCTGGGTTCGGCGCTGGCCGCTGGGTGCATTTCAATCGATGCGCCCAATGAGCCGATCGTGATCGAACTCAACATCAATATCACGCAGGAAGTTATATATCGGTTGGCTGGCGACGTTCGCGAGAACATCGACGAAAACCCGGAGATCTTTTGATGGTCCGCATTTTGAACCGCTCGATTGCCAAGGCCCTTGTCGGCGGCCTGCTGATTGCTGGCCTTACCGTGCCAGGGCCCGCCCTAGCCCAACGCGACCCGGCCTACGACGCCGCCCGGAAGGCAGGCCAAGTGGGCGAGAAGATGGACGGTTATCTGGGAGTGGTCGGCAGCCAGTCGGCGGTAATTCAGGCGATGGTGTCCGACCTCAATATCAAGCGCCGCGCCAATTATGCCGAGAGGGCCCAAGCGCAGCGGGCTACGTTGCAGGAATACGCGTTTACGCAGGGCTGCGTACTGATTTCACGGACGGTACCAGGCGAAAAGTACCAAGCGCCCGACGGATCATGGCAAACCCGGGGCGATGGCCCGCCGCAGCGCGATCCTCGCTGCCCCTGAGAGGCGAAGGAGCGCACGCTTGCCCTTGTAGGGGTTAACTTCCGCGCAAACATGGAACCATCGGCACTCGCGGCGCTTTCGCTCCCCGAGGGATGGTCTGCCAGTGCACGAATTGTCACTTTCACCGAGCCGCGCCGAACTGCTGCTGCAGAGCATAACGGATTACGCGATCTATATGCTCGATCCGCAGGGGATCGTCAGCAGTTGGAACGTCGGGGCCGAGCGGCTCAAGGGCTACCGGCCCGAAGAGATCATCGGCGAACATTTTTCGCGCTTCTATCCACCCGAGGAACTCGCGCGCGGGGTCCCCGCACTGGCCTTGAGCACCGCTGCCGAGACCGGCCGGTTCGAAGCCGAAGGGTGGAGACTGCGCAAGGATGGTTCGCGCTTCTGGGCAAGTGTCGTGATCGACACCATTCGCGGCGATTCCGGTGAGCTCCTGGGCTTCACCAAGATCACGCGCGACCTCAGTGAACGCAAAGCAGCCGAGGAAGCGCTGGAAAAATCGCGCGAGCAGTTCTTCCAGTCGCAGAAGATGGAAGCGATCGGCCAGCTCACGGGCGGCGTGGCGCACGATTTCAACAACATCCTCGCAGCAATCCTCGGAAGCTTGAATCTTGCCAAGAGGCGGATGGCCGAGGGGCAGGATGGGGCGCGCTTCCTAGACAACGCCATCCACGCGGCGCAGCGTGGGGCCACACTGACGCAGCGGATGCTTGCCTTCGCGCGCAGGCAGGAATTGCAGATCGAACCGGTCAACCCGATCGAAAGTGTGCGGGAAACGGTCGATCTGCTCGGAAGGACTATCGGGGGCGGCGTCCGTATCAGGACCGCGTTGCCTGCACGTCTGCCTTCGGTTCTGGCCGACCGGGCGCAGCTCGAACTTGCATTGATCAACCTCGTCGTGAACGCGCGCGACGCCATGCCCGAGGGGGGCGAGGTCTTGATTGGCGCCGAGGTGCTCGACGAGGGGGGAAAGCAGTTCGTTGCCCTTTCGGTCACCGACCAAGGCGAGGGCATGGACGAGCAGACTTTGGCACGCGCTGCCGAGCCCTTCTTCACCACGAAAGGCGTCGGCAAGGGCACCGGCTTGGGGCTTTCGATGGTGCAAGGCATGGTCGAACAATGCGGCGGCAAGCTGATGCTCACCAGCACCCCGGGCGTGGGAACACGCGCCGAGATTCGCCTTCTCATGGCCGACTCGGACGCGCGTGTGGCGCTCGCGCAAACTGCCACGCCGGAAACTCGGTCGCTTCGTATCCTTGCGGTCGATGACGACCCGATAATCCTGCTGAACACGGTCGCGACGCTTGCCGACATGGGCCATCACGTTCTGCAAGCCGGCTCCGGTGAGCAGGCGCTGGCCATACTGAAAGAAAACGAAGTCGACCTCCTGCTGACCGACTATGCCATGCCCAAGATGAGCGGCGGCGAGTTGGTCGAGCTCGCCCTTCAGGCCAATAGCGACCTGCGCGTGATCGTCGCCTCGGGCTATGCGGATTTGCCGCACGGGAAATCGCTCGAGGTGCCGCGTCTGTCGAAGCCCTTCACCGACAAGCAGTTGGCCGAAGCGATCGCCGAAGCCTCTGACTGAGGCTCCTGTTTCCCATCGGTTGACTCGGACCCACCCCCTTTCTAAGGGGGCGGCGCTCGCGCGGACCGGAAGCCCGTTCCGCGCGAATTTCCGTAATTCCTTGCGACAGGACCAGTTCTCCCGCCGTGGCGCACGATCCCAACGACGCACCCAAGTCTCCGGTGACCGAAGACCCAGCGCTCGATTCGCTCGAGGAGCGGCTCGCGGCCGCGCGTAAGGCGGAGGATGAGAGGCTGGCTCAGGACCACGCGCCCTATCGCCAGACCGGCATGGGGTGGAACGTCGTCTCGACAATGCTGGGCTACCCGCTCGGCGGCATCATCGTCGGGTTCGCCATCGACCAGTGGCTGGACACAACCCCGTGGGTGACGATCGGCCTGATGTTTACCGCCTTTGCCGGCGCGTGCCTGCACGTCGTTCGCATGACCAAGAATCAGAAGTGAGCTGACCGTGGCCGCTCCCGCGAAAATCGATCCCATGCACCAGTTCCAGATCGCGCCCATCGGCGGCGGCGAGCTGGAAGCATCACCGTTCCTGTTCACCAACTCCGCGCTGTGGATGCTGATCGTTTTCGCGACGATCGTGTTGTTCATGTGGGGCGGAACGAAGCGCCAGCTCGTGCCGGGCCGCTGGCAGGCCGCGGTCGAGGGGCTGACCGGGTTCGTCGACAACATCACCCGCGCGAACATCGGTCCGGAAGGACGCAAGTACCTGCCGTGGGTGTTCACCGCCTTCATGTTCATCCTCGTTTCCAACTGGATGGGCGCGCTGCCACTTGCGATCTTCGGCCCGCACCCCTTCGCGGTCACTGGCCAGTTCACGGTCACCGGCGTGCTGTCGATCGTCAGCTTCGCGATCGTGCTCGGTGTCGGGTTCTGGAAGCACGGCCTGCATTTCTTCAGTTTGTTCGTGCCGAAGGGCACGCCCCTGGTGCTCAAGTTCGTGGTCGCCCCGATCGAGTTCGTCTCATTCCTGGTGCGCCCCTTCAGCCTCGGGCTGCGGCCGTTCATCGCGATGTTCGCCGGCCACATCCTGCTCGAGGTGTTCGGCAACTTCGTTGTGCAGGGCCTGAATGCCGGCGGCGCCATGGGCTACGGCATTTCGCTGCTCGCCTTCGTCTTCGTCGTCTTCGTGGCCGCGCTGGAGCTGCTGGTGGGCGCCATCCAGGCATTCGTGTTCGCTCTTCTGACCGCGCTCTACATCAACGACGCTGTCAACCTTCACTGATCTTTCAACGCTTTATCTAACGGAGATAACAAGATGGAACTCGCTTCTGCCCAGGTCATCGGCGCCGGTCTCGCGGCGATCGGTGTCGGCGCTGCCGCTGCCGGCGTCGGCTATGTGTTCGGTTCGTTCCTGCAGGGTGCGCTGCGCAACCCGTCGGCCGCTGGTGGCCAGACCGGCACGCTGTACATTGGCTTCGCCGCGGCCGAACTGCTCGGCCTGATGGCGTTCGCCGTCGCGATGATCATCCTCTACGCCCGTTGATCGCACTGGCGGCGGGCTGGCCTGCCGTCATTGATTGAACGCTCGGAAGGGTTCGATGCCTCAGCTTTCGCAATTGGCGCTGGTCTACCAGTCGCAGTGGTTCTGGCTGCTGCTGGTGCTTGGCGCGATCTATTTCTTCGTCGGCCGCGGGATCGTTCCCAAGGTCGAGGCGACCGTCGATGCGCGCGACGCGAAGATCGCGGCCGATCTCGCCGAGGCGGAGCGGCTGCGCGACGAGGCGGATCGCACCGAGCAGGCCTGGCGCAACCGCATCAACGAAGGCCACGCCGAAGCGCAAGCGCAGGTAGCGACCGCCAAGGCCAAGGCCGAAAGCGATGCGCAGAAGCGCGTTGCCAAGGCGGACGCCGAACTCGAGGCGAAAACCGAGGCTGCCGCCGCCGAGCTGGACGCTGCTCGTCAATCGGCCTTGGCGGAGATCGAAGCTCTGGCAGTCGAAGCGACCCAAGAGATCGTCGCCAAGCTCGCTGGCGGGAAAGTGCCCGTTGCGAAGGCTCGCAAAGCTGTTGCGGAGGCGCTGAGCCATGGCTGAAACCATCAATACGGAACACGCCACGACCGCGCATACCGAAGTCGCTGGTGAGGTAGAGCATCACGTCGAACCGACCGCTTTCGGCATCACTCCGGGCGGCTACGTTGCGCTCGCCATGCTGGTGGTGTTCGCGATCATGCTGTGGAAGCGCGTGCCGGCGCTGATCGGCGCGATGCTCGACAAGAAGATCGCCGGCATCAGCGAGCAGCTCAACACGGCATCCCAACTTCGGGACGAGGCCGCTGCGCTGAAAGCGGAATACGAAGCGAAGGCGAAGGCTGCCGACGCGGAAATCGCCGCCCTCAAGGCTGCCGCCGAAAAGCAGGCTGCCGACGTCGTGGCCAAAGCCAAGGACGACGCTGCACAGCTGATCGCCCGCCATAAGGCCTTGTCTGAAGCCAAGATCGCTGCCGCCGAGCGGGCCGCGGTGGACGAGCTTCGGGCCAAGGCGGCTGGCGCAGCTGCGGCAGCTGCCGGCACGCTCATCGGCGAACAGCACGGTGCCGAGGCCGACCGCGCGTTGACCGATCAGATCATCGCCGCCATCTAAGCTGGCGGCCTGATCGATGCATCGACGAGCGCTTTCCGGCGCTCGTGAGCAACGGAAGCGGCTGCGTCTGTTGAGGCTCGCGACGAGAGCTTCGTCAGAACGAGTCCTTGGCGGCCCTGAGCTTGGCGAACGTCTCCACGGGAGTCTGCCCGCCCCACCGATCGCGCACGGCTTCCTCATCCGCTCGCAGGAATGGGTTGGTTCGCAGTTCGCGCTCAAGCTGCATCGGGACCGTCGCCAATCCCTGGGCGAGCCTTTCGTCTACCTCACGCGCGTATAGCTGGAGCTCGACATTGTCCGGGTCTGCGTGAAGGGCGAAGCGGGCATTGGCCTGAGTGTACTCGTGCGCACAATACAGGGTCGTGTCGGGCGGCAAGGCCTTGAGCCGCGACAGGCTTGTCCAGAACTGCTGCGGGGTGCCCTCGAACATCCGACCGCACCCGAGCGCGAAGAGTGAATCGCCAACGAAGGCGATACTCGCCGCGGGCAGGTGGTAGGCGACATGGCCCATCGTGTGCCCACCGACATCGATAACGTGGCCGGTCCAGGCTCCCAGCGTGACCGTGTCGCCGTTCTTCACCGTGTGATCGACGCCCGCGATTTTCGGAGCATCCACAGCGGGCGCCGTGATCCGGCAACCCGTCGCAGCCTTGATGGCCTCGTTCCCGCCCGCGTGGTCCGGATGCCAGTGCGTGTTCCAGATCTGCGTGATGCGCCACCCTTTGCTGTCGGCTTCGCGCAAGTAGGCCTCGGCGTCGGGCGTATCTATGCACGTCGTCTCGCCGCTATCCGGATCGTGCAGCAGGAAGCCGTAATTGTCCGACAGGCAGGGGAATTGGTGAACTTCGAGCATCGGGTCAGACCAGGTTGAGCTGCCAGCTGACCCCGAAGCGATCAGCGAGCCAGGTGAAGAGTGAGCTGAAGCCGTAATTGTCGATCGGCATCATCACCGCGCCCCCGGCACCGAGCTTGTCGGCAAGGTCCCGCAATTGCGTTTCGTCGTCGCATTGAATGAAAGTCGAGGTCGACGGCGTGAAGGTGAAGTCATGGATCGGCGGGCTGTCGTAGAGCATGATTTCCAGGCCGGCGATGCGGATGCGGGCCATCGCGATCTGCCCGGCCTGCGGTCCTTCCGTGTGCTCCTGCAGGAGCAGCTCTTCGTAGTCGGGGAATGCCTGGCGATAGAGCTCCAGCGCAGCTTTCGCCTGGCCCTGGAACATCAGGAAGGGAGTGGCTTGCATGCTATCCTCCTAGCTGTCGCGGCCGCGCCGGTGGTGCGCCATCTCGGCGGACAGCTCGATCCAGTGGTGCCGGCTCAGCTCGTAGACCGAGCGCACTGGCTGCGGGAAAGCAGGGTTGGCGAAAGTGCCGACTGTCACGCCCACGATCTCGGGCATGCGGCTGGGTCTGGCATAGAGGGTACTTCCGCAAGCCGGACAGAAGCCGGTGGTGAAGGTATTGCCGCTGTCCGTTGGTCGACCATACTCGCGCGCCTCGCCGGCGATCGCGACGGCTTCGACGGGATAGTAAGCAATCGAGCCAAACTGGGAGCCGCTACGGCGCTGGCAGTCGATGCAGTGGCACATGACCACGGTCGGCTCAGCATGGTCGGCGATTTCGGCCGTCAGGTTCCCGCACTGGCAGCTGGCTTGCATCGGCCAAGTCTAGGGGGGCGGGTCGCAATAGGAAAGGCCCGCCCGCTCGGGTGAGCGGACGGGCCCTTTCGCTTCGGCTGATGCCGGAGGCGCTTACTGCTTCTTCAGCGCTTCGCCGAGGATGTCGCCCAGCGACGCGCCCGAGTCCGACGAACCGTACTGCTCGACGGCCTGCTTCTCTTCGGCGATCTGGCGCGCCTTGATCGAGAAGTTGGGCTTCTTCGAGCGATCGAACCCGATGACCATCGCGTCGACCTTCTGGCCCGCCTGGAAGCGGTCCGGACGCTGCTCGTCGCGGTCGCGGCCAAGGTCCGAGCGCTTGATGAATCCGGTCGCGCCGTCGTCGCCGGCCTGGACTTCGAGGCCGCCGTCACGGACTTCGAGCACCGTCACGGTGACCACGTCGTTACGCTTGAGGCTGCCCGAACCGGCGATCGCGCCGGCGGCCGGAGCGCCCTTCTCGAGCTGCTTCATGCCGAGGCTGATGCGCTCCTTCTCGACGTCCACGTCCAGCACGATCGCATTGACCTGCTCGCCCTTCCGGTGAAGCGCCAGCGCGTCCTCGCCCGAGATGCCCCACGCGATGTCGGACATGTGGACCATGCCGTCGACGTCGCCGGGAAGGCCGATGAACAGGCCGAATTCGGTCGCGTTCTTGACTTCGCCTTCGACGGTCGAGCCGACCGGATGCTTGTCGGCGAACTCTTCCCAGGGATTGCGCTGGGCCTGCTTGAGACCGAGGCTGATGCGACGCTTCTCGCTGTCGACCTCGAGCACCCTCACGTCGACTTCCTGGCTGGTCGAGACGATCTTGCCCGGGTGAACGTTCTTCTTGGTCCAGCTCATCTCGGAAACGTGCACCAGGCCTTCGATGCCCGGCTCCAGCTCCACGAAGGCGCCGTATTC
>JAEZCZ010000026.1 GCA_023433305.1 Pseudomonadota bacterium | reverse complement strand
CGTCGAGCTGGCCGCCCTGGCCGTGTTCGTCACCGCGCTCGTGGGCTATGCGACCAGCCGCCAGGTCCCCTCGGCGCCGCCGCTGATACCCGAGGATCATCGCAATTTCGAAAGTCTCGACAACCTGGGCCGGCTGACCCGCAAGTTCCGGGGACTGAACCGCGTCTTCTGGATCCTGCCGGTCTTCATATACTGGACGGTCGGGTCGTCGGTGAAGCTGGTCAACCGGACCATGCACCAGCGCGAGGTATTTTACGCTATCCTCGCCATTAGCTTCTTCTGGACGATCGGCGCGGTGCTGTTCATCCAGTTCCCGCCGCTTGCCAAGAACGTGCTGTTCGCCAGCAAGGAAGTCGCGAGCCTGTTCCTGGTGATCTTCTCGGTGGGCGTGGCGATAGGCTCGGTCGCGATCAACGCGCTGCTCAAGGGCGATGTTTCGGCGCGTTACGCCCCTGTCTCGGTGCTGTTCATGGGCGCGTTCGTGGCGGTGTTCTGGCTCGTGTGCCACGAATGGAGCGCGGACGTGCGCGCCAGCGACCTGATGGACGTCGGCGAATTTCTTGCCCAGCCGCTGGCGCCTTTCGTGCTCCTCACGCTCCTGTTGATCGCCGTCTCGGGCGGCATGTTCGTGGTGCCGCTCTATGCCTTCCTGACCACGAAGTGCGATCCGTCAGTGGCGGCGCGAATGGTGGCCGCGAACAACATTGTGAACTCCGGGGCGATGGTAATCGGTTCGCTGATCGCGGCCGGGCTGAGCGCGGCGGGCGTGCCGATCGTCGAGCAGCTCCTGCTGAGCGCGCTGATGTGCCTCGTCTCAGCGTGGCTCGGTCGGCGGCTCCATCAGGCGGAAAAGCTGGCCCTCGCCGCCGCCTGACTCAGGCGATGAACACCGCCACGGCGAGGAAGCACGCGCAGTAGGTCTCCGCGAAACCGCGCACGTCGGCCGTCAGCCGCTCCCGCCAAGGCACCCGCGGCTCGGCAAGTTCATGTCTCTCCTCGCGCCAGCTTGGCGTCAGGGAGGCCCGGAACGGGTGCCGGGCGGTTTCGTCGGTGAGGACTAGCGAACGGCGCATCATGGAGGGTTAACGCTTTACTAACCATTCGGCACCCGAGAATCTGCACGTGTCCACAGCCGGGACGATCCACGCCCGATTGCGGCCCGGGCAAGGCGCGGGTACCTGAGGCAAATGCCCAAGAACGCTGCCCGCTTGCTCGTGGATTGTCTGGTCGAACAAGGCTGTGATCGCCTCTTCACCGTGCCCGGCGAGAGCTTCCTCCCGGTGCTCGACGCGTTGCGCGATTGTGAGCCGATCCAGACAATTGTCTGTCGGCATGAAGGCGGCGCGTCCTACATGGCCTGCGCCGACGGCGCGATGACCGGGCGTCCTGGAATCGCGTTCGTCACGCGCGGTCCCGGCGCGACGAATGCGAGCATCGGCGTGCATGTCGCGTTCCAGGATTCGCAGCCCATGATCCTGTTCGTCGGCGACGTCGATCGCGGCATGCGCGATCGCGAGGGGTTCCAGGAGGTCGACTTTCCCGCGTTCTTCGGCCCGCTTGCCAAGTGGGCGGCCCGGATCGACGACCCAGCGCGAATTCCGGAATACGTGGCACGCGCCTACGGCACGGCAATCTCTCGCCGCCCGGGCCCGGTGGTCCTCGCCCTGCCCGAGGACATGCTGCGCGAAGATCGCATCGCGGCAGAGGTAAGGCCGTTCGTCTGTCGGCCCGCGCAGGCTCCTTGCCCCGACGCCCTCTCGACACTCGTGGAAATGCTTCGCGATGCGGCGTCACCCGTCGCAATCGTCGGAGGGGCGGCCTGGGGTGCCAAGGCCCACGAATATTTCGCGCAGTTCGCCGAGCGCGTTGGCCTGCCTGTCGCGACGGCATTCCGGCGGCAGGACGCTATTCCGCCTTCCTCAGCGGTCTATGCCGGCAACCTTGGCTTCGGTCCGAACCCGAAACTCGTCGAACGAATCCGGTCGGCCGATCTGGTGTTGGTGGTGGGCGCGCGCCTCGGAGAAGCGACCACCGACGGTTACGAGCTGATCACACCCGACCATCCCGATCAGGTCCTGGTCCACGTCCACCCGGATCCGGAGGAGCTCAACCGAGTCTACCGCACGGATCTTGCGATCTGCGCCGATCCGAATGAGTTCGCCGAAAGCGTGGCGCTGTGGGACGAGAGCGACATCATATCGTTCGATGCCGGCCGCGAAGCTCATAACGAATGGCTCGACTGGTCCACGCCCTCAGGGGCAGCGGGGAATGGGTCTTTCGCGCTCGATCTCGCGCAATGCCTGGCCATCGCCCGGCGAGAGCTGCCAGCGAATACGATGGTCTGTAACGGGGCCGGCAACTTCTCCGGATGGTGGCACCGTTATTGGCACTATGCGGGCTATCCCTCGCAGCTCGCCCCTACGGCTGGGGCGATGGGCTATGGCGTGCCGGCGGCGGTGGCGGCCGCGCTGCGGTTTCCCGACCGCCGTGTCGTAGCGGTGGCCGGCGACGGCGATTTCCTGATGAACGCGCAAGAGCTGGCGACGGCCGTCCAGCATGGCGCCGACTTGCTGGTCATCGTGATAGACAACAGTTCGTACGGCACTATCCGCATGCACCAGGAACGCAGCCACCCTGGCCGGGTCGCGTCGACCGATCTAGTCAACCCCGACTTTGCCGCGTTCGCCGCCGCGTTCGGGGCCTGGTCGCTACGAGTCGATACGACAGCCGGGTTCGCGGAGGCGCTCGCCGAGGCAAATAGTCGGACCGGCGTTCGCCTCATCCACTGCGTGGTCGATGTGGAGCAGCTCAGCGCCGCGGGTGCTACGGTGAGCGGATTGCGGGCGAAAGCCTAGCGCTTCGCCAGCGCCTCGATGCGGTCCCATTCCTCGGGGCGGATCTCCGCCACCGACAGCCGCGAAAGCCGAACCAGCTCAACATCCGCTAGCGACTCGTCCGCCTTGATCTCGGCCAGCGTCACCGGCCGTTCGAGCGTCCGCACCGGCTTGACCTTGACTGCCGCCCAAGCTTCGTCACGCGGGTCATGCAACCTTGCCTCGCTTACTTCGGCGACCCCGACGATCTCCTTGCCGGTCACCGAATGGTAGAAGAATGCTTTGTCGCCCTTGTTCATGGCGCGCAGGTTGTTCGCTGCGCGGTGATTGCGGACCCCGTCCCACAACGTCTCGCCATCGCGAACGAGATCGTCCCACCCGTAACAACCGGGTTCGGATTTGATCAGCCAGTAACGTGCGGACATGCATTCCTCCTCGCGCGCCGCGTTACTCTCGCTCACCCCAGGTTTCAATTAACCGAAAATTGAGCCTGCACTTCCATAACGCGAGCACGATTGAGGGCTTTGCGGCCGGTGAAACGAACGAACCAGCATCCTGCCGATGAGGGGCCAGGCACTACGAATGCCAAGCGTGACGTCGTCGCGCTGGGGATCGCTGCGGCCGCGATTATCCTCTTCGTGGGCACTGGGGGGTCGCTCCTTCCGAAGGTTTTCAACGCCTGGTTCGGCAACGGGCCGCCGCCCGACTCGCAACTGACGACCGCCGTTCTGCTCAACATCGCGCTCGTGATCTTTGGCTGGCGTCGCTACGTGGACCTGCAGCGCGAGGTTAATGAACGCCGTAAAGCCGAAGCCTGGGCGCAGGAGCTGGCCGCCATCGACCCGCTCACCGGCTGCCTCAACCGACGGAGCGGCGTACCGGCCGTCGCGGCCTTGCTCGCCAATGCGGAGACGATGCGGCGCGAGGTGGCCGTGTTCATGGTCGACCTCGACAACTTCAAGCAGATCAACGACCTTCACGGCCATGCCATGGGCGACTGCGTGCTGACGGAGACCGCGCGGCGCATGGCGGTACTGCTCCCGGATGGCGGGGTGTTGGCCAGGATCGGCGGCGACGAGTTCGTCTGCGCCCTACCCTACGACGAGACATCCCGCGAGGCGGTGGACCGCCTCGCCGCGCAACTGATCGATAGCGTGTCGAGCCCGATCGAGGAGCGTGACGCGGTCCTCGAAGCCACCGTATCCATCGGCATTTCGGCGACCGGCGACCGAGGTCAGGACGCGCAGGCGGCCGATGCCGAAGCGCTGATCCATAGCGCCGATATCGCAATGTACCACGCCAAGAAGCGCGGACGGAATCGCTTCTACTGGTTTGAAGCGCAGATGGAGAGCGAGCTGCGCTTCCGAGCGGAGCTCGAAAGCGGCATCCGGCGCGGCATCGCGACGGGCGAGTTCGTCCCCTATTACGAACAGCAGATTGACCTCGAGACCGGTGAGCTCGTTGGATTCGAGATGCTGGCGCGTTGGCAATCGCCGCAGTTCGGGCTCGTATACCCCGACATTTTCATTCCCATCGCCGAGGAAATCGACGTGATCGGCGACATGTCGGAGGACCTCATCCGAAAGGCGCTGATCGATGCGAGGGAATGGGATCCGAAGTTGACGCTGTCGGTCAACATCTCTCCGGTACAGCTACGCGATCCGTGGTTCGCCCAGAAGCTGCTGAGGATGCTGATCGACGCCGATTTCCCTCCCAGCCGGTTCGAAATCGAGATCACCGAGAGCTGCCTCCACGAGAACCTCGGCATGGTGCGGACGATCATCACCAGCCTCAAGAACCAGGGAATCCGCGTCAGCCTCGACGATTTCGGCACGGGTTACTCGAGCCTGTCGCAACTGCGTTCGCTGCCCTTCGACAGGCTCAAGATCGACCGCAGCTTCGTGAACGAGATCGCGAACGATGGCGGTCCCAGCGAGCTCGTGGAGGCGATCGTGTCACTTGGCCGGGGACTGTCGCTTCCAGTCACTGCCGAGGGTGTAGAAACCGCCGCGATTCTTGCCGCCTTGCGCAACGTCGGGCCCCTCAAGGGCCAAGGCTATCTATACGGCATGCCAGAAGATGCCGAGGCCACCAGGGAACGTCTCAGTGGGCTGAACTTGCTCGCTGGATCGTCCGATCAGACGACGTCCGCTCCGCTCCAGCGCCAGGCCGGCTGACTGCCGCCCATTGCCGGTGGCGGCGACAAGCCCTAGGTGGCGCGCATGCGCGCTTCCTTCACCAAAATGCATGGTCTGGGTAACGACTTCGTCGTGCTCGACACGCGCACCCAACCTTTGCCTCCGATTTCGACCGCGCTCGCCCGTGCGCTGGCCGATCGCAAGACAGGTATCGGTTGCGACCAGCTGATCGTGCTGGAAGAATCGCAAGTCGCCGATCTCCGGATGCGCATATTCAACGCCGACGGCGGCGAGGTGGAGGCATGCGGCAACGCAACCCGCGCGGTCGCGATCCTGCACGGTTCGCCGGCAAACATTGAAACCGCCGGCGGGATTCTCGCGGTTCAGCCAGGCGACGGCGGAGCGGCGGTCGACATGGGCGAACCGCGCTTCGACTGGGAGGCGATCCCGCTCGCCTATGCCATGGACACCAGTGCGCTGCCCGTCGGATGGGACGAGCTCGAGCAACCCGTCGCGGTCAATGTCGGCAACCCCCACGCGGTGTTCTTCGTCGACGATTGCGATGCGATCGAACTGGAAAGCCTCGGCCCGCAGATCGAGCACGACCCATTGTTCCCGCAGCGCGTCAACGTGAACGTGGCAACGGTCGAGAACCCGACCAACATTCGCCTCCGGACGTGGGAACGCGGCGTCGGAATAACGCGCGCCTGCGGCACCGGCGCGTGCGCCACCGCCATCGCCGCCATGCGCCGCGGATTGGTGGAGCGGGAAGTAACGGTGTCGCTGCAAGGCGGTTCTCTCCTCATATCCTTGGGCGAGGACGGTCGCGTCACGATGACGGGGCCGGCGACCGAGAGCTTTCGCGGGACCTTCGACTGGGGCGACTTCGCGTGAATGCCGAAGTCATTTCGCTGGGCTGCCGGATGAACATCGCCGAGAGCGAGTCGATCCGCGCCATGCTGGCCGGCGAGGCCGATATCGTGGTGATCAACAGTTGCGCCGTCACCGCGGAAGCTGTGCGCCATACCCGCCAGGCCATTCGCAGAGCCCGCCGCGCCCGGCCCGATGCTAGGCTGCTGGTGACCGGTTGCGCGGCAGACATCGAGCGCGAGCAGCTCGCGGCCATGCCGGAGGTCGACGGGCTCGTCGCCAACAGTCGCAAGCTCGATGCGCGGTCGTGGAACGTCCCCATAGGGTCGCGAATGGTCGCGCCCAAGCACACGCGTGCTTTCGTGCCCGTGCAGAACGGCTGCGATCATAGCTGCACGTTCTGCATCATCCCGAAGGGCCGCGGCGCCAGCCGCTCGCTCGCGGTCCCGGCAGTTCTCCGCGAGATCGAGCGCCATCTCGAGCGAGGCGCGCGCGAAGTCGTCCTCACGGGCGTCGACCTCACCAGCTGGGGGCATGATCTAACCCACGAGCCACGTCTGGGAATGCTTGTGCAGGCCATTCTCGACGCCTTTCCCGAGCTCCTCCGCCTACGCCTGTCGTCGCTCGATGGCGTCGAGATTGACGAACTTCTCTTCGATCTGCTGGCTGGCGAAGAGCGACTCCTGCCGTACGTACACCTGTCGTTGCAGCACGGCCACGACATGATCCTCAAGCGCATGAAGCGCCGACATTCGCGCGCCGATGCGATGCGCTTGGTCGAGCGGCTTCGCGTTTCCCGCCAGGACATCACCATAGGTGCCGATCTCATTGCCGGTTTTCCCACCGAAGATGAGTCGATGCATGAGGCCAACCGCTCGATCGTACGAGAGCTCGGCATCGTGCACGG
Source organism: Pseudomonadota bacterium (assembly GCA_023433305.1). Taxonomy (GTDB): domain Bacteria; phylum Pseudomonadota; class Alphaproteobacteria; order Sphingomonadales; family Sphingomonadaceae; genus Croceibacterium_A. The sequence continues at coordinate 86,311 of JAEZCZ010000026.1, read as the reverse complement.
CCATATATTTCCATACTCACTCCGTCCCGGAACTCCGGCGGCGCGCATGCCTCAAATCGACAAAGCCACGATCAAGGCCCGTTCGGTCGAGTTGCGCGGTGAAGTGGCGAGGCAGCGCAACGCCTGGCTTAAGAACCTGATTGGGACGGAACTGACGGTCCTCTCGGAGGCCGACGGCACGGGCCACGCGGGGAATTTTGCGCGTGTGAAGACACCTGAGGGAACGCCCGCGGGCGCGATAGTGTCGGTGACCCCCGGGAAAGTCGAGGAAGGCCTCCTGCAATGAGCGAACCGACATGGTCGGAGCGGCTGCTAGGCGGCTTTCGCAAAACCTCCGAGCGGCTGTCCGAAAACCTCAGCGTCGCGACCGGCACCGCCAAGCTCGACGACAGAACGCTGGACGAAGTCGAAGATGCGCTGATCTTATCCGACCTCGGGCCCGGCGCGGCGGCGCGCATCCGGGCCAAGCTCGCCGAAAAGCGCTTCGGCCTCGCGATCACCGAGCGCGAACTGAAGGAAGCCGTCGCGGAGGAGATCGCGGCCATCCTCCGCCCTGTGGCGAAACCGCTCGAAATCACGGCTTTCCCACGCCCGCAGGTGATCCTGGTGATTGGCGTCAACGGCAGCGGAAAAACCACGACGATAGCCAAGCTCGCCCACCTGTTCCAAGAAGACGATTACGGTGTGCTTCTCGCCGCGGGCGACACCTTCCGCGCGGCAGCAATCGGGCAGCTCGCGGTCTGGGCGGAGCGGATCGGCGTCGACATCGTACGGGGTCCCGAAGGCGGCGATCCCGCGAGTATCGTGTTCGACGCGGTCAAGCGCGCGACCGACACGGGTATCGACGCCTTGATCGTGGACACCGCGGGACGCCTACAGAACAAGCGCGAACTGATGGACGAGCTCGCCAAGATCCGTCGCGTCCTCGGCCGCCTCAACCCCGAGGCTCCACACGACGTCGTGCTCGTGCTCGATGCGACCAACGGGCAAAACGCGCTCAGCCAGATCGACGTGTTCAAGGAAGTCGCCGGCGTCACCGGCCTGATCATGACCAAGCTCGACGGAACCGCGCGCGGCGGCGTGCTGGTCGCCGCGGCAGAGCAGTACGGCCTGCCCATCCATGCGATCGGCGTGGGCGAGAAGATCGATGACCTGCGCCCGTTCGACCCCGATCTCGTCGCGCGCGTGATTGCAGGAGTGGCCTGATGGCGGATGCATCGGCGAAGAAGCCCAAGTCGGGTTGGATGAACGTCCTCGTCGATTACGGCCCGCTGCTCGTGTTTTTCGTGACTTACCGCGCTTACAGCCCGGATGGCGAAGACGCCGCGGCGGAAATCCTCGCCGTGATCCGTGGCACGGGCGCGTTTATCGTCGCGGCGCTGGCCGCGCTGGCGATCTCCAAATGGCGGCTTGGAAAAGTTTCGCCGATGCTGTGGTTGTCGACCGCTCTCATCGTTGGGTTCGGCGCGCTGACGATCTTCTTTGGAGACCCGACTTTCGTCCAGTTGAAGCCGACGATCATCTACGTGGCTTTCGGGATCGTGCTGCTGGCCGGCTACTGGAAAGGCAAAGCGCTACTCAAGGTCCTGCTCGAAGCGGCGTTCGAGGGCCTCTCCGACGAAGGGTGGCTCAAGCTCTCGCGAAACTGGGGCGTGTTCTTCCTTGCCCTGGCCGCGCTTAACGAGACTTTGCGAATGACGCTCAGCTTCGGCGACTGGCTGGCGGCCAAGCTTTGGGTCTTCTTGCCCCTGAGCTTCCTGTTCACCTTCACCCAGCTTCCGATGCTGTTGCGCCACGGTCTCACCACCGAAGGTGCCAAAGAAGAGGAAACCACCCCTCCTCCGACGGGCTGAGCCGCCTCTTGTCGCGCGCCCCTGCTTGGCGTTAGACCTTCGCGCGAAGAAAATGGGGAAACAGGGGAACCGCCATGGCAAAATTCTTCGGCAATCTGCACCTCGTGCTGGTGAGCGGGCTAGTGCTCGCGATCGTAATGATCGTCGCATTCACCGGATGGACGGGGGCCGACGCACGCTCGATCGTCGATGACGTATTTCGGTGGTTGCACCTGTTCTTCGGCATCACCTGGATCGGGCTGCTCTATTATTTCATCTTCGTGCAAGTGCCGACGATGCCCAAAGTCCCCGCGGAGCTGAAGAGAGGCGTCACGGGCTATATCGCCCCCAGCGCGCTGTTCTTCTTCCGCTGGGGCGCGGCGCTGACCGTTCTGACCGGCCTCACCATCGCCTTCCACAACGGCTACGGCGCGGACGCGCTCACCTTCCAAGGCACGGACGCGGACGGCATCAACATGATCGGCATCGGCATGTGGCTGGCGCTGATCATGGCCTTCAACGTGTGGTTCATCATCTGGCCGGCGCAAAAGAAGATTCTCGGTCTCGTGGAAGCGAGCGACGAGGCCAAGGCTAAGGCTGCGCCCGTGGCTCTAATCGCCAGCCGACTCAACGTGCTCCTGTCGCTGCCGATGGCTTATGCGATGGTTAGCGCGAACCTAGGCTGACGCCGCATTCCTCAGGAGCGTTGCTAGCTGTCGACGCTCCGCAATCGTGATCGCCGCTTGCCGATGGGAATGTTGCCCACACTGGCGGCGGGCCCGCTGCCGGACACGAGATACAGCTCGCTGACCGGTTCGCCGAGCGTTTCCAGCACGACCGTGCGCGATATCGGCCGTTCGAACAACACGCCGCACATGTCGTCGGCCGACCACACCACCCGGCAGAACAGCTCAGTGGATTGCCACGAGAGCAGCACGAGGGCGCCCTCCTGCGGCGGACTGTCGACCTGCACGCGGGCACCGACTTCGGACAAATCCCAGAGCCGTCCGTCCCACGTCTTGACCGGCGTCTGCAGTCGGGCCGGGCAATCCGTGCGTGCGCGGCCAACGGCGCGGCGCTCTGCTGGTAATGGCGCCGGCGCGGCATGATCGAGTCCCATTCGTTCGTAGTCGTTCGTTAGGGTTAAGAAGGCCTTGCGATGACGTTGGGGGTAGGCCGCAACATCGGCATGACCGTGGCTGCGCGAAGGAAACGTTAAGCCGCGTCTCGTAGCCTCGCCGCATGACCCGATCCAAACGCTCGCCGATGCTTCCCCGAACCGAGATTCCACGGGGTGGCGCTCGTCACGCAGTCATTCTCGCCGGGCGATATCAGGTTGGCGACAGGCCGCCCGAAGAAGTGCTCATCACCGACTTGGGAGCGGATGGCTGCCGCCTGCGGGCGAGTTCCGTCGGCGTCACCAAGATGGAGCCAATCCAGTTATGGCTGGGCGAGTTCGGTCCGGTTCCGGCGAGGCTGAAATGGGTCAAGAAAGGGTCGCTCGGGCTGGCCTTCGAATCGCCGCTGGATGAGGCAAACCTTGGTGTTCTGCTTGAGGCCGCGCTCCCTACAGCCGATTCAAACGTGGTTCCCCTCCGCCGACGGGCAGGACGCGAGAATTGACGCTAGATTTCGACCTGGCTGCCCAACTCCACGACGCGGTTGGTCGGCAGTCGGAAGAACTCCATCGGCGTCGCCGAGTTGCGCATCATCCATGAAAACAGTTTCTCGCGCCATGGAGCCATTCCCGGCTTGTCCGCGGCCAGCAAGGTCTGGCGTGAAAGGAAGAAGCTCGTCTGCATCATCTCGAACGGCGCTCCGCAGGTCTGCACGTCCTTCAGCGCAGAGGGAATGTCGGTCTCTTCCATGAATCCGTAGTGGAGGATCACCCGGAAGAAGCCCTCGCCGATTGCGCTTACTTCGAGGCGCTTCTCGGGATCGACGTAAGGCACCTCCGCGATCTGCACGGTCAGCACGACGACGCGTTCGTGCAGCACCTTGTTGTGCTTGATGTTGTGCAGCAGCGCAGACGGCGTTCCGTGCGCTCCCGAATTCATGAAGATTGCCGTTCCGGGGACACGCGCAGCGCTACCGCGCGCGGACTTGGCAAAGATCTCGAGCGGTAGCGTCATCTCGCTCATCCGCTCACGCATCAGGCGGCGACCCTTCGCCCAAGTCGTAAGGAGCGTGAACGCGAAGGCGCCTATCAGCAGCGGGAACCAGCCCCCGTCGGCGAACTTCATCAGGTTCGCCGCGAAATAGGCACCGTCCACGATGAAGAAAATCGCCACAACGGGTGCTGCCCACCACCATTTCCAGCGCCACAACAGCGTCACCACCACAGCCAGAAGGCAGGTGTCGATCAGCATCGCACCCGTCACCGCTATGCCATAGGCCGAGGCGAGGTTCGACGAATTACGGAAGGTCAGAACCAACAGGATCACCGCGACGAGCAGCACCCAGTTGATCACCGGGATATAGATCTGCCCCTGATGCTCGTCGCTGGTGTGCCGGATCGAAAGGCGCGGCACGAACCCGAGCTGGATGGCTTGGTGGGTGATCGAGAATGCGCCCGAGATCACCGCCTGGCTGGCGATGAACGCGGCGCACGTGGCAAGAATGACCAGCGGAAGCCGGAACATCTCGGGTGCCATGAAGAAGAACGGATTCTCGATGGCCTCGGCCGCCGCCGCATCGCCCATGCTGAGGATCATCGCGCCTTGGCCGAAATAGTTGAGCAGCAGGCAGGGCATCACGAAGCCGAACCATGACAGACGCAGCGGCCCGCGCCCGAAATGCCCCATGTCCGAATAGAGCGCCTCGGACCCTGTGACCGCCAACACGACCGAACCGAGCGCCAGGAAGGCAAGCCACTTGTCGACGAGGAAGAACTGGATCGCATACCACGGGTTCAGCGCCGTCAGGATTTCGGGGCTGTAGACGATATGGATCGTCCCAAGCACGGCGAGAACGGAAAAATAGACCAGCATGACGGGCGCGAAGAGAGCGCCGACCCTGGCGGTCCCGCGCTTCTGCAGGACGAACAAACCGATCAGCAGCACGAGTGCGATTGGGATCACCCAATTGCTCAGGCGAGGATTGACGACGGTCAGCCCCTCCACGGCCGAGAGCACCGAGATAGCCGGAGTGATCATGCTGTCGCCGTAAAATAGCGCAGTCGCGAAGACCCCGAGGAGAATGACGAGCCAGCCGTATCGTGAACGGTCCATGCGGCGCGACAGCAAGGCCACGAGCGCGAGCGAACCGCCCTCGCCCTTGTTGTCCGCGCGCATGAGCAGAGTGACATACTGGATCGAGACGACCAGCGTCATCGACCAGAATATCAAGCTGAGCACGCCGAGGACGTGCAAGTCGTCGAGGGCGAGCGGATGCGGGCCGACGAACGTCTCGCGGAAGGCATAGAGCGGGCTGGTGCCGATATCGCCGAAGACGATGCCGATGGCCCCGACCGCCAACTTCACCTTGGCGGACGTGCGCTGTTCACCTTGTGCTGAGCTCATCGGGATTTGGGGCCCCATTTCGCGACTCATGCGCGGCGAGGGGGGCGCTTAGCAGCGGCTTCAGGCCGTCGCAATGCCACCTGACATGTCGCCCTACCGCGGGATCGCACCCTGATTGGCAATCAGCCCATCGAGCCGCTTCAGGCTTTCCTCGAGCCCTGCCCTCCCCGCCGCGTCCGGCGCCGCGGATTCGAGCGTCGAGGCCCACACGCCGCGCGCTTCCATCAGCCGACCCTGCCGGATCAGCGCAAAGCCTAGGAAATAGCCGGGGCCGACACCGGTCGGGTCGAGTTCGGCTGCGCGTCGGTACGCAAGCACGGCCGGCTGCGTCAGCGCCCCGTCGGAATGTTCCACCAAGGCGTTGCCAAGCGCGAGCCACGCCTCACCATCCCGCGGGTTTTCGCTCACGGCCGCGCGCAGCATTGCAGCCGCGTTGGCGTATTGCCCTTGGCGCGCCAGCGCGTCGGCCACGATCATCTTGTCGCTGGCCGAACGGTTTGCGCTCGCGACCATTTCCTTGCGCGCATCGACAAAGGCCCAATCGACTTCGCCTGTTGCCCGCACGCCCACTGCAGGTGCGCCCGGGACTTCTGGGCTCGCTTGCAGGGCGTAGCCCGCCAGGCCGAGCGCCAGCGCCGCCCCGAAAGTCGACCAGCCCTGCCGCGATACCCGGAACGCCAGTACGCCGAGCGCGAACGCGGCCAGGGCGAGGACGATCACCAGAACCCAAGTCATCGCGACAATCCCAGGCGGCGACGCAACACGAATGCCACGAGCGCCAGCAGCACCAGGGGAATTGCGAACAGCGGCCAGGTCGTCGCGCTCACCGTGGGCTTGTAGCTCACGTAATCACCATAGCGCTGCACCAGCCACGCGCGCACCGCCTCCGGGTCCTCACCGGCGGCAATGCGCGTCCGCACCTGGTGCCGCATGTCCCCCGCCATCGGGGCGTCGCTGTCCGCAATGGATTGGCTCTGGCATTTGAGGCAGCGCAGCGTTTCCATCAGCGCCTGCGCCTTGGCCTCGAGCGCTGGGTCAGGGATCTGCCGGTACGCGTAGGGAGCCGGCGGCAGCGAATCCTGCGCGGCGGCGGGAAGCGAAAGCGCCAGCAAGAACGCGATGAGCAACCGCGCGATCATGCCCCGGCTTCCCGCAGTTCCGCGAGCAGCATCGGCACGTGTTCGTCGCGGATGTCACCCATGTGCTGGTACCGGATCACCCCTTTGCCATCGATGACGAACGTCTCGGGCACGCCTGACGAGCCGATCGAGAGTTGCACCGCGCTGATGTCGTCCTTGCCGATGCGGCTGAAGGGGTTGCCGTAAGTCTCGAGAAAGCGGGCGACATCGTCCGGCCTGTCGCGAATCGCCACCGCGACGATGTTGGCCCCCGCCGCCTCCAGCTTGGAGAGCTGAGGGGCCTCGGCTGCGCAGGGCACGCACCAGCTCGCGAACACGTTGAGCAACTTGGGCTGCCCGTCGGCGAGGTCCTGGCTGGAAAGGCCGGGCCGATCGGCAACGGCAGGCGGAAGGTCGAACGCCGGGATCGTCTCACCGATCATCGCGCTATGGATGAACTCGTCCTTGGGCTGCGCCAGCATGTAGGCGAACAGGGCGAGCAGGCCCGCCGCCAGTCCAAGTCCGCCCCAGCGCAACCAGTTCATGCCGCGGCCTCCCCGCGCCGGAGCGCGATCTGGGCTTGTGCACTCCGGCGTTTGAGATCGCCGCGCAACCGCCCGATCAGTGCCAGCAGACCACCGAGCGCGATCAGGCCGCCGCCATACCAAATCCAGGTGACGAAGGGCTTCCACCAGAGCCGAAGCTGCCAGCGACCGCCTTCGGCCTCTCCTCCGATGACTGTGTAGAGCTGCCCGTTCCAGCGCGTCAAAAGCGCGGCCTCGCTCGTTTCCTGTGGCGGCGTCCAGAAGCTGCGGGCCTGCGGATGAACGACGATCGGGCGCCCGCCCTTGTAGCTTGCGGAGAGGGTTGCTTCGAGCGCCGTCCAGTTGGGCCCTGCGACCGGCTCGACCGAAACCAGGGTGACCTGCCACGGACCGTCCTGGATAGTCTCGCCGACTTCCGCGGCCACGAGCCGCTCTTTCTGGAATGCCGTATCGGACGCCATACCGAACAGCGCTACCGCTACGCCCAAGTGCGAAAGCACCATCCCCCAGACGGGCAGCGGCAAGCGCCGCAACGACCGCCCACGGAGCGGCATGACGCTCGCTACCGCGACCCCCGCCGCAAGCGCCAGTCCCAACAACGGAAGCAGGGCGATTCCTGCAAAGGCGTAGACGCCGGCAAGCACCGCCAGCGCCACGACCGCAATCGCTACCACCGGTGCCTGAATCCGCTCGAAGTTGTCGCGCCGCCAACGCAGCAAGGGACCGACGGCGAGAACGACCAGCATGGGCATGAAGAACATCGCGCCGACCGGGTTGAAGTAAGGCGGACCGACCGAGACTTTGACGTCGAACGCCTCCGTCAGGAGCGGATAAAGCGTGCCCAGCAGCACGATGCCGAGGATTGCCGAGAGCGCGACATTGTTGACCACCAAGGCACCTTCACGGCTCAACACCGAAAAACGCTGCCCCTCCGAGATCGTGCCGGCGCGCGTCGCGAAGATGATCAACGCCCCGCCGATGTTGAGCGCCAGCAAGGCCAGAATGAATGTGCCGCGCTGGGGATCGACCGCGAAGGCGTGAACGCTGGTGAGGATTCCCGAGCGCACGAGGAAGGTGCCAAGCATGCTCATCGAGAAGGCCACCACGCCGAGCATGATGGTCCACGCTCGCAAGGCATCGCGCGAGGCCAGCACGCTCGCCGAGTGGAGCAGCGCCGTGGCGGCCAGCCAGGGCATCAGGCTGGCGTTTTCGACTGGGTCCCAAAACCACCAGCCGCCCCAGCCGAGCTCGTAATAAGCCCAATATGACCCCGCGGTGATGCCGAGCGTGAGAAAGATCCACGCGCCCAGCACCCACGGACGCATGACCTTGGCGAAATCGGGGGTGACCTGCCGGGTCAGCAGCGCGCCCACCGCGAAGCTGAAGGCCACCGACAAACCCACGTAGCCCATGTAGAGCGTCGGCGGATGCATCGCGAGGCCGATGTCTTGAAGCAGCGGGTTTAGGCCCATTCCCTCGACCGGCGCCGGATCGAGCCGCTCGAAAGGGTTCGAGGAAAACAGCAGGAAGGCGTAGAAGCCGAGCCCGACGAAGGCCTGCGCGGCCAGCGTCGCGATCATCGTGCGCTCGGGCAGTCGCCGCTCGAGCAGGCCGATCAGCCCGCCGGCAAGCGCCATGACGGACACCCACAGCAGCATCGAACCTTCGTGGTTGCCCCATGTGCCCGCCAGCTTGAAGATGAAGGGCTTGGCCGAATGGGAGTTCTTGGCGACCAGCGCCACCGACAAGTCGGTACGAATGAACAGGAGGAGTAGCGCGCCGAACGCCAGTGCGCAAAGCAGCGCCTGGATCACGGCGGCGGGCCGTACCAACGCCGCGAGACCTGATTTGCCCTCGCGCAGGCTCATGGCGCCGGCAAACAACTGCAGCGCGGCCAGCGCGGCGGCGAGCCATAACGCGGCAAGGCCGAGCTCAGCGATCATTCAGTCGTTTCCGCCACGACTTCGCGTCGTTGGTGCGCGTCCATTTCCTCGAGCTCGCGCGGCAGGTAGTTCTCGTCATGCTTGGCCAGCAGATTGGTGGCAACGAAGGTGCCGTCCGCCCCGAGGCTCCCCTCGGCAACGACACCCGACCCTTCGACGAACAGGTCTGGCTGGATGCCAGAGAACACCACCGGAATGCGCGCCTCGCCGTCACCGACCACGAAATCGATGGTCACCCCGTCGGCACGCGTCCGGATCGATCCGTTCTCGACCATACCGCCCAGCCGTACCGCCTGCCCGGGCTCCGGCGGGTCCGCAGCCATGTCGGCAGGGACGTAGAAATAGCTCGCCTGGTTGCGCAGGGCCCACGCCGCCAGCAGCGCCGCGCCGATCAGCGCGACGAGTGCAACGGCCAGCAAGACCAGCCGCTGATGCTTGGGTTTCAACCGGCTCGTCATTTATTTCGTGCCTCGTCCTTGCGCCGCTCCGCCGCTCGCATGGCCAGCCAGCTCCAGCCGACCAGCGCCAGCGTACCGCAGATCGCCAGGACGTACGACGCATTCACGAAAAACCACGGATCGAGCGCTTCACGCATCAGGATTCGAGCGCTTTCCGGCGCAGTCGCGCCTCGGTCTGCACGTCGGCCAGCAGCGCACGCATGCGCGCCAGGACTACCCCGCCGAACAGCAGCGAGAAGCCCAGCGTTGCGGCGAGCAGCCCCCACAGGAACGGCCCCGCCATCGCGGAGCCGCCGGTCGTGATGCTCGGCGGCTGGTGCAAGCTGTTCCACCAGATCACCGAATAATGAATGATCGGGATGTTGACCGCGCCGACCAGTCCGAAAATTGCAGGAATGCGGCTCGATCCGCCTTCGCGCGCCACCGAGCCCGCGAGCGCGATATAGCCGAAATAGAGGAACAGCAGCACGAGCATGCTGGTCAGCCGCCCGTCCCACACCCACCACGTGCCCCACGCCGGTCGGCCCCAGAGCGATCCGCTCGCGAGACAGAGCGCCGCGAAGACCGCGCCGGGCACCGCCGCGCCGCGCGCCGCCAGGGTGGCGAGCGGATGGCGCCACACTAGCTCGACGAAGCTGGCCACCGCGATCGCGGTCCAGCCGCCCATTCCGAGCCAGGCGGTCGGTACGTGGATGAAGAGTATGCGCACCGTCTCGCCCTGCAGGCGTTCGGCGGGCGCGAACCAGTATCCGTAGGCCAGCGAGGCAGCGGTCAAGAGCAAGCCCGACACGAGCAGCGCCGGCGTAAGCCAGCGAGCAATTCTCAGGAAGCGGGCGGGGTTGGCGAAGCCGTGCATGGGTCCGGAAGGCTCTTGTTGAGCCGCTTTGACAGGTAGCGCCCCCCCGGGCAAGGGGCGAGCTGGCAATTTCGGACATTGTCAACGAATAGCGGTTCACCCCCGCCCGATGAGCGCCTGCGCCATGCGGTCGGCGACCGCGTCGGGCGGTTCGCCCGAGGCATCGCTTTGCAGCCAGATCGCCTCCAGACGCTCCGGAATCTGGCCGATGCGGCGGGTGACTTCCGCCACATCGCACGGTCCACCTTCCCGGCGGCAAAGGTACTCGAGGCTAACGTTGATAATGCCGCCTGCGTTGATCACGTAATCGGGGGCGTAGAGGATTCCTCGCTCGACCAGCAGGGCGCCATGTTCTGGCCGCGCGAGCTGGTTGTTCGCGGCGCCGGCGACGATCGAGCAATCGAGCCGCGCAATGCCCGTTTCGTCGAGGATCGCTCCGAGCGCATTCGGGCTGAACACCTCGCAAGGCGTGGCCATGATCGAGCCCGCCTCCTCCGCCACGCAGCCTAATTCCGCGGCCAGTGCCTTGGCACGCGCCGCATCCATGTCGGCGACGGTGAGTACTGCTCCCTCCTTGGCCAGCAACCGCGCCACGCCGCTGCCAACGCTGCCGCAGCCCTGCAGCGCCACCCGTACACCGGCCAGGCTGTTGCGCCCCAGCTTGTGCGAGACCGCAGCCTTGATGCCGAGGAAGATTCCCATCGCGGTGAATGGTCCAGGATCGCCTCCCAGTTCACCCTCGCCGGCAGGGAGGCCGCAGACATGCGCGGTGCGGTGCGCAATCGCGACCATGTCTGCCTCGCTTGCGCCGACGTCCTCCGCCGTCACGTAGCGGCCGCCGAGAGCCTCGACGGCATCGCCGAAGGCGTCGAGCATCTCGGCCGTCCGCGTGCGTTCGCTGTCGAGCAGGACGACGGCCTTGCCGCCGCCCATGGGCAGCCCCGCCATCGCGTTCTTGTAGCTCATCCCCCGGCTGAGGCGCAGCGCGTCGCGCATGGCGCCAGCCGGGTCGGCATAGTGCCAGAATCGGGTGCCGCCGGCGGCCGGCCCAAGGTGGGTCGAATGAAGCGCGATGATTGCATTGAGGCCGGAGGCGCGATCGTGCACGAATTGCACCAGTTCGTGCCCGTCGAAGTCCGCTTCGGTCCAGAATGCCGCCATCGCGCGTCCTTGCTCGGTTGTCCGAATGCGGCGCTTCTGAAGGGGGAATGGGGCGAATGACGGGGGTTGAACCCGCGACCTCCGGTACCACAAACCGGCGCTCTAACCAACTGAGCTACATTCGCCACAGCCTATGCCGCGAGCGGGCTAGGTAGGCCTCCGCGCACTTCGGTCAAGCCGGATCGGCGCGGCCGCGAGCCTGTTGCACAACCCGCTTCGCGAGCAAAGCAAAATGTGCGCCGCGGAAAGACCCACGCAACTTTATTACGGCGCGCAGGCGGTCTAAACCAGTGAGCGATGACGACTCCGGGTGAAGCCTCCGCGGAACGCCTGCTGGCCTATCCCGGCGTACGCCGCGTGCCATCATCGCGGATCGAATTGTTCGACCGGCCGCAGTTTCTGACCGCCGAATTGTGCACCCGCTTGATCGGCCTGATCGACCAGGATCGCCGCCCGTCGACCATCGCCGATCCCAACGGAGACGAACATTTCCGCACCAGCGAGACATGCGATCTCGTTGGCGAGGAACCGTCGGTTAGAGAGCTGGAGGCTCTCCTCTTCGAGCTTAACGGAATTGATCTGGCTTATGGCGAACCGGTGCAGGGCCAGCGTTACGAGGTCGGTCAGGAATTCAAGGCCCATACCGACTACTTCGAGCCTGGCGGGAAGGACTTCGCCAAGTATTGCTCGATCGCGGGGCAACGAACCTGGACATTTATGATCTATCTCAACACGGTGGAGGCAGGCGGCGCGACGCGTTTCAAGGTCGTCGACAAGCTGTTTCGACCCGAAACCGGGAAGCTGGTTTGCTGGAATAATCACCGCCCTGACGGCACGCTCAACGCCGCCACGCTCCATCATGGGATGAAGGTGCGCAAGGGCGTGAAGTATGTGATCACCAAATGGTACCGCGAAAGGCCCTGGGGATGGTAAGAGAAGGATCCTGCCATTGCGGCACGGTGAGGTTCACGGCCGACGTGGCGGATCCGCCGCGCGGCGCACGCTGCGACTGCTCGATCTGCGCGATGCGTGGCGCGGTCACCGTGGGAACGCCTCTCGACGGGCTGACGATCCTCGAGGGTGAGGACCTCCTGACCTGCTATCAGTTCAAGAAGGTGGCGAAGCACTACTTCTGCTCGCGCTGCGGCTCTTACACGTTTCACCAGCGCCGATCGGACCCGAATACTTTCGGCGTCAACGTCGCCTGCCTCGGCCTCAATCCCTACCACGATTTCCCGCAGGTGCCGGTTTTCGACGGCATCCATCACGCCCGCGACACCGGAACTATGCGGGTAGCGGGAAGCCTCCGCTTCGAACCGAACGCGGATTAGGTCGGACAGAATCGAAAGAGGGCGGCCCGAGGTGCCGCCCTCTTGGTGATTTCTTGGAACGTCGGCTTACTTCTTCTTGAGCGACAGCCCACCGAAGCGCTTGTTGAACTGAGCCACGCGGCCGCCCTGGTCGACCTGACGCGTGCCGCCGGTCCAGGCGGGGTGGCTGGTCGGATCGATGTCCAGCGCCAGCGTGTCGCCTTCGCTGCCCCAGGTGGAGCGCGTCTCGAACACGGTGCCGTCGGGCATCTGCACCTTGATCATGTGGTAATCGGGATGGGTATCGGCCTTCATGGCGTAAGTCCTTCGTGCATGAGGCCGGTTCCGACCGGCCGGGCAATGTCGGGAAAGGCGGGCCCATAGATGGGAGCGCCGCGAATTACAAGGCAGTTCGGCGCCCTAGCCCGCCGCGGGCGCGTCGGCGATCATAGCGGTGAACTGCACCTCGCAGGTCACCTTCCCTTCGACGCTGGCCTTGCCCCAGAATTTGCACACACGCGCGCGCTTCTGGACGAACCCGGCGTGAAGCTCAAGCAGGCAACCCGGCTCGACCGGCGCCCGAAACTTGGCTTCTTCGATCGCCATGAAATAGACCAGCTTGCCGCTGCCAGCGAGCTCGAGCGTCTCGACCGCGAGGATGCCGGCCGCCTGAGCCAACGCCTCGATCTGCAAGACTCCGGGCATGATCGGTCGACCGGGAAAGTGCCCCTGGAAGTACTGTTCGTTGAAGCTTACGGCCTTGAGGGCGTGAATTTCCTCGTTAACTTGCAGGTCGACGACCTTGTCGACGAGGAGAAGCGGGTAGCGGTGCGGCAGGGCCTTGAGAATCTGCGCGATATCGTAGGTGCGCGCGGACGCGGTTTCGCTCATGACCCTGCCCCGGCCTGGATCTAGCGGCCCTGGACCGGCGTAGCCGGCTGCTGCGCCTGCTGTTGCTGAGCGGCCTGCTGCTGCGCGGCCACCACCAGAATTTCCTGCACCTGCTGGAACAGCTGGACCGACTGCTGCTGCGGCTGCCACCCCTGCGGCGCGGCCGTCGAAACGGTCGGGGCAAGCCTGTTGAGCTGGGCCACGATGTCATCGGTCACATCCGCCGCCTCGGCGACGTACAGCGTCGAGGCCGGGTTCAGGATGAGCTGGATGTTGTTCGCCTGGACCACGGCCTGGACCGCCGGAGACAGCTGCTGCGCCAGTTGCTCGATCACATAGACACGCGCCAACGTGATCGGCTGCTGGATCGTGTTGATTTGCTGGTCGAGGCCCTGGACCTGCTGGATCACCGAAGTGTTGGCCTGCGCCGCGGTCTGCTCTTCCTGGCTGAGCTGGCCGTCGCCGTTCGTGTCGAATTGGCGGATCGCCGTCGCGCGCTGCTGCTGAAGCTGCTCGAGCTGAGTGCGCTGCGCCTGGAAGGTGGTGCCGATCTGGTTGTAGGCGGCCTGCAGCGCCTGCGCGCCGGCAATGGCGACGGCCGGGTCGGTCACCGCGACGCCGTTGACCTGGGCAGCGGCGGGGGCGGCGACAAGGGCGGAAAGCGCCAGCATGGTGGCGCCGAGAATGCGAGCTTTCATTAGAACGAGGTTCCTACGTTGAAGGAGAAGCGCTTGGTATCGTCGCCCTTCTCCTTGAGAAGCGGATAAGCGAAGTTGATGCGGAACGGCCCGAACGGCGAGTTCCAGTTGACCCCGATGCCGATCGACACGCGCGGCTTGGCGGTGTTCCCGTAGAACTCTTCGACGAACGGGGGAAGCGAGCTGCCGATCGCGGTGTTGTTGTTGCTGGCAAGGCACGACGGCGGATTGGGGTTGGTCGGAGTTGTCACGATGGTGACGTCGCCCTGCGCCGTGCCAGGTGTACAAACGGGCGTGCCGCCTCCAGACGGAGTGACCAGGGTCGCCACGTTCACCTGCGTATAGAGCGCATTGCCCTCTTCGTCGCGCGTCGGGATGAAGATACCGTCCGGGTAGGGGCTCTGCGTCAACTGCGGCCGCTCGATCCCGAACACCGAGCCGACATCCAGGAAGATCGAGGGACGCAGCCCAAGCTCGCGCGCGCCTGAACCGAGCGGGATTTCGAGCTCGGCCCTACCCAGATAATACGCCGTGCCTCCGAGCGCGTCGTCCTGATTGCCCTTGTCGTGGATGGGCAGAAGCGATGCCGTGCCGTCCTCGTCGACGGTGTAGAACCGGCGCACCACGCGCGGGCCGACGCCGCGGATGTCGAAACCGCGCATCTCGGGTTCGCCGAGGAAGAAGCGGTCGGTAAGCTGGACGTCGTCGAGGCCCGGCCCGCGGTCCTTCAGACCCTTGATGTAGCCCGTTTCGGCGCTGAGCGAGAAGATCCAGCCGGGGCCGAGCGACCAGTACTTGGCGGCATTGCCGGTGAAACGCAGATACCGCGACGATCCGCCCAGCCCGGCAAAATCGAGGTTGGCGGTGGCCGTTTCGCCGCGCGTCGGGCGCACGCGGCTGTCCAGCGAGTTGTGGATGAGCGAGACGCCGAGCAGCGAGGTCGTGCGCTTGCCGATCGCGTCGCACAGATAGCGCCCGGCCAGCAGCGGCTCGCACTCGCGCACGCCGTCGCCGTCGAAATCGCCGAAAAACTGCCGCTCGTCGATCGTGATGTTCTCGTGGTTGAACGTGTAACGCCCAAGCGCCGAAAGATACTCGGTCAGCGGCACGCCGACCCGCAACGAGGCGCCGGTCGTGGCCGACTCGTAGGTCGCGAGGCCTTGGTCGTAGTAGTCGTTGTTGTAGTCGCGCCGATAGATATCGACGCCCGCCGAGATGTTCTTGTCGAACACATAGGGCTCGGTGAAGCTGACGTTGGCCGACTTCGAGTAGCGCGAATAGTTGAGCCCGAGGCCGACTGTCTGGCCACGCCCGCGGAAGTTGCGCTGGCGGATCGAGCCCTGGAAGATGAAGCTCTCGAGGCTCGAGAAGCCAGCCGATAGCGACAGCTCGCCGGTCGCCTGCTCCTGCACGTTGGCTTCGAGCACGATGCGATCGGGCGCGCTGCCGTCGACCTGCTCGATCTCGAAGTTTTCCTGGAAGTAACCCAGCGAGTTGATGCGCGCGGTCGAGCGCTTGACCTGCAGCGAGTTGAACGCGTCGCCTTCGGCGAGGCGGAACTCGCGGCGGACGACCTTGTCCTGGGTCAGCGTGTTGCCGTTGACGTCGACGCGCTCGACATAGACCCGCGGCGCCTCGTTGATGACGAACCTGATGCCCATCGTCTTGTTTTCGCGGTCCGGGCTGTAGTTCGGCCGGACATCCGCGAAGGCATAACCGAAGGTTCCGGCGGTCTCGGTGAGCCGCTCGATCGTGTCCTCGACGAGCTTGGCGTCGTACCAGTCGCCCGTCTTCATCGGCAGTGCGTTGGTCATCACCGTCGAATCGAAGTCGCGAAGCTGGCTTTCGACCTCCACGTCGCCGAACTTGTAGCGGTCGCCCTCTTCAACCACGTAGGTGATGATGAAGTCGCGCTTGTCCGGGGTCAGCTCGGCGACTGCCGAGACGACGCGGAAGTCGGCGTACCCGTTTTCGAGGTAGAACGCGCGAAGCTGCTGCTGGTCGTAGGCCAGCCGGTCAGGGTCATAGCTGGTGGCCGAGCTGAATATCTTCAGCAGCCCCGCCACTTGGGTGACCATCTCGCCGCGCAATTCCTTGTCCGAGAACACCTCGTTTCCGATGATGTTGATCGCGCGGACCTTGGACTTCGGGCCTTCGTTCATCTCGAAGAGCACGTCGACGCGGGTCTGATCGAGCTGCACCATCTGCGGCTCGACCGTGGCGGCGAAGCGGCCCTGGCGCTTGTACAGCTCGATGATGCGGGCCACGTCGGCGCGAACTTTCGAGCGGGTGAAGATCTGCCGCGCTGCGAGCTTGATCTCGGGGAGGATCTTGTCGTCCTTGAGGCGCTTGTTGCCCTCCAGCACGACGCGGTTGATCACCGGGTTCTCGACCACGGTGATGACGACGTTACCGTCGTTGTTCTGGATGGAATAGTCGGCGAACAGTTCGGTGGCCGCGAGATCCTTGAGCGCCTGGTCGGCGAGAGCCGGCGTATAGACCTGGCCGGGCCGCATCTGGATGTAGCTGACGATCGTCGCGGGCTCGAGACGCTGCGCGCCCGCCACCGCGATCGAGCGGATGACCTGGCCCTGCTCCGCAGGTGCCGGAGCGGGGGCAGCGACGGGCGCGGGTTGCGCCGGCGCCGGCTCGGCATCGTCCTGGGCGAAGGCTGCGCCGGGCACTCCGGCGAGGATGGTGCAACCCAAGAGGGCTGCGGCGAATTGCGTGGTGGCTATCGTCTTGGCCCTACCGCTCATGTACCCGTCCATTCATACGACACGTCGTGTCCCGCTCGCCGTGCGATCAAGCTTTCAGAACCGTCCCGAGGCGATGTGCGCCCTTGCCCGATGCAGGACGCGCTAGCAAGCGAACAAGCCGAAAATGCGCCGCCGGTGCCATCCTTTTCCCCGCTCCGAAAACGGAGCGGCGCCCTCTCCAGCCTAGCCGCCGAACAATGACAGCGAAGCGACGTCGTTGATCGTGACGAACAGCATCAGCGCGAGCACGAAGGCCATGCCAGTGCGGAACGCCCATTCCTGACTGCGGGGACCCAGCGGCTTCCGTCGCACCGCTTCGGCTGCGTAGAAAGCCAGGTGCCCGCCGTCGAGGGCCGGAATTGGCAGCAGGTTAATGAATGCCAAGTTAATCGAGACCATGGCCGCGAACCACACGAATTCGCGCCATCCGAGGCTCAATTGCTCGCCGGAAAACTTGGCGATCTTGATCGGCCCGCCGAGCTCGGTGAGGGGCCGGCGACCGGTCACGATCTGCTCGATTCCCGTGACCATCATCACCACGATTCCGCGGGTTTGCTCGACCCCGAGCAGCACCGCCTCGGCCGGCCCGACCGGCTCGACCGCCCGTTCGTTGGAGCCGACGCCGAGGCGCCCGATACGGTATTCGTTGCCGAACCGGTCACGCTCGACAAACACGTCGGTCACGACCGGGATCGTCACGTCGGTGCCATCGCGCTCGAGCGCGAAGACCAGCCGCTCCTGCGGGCGGATCGAGACGATCCGCGCCACTTCCTCGAAAGTTTCGACCGATGCGCCGTCGACCGCAACGATCCGGTCCCCGGTCTGGAAACCCGCCTCGGCCGCCGCTCCGTCCTCGACCAGCACCGAGACCACCGGCGGGGTCACTGCCTTGCCGTAGGCCAGGTTGAACGCGGCGAGCACGGCGATCGCCACCAGGAAGTTGGTCATCGGCCCCGCCAGCACGATCAGCGCACGTTGCCACAGCGGCTTGGCCTGGAAGGTTTGCGCGCGTTCCCGCTCGGGTAGCGCCAGCCAGTCCTCGCTAGGCTGGCTGGCAGGGTTCATGTCGCCGGCGAACTGGACATAGCCGCCGAGCGGGATGGCAGAGAGCTTCCAGCGCGTGCCGCGCCGGTCGGTGTAGCCCCACAGCTCGCTACCGAAGCCGACCGAGAAGGCGTTCGCCTTCACCCCGAACCAGCGTCCGACCAGATAATGGCCGAGCTCGTGGACGGTCACCAGCGGCCCCAGCACGAGCAGGAAGCCGACAATCCACATCCACCAGGGAACGGACTCTATCACGTCACACCAACTCCAGCATTTCGGCGGCATGCGCCCGCGCCTGTGCATCGACGGCCAGGACGTCGTCGAGACTGCGAGGCGGGGGTGGCAGGTTGCGGCCCAAGGTCTGCGCCACCAATGCCGAAATATCCGTGAATGCAATCTGACCGCCGAGGAAGGCAGCCACCGCCACCTCGTTCGCCGCGCTCAGCACCGCGGGTGCTGCGCCGCCCGTCTCGGCCGCCTCGCGCGCCAGCTTGGTGGCGGGAAAGCGTTCTTCGTCGGGCGCAAAGAAGCTCAGCGTGCCGAGCTTCGCCAGATCGAGCGGCGCGCAGGGCGTGTCCATCCGCGCGGGCCAGGCGAGGCACGAGGCGATCGGCACCCGCATGTCCGACGGCCCGAGCTGCGCCAGAGTCGATCCGTCGCGGTACTCGACCATCGAGTGGATGACGCTTTGCGGATGCACCAGGATGCGGATTTTCTCGAGACCGACGGGGAAGAGCCGGTGCGCCTCGATGTACTCGAGCCCCTTGTTCATCATCGTCGCGGAGTCGACGGTGATCTTGGCGCCCATGTCCCAGTTCGGGTGCTTGAGTGCCTGCGCCGGGCTCGCCGCGCGCAATTGCTCGAGGCTCCATTCGCGGAACGGACCGCCGCTCGCGGTGAGGGTGATCGAGCGGACGTCCTCGATCCGCCCGGCCTGGAGGCACTGGAAGATCGCGTTGTGCTCGCTGTCGGTCGGCAGCAGCGTCGCTCCGTAACGCTCGACCGCCGCCATCATCACGTCGCCCGCGGAGACGAGCGCCTCCTTGTTGGCGAGCGCGACCACCCCGCCCTGTTCGATGGCCGCCATGGTCGGTGCCAGGCCCGCGCAGCCGACGATCGCCGCCACCGTCAGGTCCGCGCCGCGCGCCGCTGCTTCGATCAGCGCCGCGGCGCCGCCCGCCGCCTCGACACCGCTGCCCGCCAGTGCCTCGCGCAAGGCGGGCAGGCAGGATTCGTCGGCCACGACCGCCAGCTCGGCGCCGAACTCACGCGCCAGCGCGGCCAGCTCGACGGCCTGGCAATTGGCGGTCAGCGCCACGACGCGCCAATCGGCGCGAGCGCGGCGAACGAGGTCGAGAGTCGAGGCCCCGATCGAGCCGGTCGCCCCGAAGATCGATATCGAGCGCATCGCGCTACGGCGCCATCCGCGCGGCGATGAATCCGGCGACCAGGACGACCGGGATCAGCCCGTCGACGCGGTCGAACACGCCGCCGTGCCCTGGAATGAGGCGCGAGCTGTCCTTCACGCCGGCCCGGCGCTTGAGCCAGCTCTCGAGGAAGTCGCCCGCCTGCGCGACGACTGCCAGCCCGGCGCCGAGCGCCACGGCGCCGGTCACGTTCTGCGGCGAGAGGCTCAGGCCGAGCTCGAATCGCGGCCACGCCAGCGGAGCGTCCATCGCCCAGACCCACAGGAAGACCCACGCGACCGAGGCGGCCATGCCGCCGGCGAGGCCGGCCCAGGTCTTCGAAGGACTCACGCGGGGCGCGATCTTCGGCCCGCCGATCGCCCGCCCGGTGAAATAGGCGCCGGTGTCGGTGAAAATAGCGATCCCGATCACCATCAGCAGCAGGAAGGTGCCCGCGCCGATCAGGATCGCCGCCGCGCAGCCGAAATAGGCCGCGCCGGCAATCCATCCGCCGAGCCGGACCATCGGGTTCGGCGTCGCGCGCATCACCAGCCAGGCGAACTCGAGGAACGCGACGCCCGCGACGGCCACGATAAACGCGTCAAGAACACGCCCGCCGATGGCGACAGCGAGCGTGGCCACGAGCAGCATCACCGCGGCCGACGCAAGCCGCCGCGGCAAGTCCGCCGTCTTCAGGTTCATCGGCAGAGGATCGTTCGGTCCATCGGCATCGACTGCATTACCGGCCGCCATAGCGACGCTCCCTTTGGGCAAAATTCGCCAGTGCCTCTTCTAAATGCTCGAGCTTGAAATCCGGCCATAGCACATCGGTGAACCACATCTCGGCATAGGCCGCCTGCCAGAGCAGGAAGTTCGAGAGCCGCACTTCGCCCGAGGTGCGGATCAGCAGGTCGAGCGGGGGAAGGTCGGCGGTGTCGAGATGAGCGGCGATCGCCTCGGTCGTGACCGGGCCTTCGGCGGCAGCCTGGGCAGCGGCGCGCGCGATTTCCTGCTGCGAGCCATAGTTGAGCGCCACCGCGACCGTCCGCGTGCCGCGCTCGGTACGCCGCAGCGCATCTTCAAGCATTTCGACAATGTCGGGCTCGAGCGCTTTGTAATCGCCGATGATTTTCAGGCGCACGCCATTCGCGATGAACTCGGGAAGGTCGCTGCGGATGAACTTCCGCATCAGACCCATCAGATCGGATATTTCCTCGTCGGGGCGCTTCCAGTTCTCGGAGGAGAAGGCGTAGAGGGTCAGGCATTCGAGCCCGGTCCCGCCGAGGCCGCGCACCAGCCGGCGCACCGCTTCCACGCCGCGTTGATGGCCCACCGCCCGGGGCAGATGGTGCCGCTTCGCCCATCGTCCGTTGCCGTCCATGATGATCGCGACGTGGCGCGCTCCATGGCCGCCGCCCGGCGAAGCCTCGGCGGGCAGAGTGGTGGCCGCGGAAACGGCGCCCTTCACCATGACGTCACGATTCCGGAGGAAGCTCGGCTCACTGGGTGAGGATTTCCTTCTCCTTGTGCGCGGCCGCCGCATCCACGTCGCCAATGTACTTGTCGGTCAGCTTCTGCACTTCGTCGCCCAGCCGCTTGTGCTCGTCCTCGGAGATTTCCTTCTTCTTCTCGTCGTCCTTGAGCGTTTCCATCGCGTCGCGGCGCACGTTGCGGATCGCGACCTTGGCCTTCTCGGCATACTGGCCCGCCAGCTTGGCGAGGTCCTTGCGCCGCTCTTCGGTCAGGTCGGGGATCGGCAGGCGGAGCGTCTGTCCGTCGATCATCGGGTTGAGGCCCAGGTTGGCGTGGGCGATGCCCTTTTCGACCGCGGTCAGGTTGGCCTTGTCCCAGACTTGCACGCTCAGCATGCGGGGCTCGGGCGCGGAGACGGTCGCGACCTGGTTGAGCGGCATCATCGAGCCATAGACCTCGACCACCACCGGATCGAGCAGCGAGGTGTTGGCCCGCCCGGTGCGCAAGCCTCCGAGGTCGCTCTTGAGGCTCTCGACCGCGCCGGCCATGCGGCGCTCGATATCGGCCTTGTCGTACTTGGGCATGTTCAGCCTTCCTTCCGCACTATCGTCTGGACGCCCTCGCCCGCGAGCACGCGCGCCAGGTTCCCTTTCTCGCGGATCGAAAAGACCACGATGGGGATGTCGTTGTCGCGGCACAGGGCCACGGCAGAGGCGTCCATCACCTTGAGATTATCTGCCAGAACCCGATCGTAACTCACGGTTTCAAAACGGGTCGCATTCGGGTTCTTCTTGGGATCGTCGTCATAGACCCCGTCGACGCTGGTGCCCTTGAGCAGCGCGTCGCACTTCATTTCCGCGGCGCGCAGCGCGGCGCCGCTGTCCGTCGTGAAGTAGGGACTGCCGACGCCCGCGGCGAATATCACCACGCGCCCCTTCTCGAGGTGCCGCTCGGCGCGCCGGCGGATCACCGGCTCGCAAACCTCGTCCATCTGGATCGCCGACTGCACCCGCGTCTCCACGCCGAGCTGCTCGAGCGCATTCTGCATCGCCAGCGCGTTCATCACTGTCGCGAGCATGCCCATGTAGTCGGCCTGCGCGCGGTCCATTCCCTGTGCCGCGCCCGCCATGCCGCGAAAGATGTTGCCGCCGCCGATCACCAGGCAGATCTCGAGCCCGCTGTCCTTGGCCGCCTTCACTTCCCGCGCCAGCTCGGCAACGAACGCCGGATCGATCCCGAACTGCTGATCGCCCATCAGCACTTCGCCCGAAAGCTTCAACAGGACGCGCTTGACGGCGGGCATGGTCATGGGGCGAAATTCTCTCCGGAGGTCGGCAATTTGCGGCCCTTATAGACCGGCGCGGGGCGCTGCCAAGGGCGAAGCAAGCCCGGCTCCAGCCGCCAATCCTGCCCGCTAACAAGTCAAGCAAAAGGCCGCCGAACCGAAGTCCAACGGCCTCTCGTTGTGGCGTGACTTCCGCGCCGTTCAGACGGCCGCGGCTGCGGCGACCTCGGCGGCGAAGTCCACGGCTTCCTTCTCGATCCCTTCGCCGAGCTGGAAGCGGACGTAGTCCTTGAGCACGATCGAAGTGCCGGCGGCCTTGCCCGCCTGCGCCACCACGTCCGAGATCGGCGTCTTGTTGTCGATCACGAAGAGCTGGCTCAGCAGCGCGTTTTCCTTGGCGAACTTCTTGACCGCACCGTCGACCATCTTGGCCTGGACGTCGGCCGGCTTGCCGCTTTCAGCCGCCTTCTCGGCCGCGACCTTGCGCTCACGCTCGATCACGTCGGCGTCAAGGCTCTCGGCATCGAGCGCTTGCGGGAAGGCCGCGGCGATATGCATCGCGAGCTGCTTGCCGAGCGGCTCGAGCACGTCGGCACCCGCTTCACTCTCGAGCGCGACGAGCACCCCGATCTTGCCGAGGTTCGGCGCCTGGGCGTTGTGCACGTAAGGCACAACCATGCCCTGCGAAACGCCGACGCTCTTCATCCGGCGCAGCTGCTGGTTCTCGCCGATCGTGGCGACGTTGTTGGTCAGCTTGTCGCCGACCGTCCCGCCATCGGGGTAGGCCGCGTTCCTGAGCGCTTCGACGTCGTCGGCGCCCTGCGAAAGCGCCACTTCGGTGGTCTTGCGCACGAAGTCCTGGAACTGGTCGTTCTTGGCGACGAAGTCGGTCTCGGAGTTGACCTCGACCGCGACGCCCTTGGTGCCGTTCACGGCCACACCCACGAGGCCCTCGGCCGCGGTGCGGCTGGACTTCTTGGCAGCGGCGGCGAGGCCCTTGGCGCGCAGCGCATCTACCGCGGCTTCGAAATCGCCGCCGGTCTCGTCGAGCGCCTTCTTGCAGTCCATCATCCCGGCGCCGGTGCGCTCGCGGAGATTCTTCACGTCGGCTGCAGTGTAAGCCATTGTACTTTCCTCTGGAATTGGGGTCGGGGCGGCGAGCCGCCTAGATTGGTTCGCCGCCCCGAATTGCAATCGTGCCGGGCTGTTAGGCCTCGGCGGCCGCTGCCGGAGCGGCGGTTTCGGCGACGGCCGCTTCCTCCGGCGGAGCGTCCATCGCCCCGATATCGGCGCCCGAATCGACCACGCCCTCGTTCCGGCCCGTGGTCGCCGCCTGGGCGACCGCGTCGCAATAGAGGCGCACGGCGCGGCTGGCGTCGTCGTTACCGGGGACCGGGAAGGCGATGCCGCTCGGGTCGACGTTGGTGTCGAGCACGGCCACGACCGGGATGCCGAGCACGTTGGCTTCCTTGATCGCCAGCTCTTCCTTGTTGGCGTCGATCACGAACATCACATCGGGAATGCCGCCCATGTCGCGGATGCCGCCCAGCGAAAGCTCGAGCTTGTCGCGCTCACGGGTGAGTTGGAGGACTTCCTTCTTGGTCAGGCCGGTCGTGTCGCCCGAGAGCTGCTCCTCGAGGCTCTTGAGCCGCTTGATCGACTGGGAGATGGTCTTCCAGTTGGTCAGCATGCCGCCGAGCCAGCGGGGGTTGACGAAGTGCTGGCCTGAACGGCGAGCGGCCTCGGCGATCGGCTCCTGCGCCTGGCGCTTGGTGCCGACGAACAGCACCTTGCCGCCCGCGCGAACGGTCGCCGCGACGAAGTCCAGCGCACGCGCGAACAGCGGCACGGACTGCGACAGGTCGATGATGTGGACGCCGTTCCGCGCGCCGAAGATGTACGGCTTCATCCGCGGGTTCCAGCGGTGGGTCTGGTGGCCGAAGTGGGCGCCGGCCTCGATCAATTGCTGCATGGTGACGGTGGGAACCGCCATAGGTATTTCCTTTCCGGTTGTGCCTCTGGAAAGCTGGAACCGCGGCGGATCGCCCGCTTGCGGCACCGGTATGTGCGCCTTCCATGTGGATTTGCCGAACACCCAAGGGGAATCGGCGGTGCGCCCTTACCTCAGCAAGCCGGATAAATCCACCCTCAAGTCGTGCATCATATATCGGCTTGACAGGAAGGAACAAATAGAGAACATAGTGCGGAACGGAACATTCGCTCCAAGCACCGGTTCCTTCAGGAACGAGTGGGAGCGCGGAAAAAGGTCCACGCCATGCTGACTGTCGCGATCTCGGTATTGTTCGGCCTCATCGCTTTCGCGGCCCTCGCGCAGGTCGGTTGCGCGCTTGGTCAGGGCGTACGCCATCATCGCGTCATTCGCGCGGAACTGGCGAGCAGTCGGCCGGCGCTCAGGCCGAAGGCGCTGCGGCCGCCCGCGCTCGTTGCTGCCTGATCTTGGCGTAGCGCATGATGCTGTAGGGCATCAGCAGCAGGTAGCCGATCGAGATAACCGAGAGGGTCCACCACGGCTCGGTCAACAACGCGGCGAATACCAGCCCGGCGAAAGCGATCGCCACCAGCCGTATGCTGCGGCCGGGCCGAATCAGCGTCCAGCTCAAGGTTGCCAGGTTGGAAATCATCAGCCCGGCGATCAGGGTCAGCCAGAGAGCCACAAGCACCGGATGCCTGAACGCTTCCTCGCCGCTCGCCATCCACAAGTACATCGGCAGGAACGCCAGCCCCGCCCCTACCGGCGCGGGCACGCCGGTCAGGAAGCCGACCGACTTGTGCGGCTGATCCTCCACGTCGATCCGCGCATTGAACCGCGCGAGGCGGAGCGCGCAGCTGATCGCGAAAGCCAACGCAGCGAACCAGCCGAAGCGCGGCAGGTCCTGCAACGACCACAGGAACAGCACCAGCGCAGGCGCCATGCCGAAGCTCAGCGAATCGGCTAGGCTGTCGAGCTCGGCCCCGAACCGCGACTGTGCCTTGAGCAAACGTGCGATTCGCCCGTCGATCCCGTCGAGAAGCCCGGCCAGAATGATGGCGAAGAGGGACTTTTCCCAGTCGCCGACGATCGCAAAGCGGATCCCGGTGAGGCCCGAGCAAAGCGCCGCCGCCGTGATCGCGTTCGGAAGGACGGCGCGCAAGGAAATCCCGCGGCCGGCGTTCGGCGCCGCGTCCAGGTCGTTCTCGCTGGCTTTGGGTCCGAGCCAGACCGGCCCCGGCTGCAGCGGACGGTCATCGTCGGGCCCAAAGTCGTTCATTGGTTGACGCCTTCTATCAGCTGCTGCTGCCCCAGCTCCGCCAGCACCGTCTCACCCGCAATGACGGTTTGGCCCAGCAAGACCTTCGCGTCTGTTCCTTGCGGCAAATAGACGTCGACCCGGCTTCCGAAACGGATCAACCCGATTCGCTGGCCCGCGGCCACGATGTCGCCCGGCTTGATGAAAGGCACGATCCGCCGCGCGACCAGCCCGGCGATCTGCGTGCATCCGATCGGCGTGCCATCGGGTCGTTCGACCAGGATATGCTGCCGCTCGTTCTCCTCGCTGGCCTTGTCGAGGTCGGCGTTGAGGAACTTGCCGGGAATGTAGACCACGCGCCGCACCGTGCCGCCTACGGGCGCACGGTTGATGTGCACATCGAACACCGACATGAAGATGGAGATTCGCGTGACCGGCTCCGCGCCCAGGCCGGGATTGCCGCTCGCGTCCGGGCCTTGCAGCTCGATCGGTGGGGGCACCTGGACGATCAACGACACAAGCCCGTCGGCAGGGGCCACGATCAGGCTTTCTCCCTGCGGCACCACGCGCTCGGGATCGCGGAAAAACGCGAACACGCCGGCCGAAAGAAGCAGCATCGGCCAGCCGATGATCTCCCAATCGAGGAAAAGAAG
Source organism: Pseudomonadota bacterium (assembly GCA_023433305.1). Classification (GTDB taxonomy): domain Bacteria; phylum Pseudomonadota; class Alphaproteobacteria; order Sphingomonadales; family Sphingomonadaceae; genus Croceibacterium_A. The sequence goes on along the minus strand of JAEZCZ010000026.1, from coordinate 60,110 downwards.
CACGGCGAGCGAAATGCCGGCCGCAATCAGGCCGAACTTCCGCCCTTCTGGATGGATCGCAGGCCAGCGCCACTCCGCTTCGCCACGGCCCCGGTTGTCACGCAGTTCTCCGGCCATCGGGTTCATCTAGGGAAGCGCCGCCGGGCCGACAAGGAAAAGACGGCGCCATCCCCAGTGTAGGCCGACGTTAACCATTCTCTCCTAACGCCGCGACATGGGAATGGAGATGTCCGTCTCGGCTCTGGAGGGAAGCCGGAACCCCTGGCAGCGCGTCGTCGCCCTGCTTGTTGCGGACGTTCCGATCTATCTCGTCACTGCCGCGCTGCTGGCCTTTTGCCTTCCGCTGCTTGCGGCCTACGACATCTCGGTCGGCCCGAATTCGATGCTCACCAACGTGCGTCTCTACGGAGCGGCCATCGCGGGTTTGTTCGTCGTGGATCTGAGTTGGCGATTGATGCGCCACCGGCCTCGTTCGCCGACGGCGTTCTTGTTCGATCACTACCGCGCCAGCGTCCGCGATCCCTGTTGGGTCGCGCGAATTCCACTGATGGCGATAGCGATCGTGTTCATGCCTTTCTTCTCGCAGCTGAAGGCGATGATCCCGCTGTTCAACGCCTATGAGTGGGATCCGGTCTTCATCGCGTGGGACCGTGCGATCTTCCTCGGCCTCGATGGGTGGCAAGTGCTTCAGCCGCTGCTGGGTTACGCGCCGATCACGGCCTTTCTGGCGGTGCTCTACCATGCCTGGTTGCTGCTGATTTATGTCGGCACACCCCTGATCCTCTTCCATCCGGCCGCGTCGACGGTCGTGAGACCTTATTTCCTCGGCTTCATCCTGATCTGGACAGTGATCGGCGGCGGACTGGCAACGCTGTTCGCCTCGGTCGGTCCCTGCTTTGTTGGCCCCATCTTCGGCGATACGACGTTCGATGTGCAGATGGAGTACCTCCGCGCGGCCAACGAACAGGTCCCGGTCATGACGCTCCACGTCCAGGAGCTCCTGCTCGGCTGGTACCACGAAGGCGAAGGCGGGCTCGGGGCCGGCATCACTGCGATGCCTTCGATGCATGTCGCGATGGCGTTCTTGTTCTGGCTCGCCATTCGCCGCGTCTGGCGGCCGCTCGGCTGGTTCTTCCTCGCGTTCTTCATCGCGATCTGGCTCGGCTCGGTGCACCTGGCCTATCACTACGCCGTCGACGGACTGATCAGCGTGATCGCGACAGGCCTCATCTGGAAGGCAAGCGAAGCGGTCCTTCGCGCCTGGGATCGGACCACCGACCGGTGGCGAGCTCCGGACGCCGCCGTCCCCGTCTAATCGTTTGATACCGATGGGGGCCGCTCTGGTGGACAGGGCTGGATTCGAACCAGCGTACGCTTGCGCGGGCAGATTTACAGTCTGCTGCCTTTAACCACTCGGCCACCTGTCCACCGGAGAGCCGGAAGCGGGCGGAACCCGCAGCGAAAGACCTCCCGAAGGGGGCCGTCCGGCCGAGTGCGCGCGTCCATGACGAAGCGACGCTTGCCTGTCAATGGCGGCGCTGGCAGGAGTTCGCGCGAACAGGAGCGGCATGGCCAACAAGAACGAGAAGCGAAGCCTGCGCGGACGGGCGGGCCGGATGCAGGGCGGACGAGGCTCCGGCCGTGCGGGCCAGGGGCAGGTGCGGCTGTGGGGGCGCCACGCGGTCGAGGCGGCGCTCAAGAACCCGGACCGCAAGCATCGGAAGCTCTGGGCGACGCGCGAAGGCCTCGCGTCGCTCGACGGCGAGCTGCCGCCCGATTTCCCGCTCGAATTCGCCGACGGCGCCGACCTTGCTCGGCTGGTGGCGCGCGATGCACCCCACCAGGGTCTCGTCCTCGAGTGCCAGCCGCTCGAGGATCGCTTTCTCGCCGATGTGCTCGACGGCGATCCGGCGCGCCCGGTCATTGTGCTCGACCAGGTCACCGACCCGCATAACGTCGGCGCCATCATGCGCTCGGCGGCCGCCTTCGACGCCGCGGCGATCGTCACCCAGGATCGCCACGCCCCGCCCGAAGGCGGCGTGCTCGCGAAATCCGCGTCCGGCGCGCTCGAGATCGTGCCGTGGATCCGCGTGGTGAACCTCGCCCGCGCGCTCGAGGAAATCGCCGAGGCCGGCTACTGGCGCCTGGGGCTCGCCGGAGAAGCGGAGACCACGCTCGCCGCCGCTCTCCCCGCAGGGCCGGTCGCGCTCGTGCTCGGGGCCGAGGGCGAAGGCATGCGCCACAACATCGCGGCGCACTGCGACGCGCTGGCTCGCCTGCCGATCAGCGATTCGATGGAGAGCCTCAACGTCTCGAACGCCGCGGCGATTGCGCTCTATGCCGTAGCCATTCGAGAATAAGCTGCCGCAACAAGGGGGGTACATTCGATGACGCTGATTTCGCGCTGGAGAGCGGCCGCAGCCGCCGCCGTCGTTACCGCTGCCGCGTTGGCCCTTACCGCCTGCATCGTCGCGCCGGGCAAGTTCGCGGCAACGTTCGACTTGCGCAAGGACGGCAGCTTCACCTTCAGCTACGATGGCCAAATACACCTGCTCGCGCTGAGCCGCCTCGCCGAGATGTCGGCCGCGGCCGACGAAGAGGCCTTCGCCGAGGCGCCCTGCTACGACGACGAGAGCTTCGAGGAGCGGCCCTGCACCGAGGAGGAAGTCGCCGAGCAACGCGCTCGGTGGGAGCAGGAGGCCGAAGCGCGCAAGCAGCAGACCGCGCGCGAAGCGGAACAGATGAAGCAGTTGCTAGGCGGGATCGACCCTTCGGACCCCGAGGCGGCCGAGGAGCTCGCCGCCCGGCTGCGGCGGCAGGAGGGCTGGCGCACGGTCGAATATCGCGGCGACGGGCTGTTCGAGGTCGCTTTCTCGATCACCAGCCGCATGGGCCACGATTTCACTTTTCCGACGCTCGAACGCTTTCCGATGTCGAACAGCTTCGTCGTCGCCAATCTCCGGCAAGGGAACAGCGTGCGCATCGAGGCGCCGGGCTTCGCCCCGACGGGGGGCGGCAACCCGATGCAGGGCATGATGGCCGGCATGGCGACCTCGATTGCGATCGCGGGCGCCGCCGAGGACGCCGGTGAGGCGTCCGCCGTGCCTGAAATGGAGGGGACCTTCCGGATCGTCACCGACGGCCGCATCCTCGCCAACAACACCGACGAAGGGCCCGCGCAAGGTGCCGAAGGCCAGGTGCTCGAATGGAAGGTCAATCGGCGGACCGAGGCGCCGCCGATGGCGCTCATCCAGCTCGGCGGCTGAACCCTCCGGGCAAGCGCAAGGGCCGCTCCGCGAGAGGCGTGAGCGGCCCTTGCCACAACCGGCCGTGAGGCCGGCCCCCGTCAAAAAATCAGTTGCAGGAGTCCTTGAGGCCCTTGCCGGCCTTGAACTTCGGCTGCGTCGAAGCCTTGATCGTCATCGGCTCGCCGGTGCGCGGGTTGCGGCCGGTCGACGCCTTGCGCTTCGCGACCGAAAACGTGCCGAAACCGACAAGGCGGACTTCGTCGCCTTTCGAGAGCGCACTGGTGATGGTGTCGAACACCCCTTCCACCGCCTTGGTCGCATCGCTGCGTGAGAGGCCGCTGGAGTCGGCGACGGCACCGATCAGTTCGTTCTTGTTCATGTCCGGAAGAACCCCCTCATTTATCTGGTTTGGATCAGGATTTGAATCGCGTCGCGATGGCCCGGAATTGAGCGAGTTTTGCTCCGGCTGTCAAAGACAAAGCCGCCGCGAGGCGCGGAATTGCGGGATTCTTCGAAGGTTTTGGGACGAATCGACCGACCCCGCCGCCGGATCGCTTGCGCGCCGTCCGGATTGCGGGGTCGGCCCGGCCCGATTCGCTGCGATGCAGCAGAGCCGCGGGGTCCCTCAGTGCGCGACCGACGACGGCGCGTGGCCCGACGGCTGCGGTCCCGGCTGGCTCGCCAGGTCGTCCGCCTCGGTCCACTCGATCGGAACGGTCAGCGTGGTCAGGGCATGGCGCAGCACCTCGTCGACATGCGCCACCGGCACGATCTCCAGGCCTTCCTTCACGTTGGCCGGAATCTCCGCGAGGTCCTTCTGGTTCTCCTCGGGGATCAGGACCTTCTTGATGCCGCCGCGCAGCGCCGCCAGGAGCTTTTCCTTGAGGCCGCCGATCGGCAGCACGCGCCCGCGCAACGTGACCTCGCCCGTCATCGCCACGTCGGGGCGGACCGGAATGCCGGTCAGCGTCGAGACGATCGAGGTGACCATCCCGATGCCCGCGCTCGGCCCGTCCTTCGGCACCGCGCCTTCGGGCAAATGGATGTGCACGTTCTTGCGCTGGAAGATCGACGGCTTGATGCCATAGGCCGGGCTGCGCGCCTTCACGAAGCTGAAGGCCGCCTGGACGCTTTCGTTCATCACTTCGCCGAGCTTGCCGGTCGTCCGGATCTCGCCCTTGCCGGGGGTGGTGACGCTTTCGATCGTCAGCAGCTCGCCGCCCACCTCGGTCCAGGCCAGGCCGGTGACCGCGCCGACTTGCGCCTCCTCGTCGGACTTGCCGTGGCGGAACTTGCGCACCCCGGCGAAGTCGCCGAGGTTCTCGGGGGTGATGACGACCCCCTCGACCTTCTTCTCGAGGATCTGGCGAAGCGTCTTGCGCGCCAGCCGCGCGATCTCGCGCTCGAGCGTGCGGACGCCGGCCTCGCGCGTGTAATAGCGGATCAGGTCGCGCAGGCCGTCCTCGGTCAGTTCGAACTCGCCCTTCCTCAGCCCGTGCGCCTCGATCTGCTTGTCGATGAGGTGCCGCTGGGCGATCTCGACCTTCTCGTCCTCGGTGTACCCTTCGAGCCGGATGATCTCCATGCGGTCGAGCAGCGGCTGCGGCAGGTTGAGCGAGTTGGCCGTGCACACGAACATCACGTCGCTGAGGTCGATGTCGAGCTCGAGGTAATGGTCCTGGAACTTCGCGTTCTGCTCCGGGTCGAGCACCTCGAGCAAAGCCGAGGCCGGATCGCCGCGGAAATCCTGGCCGAGCTTGTCGATCTCGTCGAGCAGGAACAGCGGGTTGCTCGCGCCCGCCTTGCGCAAGTTGGTGACGATCTTGCCCGGAAGCGAGCCGATGTAGGTGCGGCGGTGGCCGCGGATTTCGGCCTCGTCGCGCACGCCGCCGAGCGACTGGCGCACGAACTCGCGCCCGGGCGCGCGGGCGATCGACTTGCCGAGGCTCGTCTTGCCGACGCCCGGAGGGCCGACGAGGCAGAGGATCGGCCCCTTCAGCTTGTTGGTCCGCGCCTGGACCGCGAGGTATTCGACGATCCGGTCCTTCACCTTGTCGAGCGCGTAGTGATCCTGGTCGAGAATTTCCTGCGCCTTGGCGATGTCCTTCTTGAGGCGGCTCTTCTTGTCCCACGGCAGCCCGAGCAGCACGTCGAGATAGTTGCGCACCACGGTCGCCTCGGCGCTCATCGGCTGCATCGTCTTGAGCTTCTTGAGCTCGGCGGTCGCCTTCGCCTTGGCGTCCTTCGACAGCTTGAGGGTGTCGATCTTCTCCTGCAGCTCGGCGATCTCGTCGCCGGCTTCCTCGTCACCGCCCAGCTCGGTCTGGATCGCCTTGAGCTGCTCGTTGAGGTAGTACTCGCGCTGCGTCTTCTCCATCTGCCGCTTCACGCGGCCGCGGATCTTGCGCTCGACCTGCAGGACGGAGAGCTCGCCCTCCATGACCGAATAGACCATCTCGAGGCGCTTGAGCGGATCGGGTTCGGTGAGAAGCGCCTGCTTGGTCGCGACCTTGGCCGCGAGCGCACCGGCGATCGCGTCGGCGAGGCGGCCGGCGTCGTCGATTCCGGACAGCTCTTCCTCGAGGTCCTCGGACAGCTTCTTGTTGTGCTTGGCGTAGTCGGCGAACTGTTCGATCGCGGAACGCATCATCGCCGCGACTTCGTTGCCCGCGACGGTGTCCTCTTCGATCAGCTCGACATCGGCGGTCACGTGATCGCCCGCATTCGCCAACCGGAGCAGCCGCCCGCGCGCCTGGCCTTCGACCAGCACCCGCACGGTCCCGTCGGGCAGCTTGAGGAGCTGCAGGACCTGCGCGACCACGCCGACCTCGTAGAGATCGGTCTGGCCCGGATCGTCGGTTCCCTGCTCGAGCTGGGTCAGCAGGAAGATGTCCTTGTCCCCTTCCATCGCCGCCTCGAGCGCGGCGACCGACTTGTCGCGCCCGACGAAGAGCGGGACGACCATGCCCGGAAACACGACGATGTCGCGCAGGGGAAGCAGGGGATACGAAGCAGCCATGTCAGTCCAATTCCGTCCAATCATAACGCGCGCGGCGATCCGTAGTGCCGCGCCGTTCTTGGCACGAATATGGGGACTGCTCGCCCGGCCGCAACGGCCGCGGCCAATTCGTTGTGGACGGGGGCTCGGCCGGTCGCGCCGGGCCTACTGCTCCGCGGCGACCGCGGCCTCGGCCGCCTGGAACCCGATCTTGGTGTGCTGCCCGTCGCAGAACGGCTTGGTGGTCGAGGCCCCGCACCGGCACAGGAACACGCGGCTCTTGCCCTCCAGGTCATAGAGGTTGCCGTCCCCGTCGCGCAGCTCGAGCTCGCTGAGATCTCCGGTGACGAGGTAGGGACCGTTCTTTCGCGCCACGATTTCTAGGGCCATCTCGAACCTCCTGGTGTTCCCTGACCCGCCAACGCCTGGCGGACGCTATTGTCTCCCGCAGTCCGGTTGCAGCCGTGTTGATCGACCGCATTCGACCCATTGCCGACGTTTCATCGAGCGCTAAGCTCTGACTAATGATTGACCTTTTCCGCACTTGGCTTCCCCAGATCATCGGAACTGCAGAGGACTTCCAAAGAGGTCGGCTGGAAAGGGCTTGGAGTTTAAGTGAGTGAGGCATCGCAGCCTACTATAGCGGGGAGCTTTATGAGCAGGTCTTCGATGATTTGGACTCCGATGCCATGCTCGGGGAAGCTCGTCTCGCCCTTGCTCCGCATCCCGTTCTGATCGAGGCTCTAGCTAGCTTCCTTGGCTCTCTGAAGCGGCTTGACGAGTGGATCGAGACGCACATCGATACCGAGACCTGGAGTAAAGGTCAGACCACCCCTGCGGACGTAGCGGGCATTTTCCAGACGGACGAGTGGCGCACTGCCCAAGCGTGTGCAGCAAGCCTTGTGTCTGTCGCCCGTGGAGTCGGGTTCAGCAGTCGAGATTTGGAGTTCGGACAAGGGGAGGTGGATCAAAACCCAACCTCCCACTGACGTCTGTTTTCCACCCATTGCGGACATGAACGCGTCCGGACTACGCCCAGTCGATGATGTATCCTCCATCTATTCCCGAGAACGTGAAGGCGCGAGCGTTCCGAGCGGGCAATGGCGAGCTCGGCATCCTCCCCGAAGATACGCCTGCCTTTCTCGAAGCTTGCAGAAAAGACCGCGTCGAAGTGCTGGGATGGGAGCTTTGGGTCGTTGACCACGAATGGGATTTTGAAACCGGCCTGCCATCCCGAAGCCCCGGTGTCTGGATGGGCGGCATTCCCATGCGCGGGGAAAGCTTGTCCGCCGTTGTTCACGGGGAGACGGCGGAGCAGCTTGCGGACATCGACTTACGAGCTGAGGTCGAGCCAGCGTGGTTGCCGCATATACGCGTCAACTTCACACTTGACGATTAGAACCGGAACGTTCGCTTTCCACCCTTCGCGGACGCCCCCGATCGCTACCCCATCCCGGGAAAATTGAATCCCGGCGGCAGGCCCATGCCCTGCTGGACTTTCTGCATCTCGGCATTCGCGGCCTGGTCGGCCTTGCTGCGCGCGTCGTTGAAGGCGGCGGCGACCAGGTCTTCGAGCATCTGCTTGTCGTCGGGCACGATCAGGCTGTCGTCGATCGACACGCCGAGAATGCGGCCCTTGGCCGTCGCGCGGATCTTCACCAGCCCGCCGCCGGCCACGCCTTCGACTTCGACGCTGTCGAGCTTGGCTTGCGCCTCGCCCATCTGCTTCTGGATGGTCTCGGCCGCTTCCTGGGCCTTCTTCAGCATTTCTTCCATGTTCATGCGCGCTTGCTCCAGTTTCGTTCGCCCCGCGGGGCCTCGTCCTCGGTCACGAATTCTGCGTTCGGGAAGGCCTCGAAGGCAGCCTCCACCAATGGGTTCCGGCGTATCCGCTCGGCTTCGGCCTGCTTCGCGGCCTCGGCCAGCTCGCGCAGCGACGGCGCGCCCTCACCCGTTCCTCGTTCGACCTGCCAGCGCGTCCCGGTCGCCTTGAGCAGGGCGTCGCGCAAGTCGGCGGAGGGATCGTCGGATAAGCCGGGCGTCAGCGAATAGACGAGCCTGCCGGGCGCCAGTTCCACGACACGTACCCAGTCGCGCATCAATCCGGCGACGCGCAGCATGCCGGCACGATCGACCTGTTCGCACAGCTCCGCCCAGTCCACCCGCGCCACCGGCGCCGCAGCGGGGGCGCCGCCGTTGGCTGCCTGTTGGGCCGACGCGGTCGCGGCCAGCTCGCCGAGCTGCTTCACCAGGCTTCCCGGGTCGGGTAGATCGGCCGCGTGCAGCGCGCGCAGCAGCGCCATCTGCGCCGAAACAAGCGGATCGGGCGCGCCGCGAACTTCCTCGTGCCCCTTCAGCAGCAATTGCCAGAGGCGGTGGACCTGCCCCGCGGAAAGCCGTCCTGCCCATTCCTCGATCGCCTGCCGTTCTTCCAGCGTCGGCGCGTCGGCGCCAGCGCCGCCGACCTGGGTCACGGCGATGCGGTGGGTGAGCTCCATCAGCGAGCGCATTAGCGCGAGCGGATCGACGCCGAACGCATACTGCCGCTCGACCTCGGCGAGCATCGCCTGCGGATCGCCTTCGAGCAGCGAAGCGTAGAGGCGCCGGAGCGCCGACTTGTCGGCGAGGCCGAGCATGTCCCGCACGCGCTCGGCGGTGACCTTGCTGCCGCCTTCCAGGTCGGCGTGGGCGATCGCCTGGTCGAGGATCGAGAGCCCATCGCGGCTCGATCCCTCGGCCGCCGAGGCGATGATCGCGAGCGCTTCGGGCTCGGCCTCGACCCCTTCCTGGCGGCAGATCGAGGCGAATTGCTGTTCGAGCAATTCTTTCGGAATCCGCCGCAGGTCGAACCGCTGCGTGCGGCTGAGCACCGTCACCGGCAGCTTGTCCACCTCGGTCGTCGCGAACAGGAACTTCACATGCGGCGGCGGCTCCTCGAGCGTCTTGAGCAACGCGTTGAAGGCGTTGCGGCTGAGCATGTGGACTTCGTCGATGATGTAGATCTTGTAGCGCGCGCTGACCGCGGCATAGCGCACCGCCTCGATGATCTCGCGCACATCGTCGACACCGGTGTGGCTCGCGGCGTCCATCTCGATCACGTCGATGTGCCGGCCCTCGGCGATCGCCACGCACGGCTCGCAGACGCCGCAGGGGTCGATGGTCGGGCCGCCCTGCCCGTCCGGGCCGATGCAGTTCAGCGCCTTGGCGATCAGCCGGGCGGTCGAGGTCTTCCCGACCCCGCGCACGCCGGTCATCAGGAACGCGTGCGCCAGCCGCCCCCGCTCGATGGCGTTGGCGAGCGTGCGGACCATCGGCTCCTGACCGATCAGCTCGGAAAACGTTTGCGGCCGGTACTTGCGGGCCAGCACGCGATAAGGCTGCGTCGCCGGTTCGGCGGGCTTGGCCGGGGCGGATACAGCAGCAGTTTCCGGGGCGGGAGCAGAGACGGGCGCTGTTGGCTGTGGCGGCGGCTCAGGGGGCCCGCCGAACAGCGCCGATTGGCCCGCGGCCTCCAGCTCGGCCGCGCTCGGCTTGGCCTCGTCGCCTTCGTCCCACGGCGGCTCGTCGCCGAACATGTCGCCTGAATCACCCATGCGCGCAAACCTAGGCGGTGCGGCTCACAAAGTCATGCGGGGGATGGACGTCATGCGGGGAATTAAGGAGCCGGGCGACCCGCTGCCATCCGTTGTGGCTGCTTCCTTCCGGACCTGACCAGGTTGGCGGACGCGAACGTCCACCCGACTCCCGGGCCGGCATATGGCGATCATCGGGGCTGTTTGCAACTAGCGGAAATTGTCCGCGTAAGCCTGCAGCTTCAGCTTCTTCGGTGGCGGCTCGTGGACGATCGCATCGATGCCGTACTTTTCGGCGTAGGCCACCGCGGCATCCTTGTTCGGAAACTTGAGCCGGAGCTGGCGCTGCATGTCGCCACTGCCCGCCCAGCCCATCAACGGATCGGGCTTGCGCGCCTCGGCGGGCACGAAGTCGAGGATCCACTGATCGGTCAGTGCCTTGCCGGACTGCATGGCGTTTTTCGGGCGCTTGAAGATACGGGCCTGCATGGCCTCAGCCTTTCGTTCGGAACGGCGGCGGAATCAAGACCTCTCGCCACCCGTCGCACGGGCGGTCGGCTCTTTTTCGAAGGCATTCTTGGTCTTGAGGCTCGGAGCTTCGGTCCAGGGCTCATCGGGCCAGCGGTGCTTGGGATAGCGCCCTTTCATCTCCTTGCGCACGTCCGACCAGGACCCGCGCCAGAAACCCGGCAGGTCGCGGGTCGCCTGCAGCGGACGGCCGGCCGGGCTGGTGAGCTTGAGCAGCAGCGGCGCATCGCCGATCATCGGATGGCGGTCGAGCCCGAACAGCGCCTGGACGCGCACCTCCACGCTGGGCGCATCGGGGCCCGAGTAATCGATCGCGTGATGCGTGCCCGCCGGTGTCGCGAACTCGCGCGGAGCCACCCGGTCGAGCCGCTGGCGCTCGTCCCACGGCAGGCGGGCCAGCAGCGCGTCGACGAGCGCTCCCTTCGGCACGTCGAGATCGCGGCGGCCGCTCAACAGCGGAGCGAGCCATTCGCTCGCTTCCTTGGCCAGCCGTTCCTCATCCAGCGCCTCGATCCCGGCAAAGCGCGCGCGTGCCACCAGGCTCGCCGGCAGCAGCTTCCCCAGGTTTTCCACAGCCTTTCCAACAAGCATGTCCACGATCGCGTCGGGATCGGGGGCCGGATCGGGTCCGCTCGCCAGCGCGATCGCGCCGATCCGCCGTTCCAGCCGCGCCTCGACCCGTTCGCCGGTCCAGCGCAGCACGGAACGGCGCTCGACCCGATCGGCGAGCCAGCGTTCGACGTCATCGCCGGTGAGCGGAAGCGCGGCAGTTATCCGCGCGCCTTTCGCCCGCCCCTGCGCATCGCCGATCGCCAGCCACTCCGCCGTCGCGAGCGGCGAAGCCGGATCGAGCGTGTAACCGCGTCCGCCCGCCGAAAGCCAGCTCTCGCCGGAACCGTCCCGGCGGCGCGCCAGGTTGTCGGGCAGCGCCAAGGCCGCCAGAATCCCGAGCGGGACTTCCGCGTCGGACTTGCCGGCGATCGCCTCCGCTCGCTTGGCCCATCCCATCGCCAGCTTGCGGCTCGCCTCGGCCCGCCCGGAGCGATCCGCATTCCAGCGCGACAGCCGCTGCGCGAGGTCCTCACCCTTGCCGCCCAGTCCGCGTTCCTGCAGCAGCAGCGCCAGCTTGGCCGCGTCGAGCGCGGCGCCGTGGCGCGCCCCGTGCAGCACCATCGCCCCCTGCCAGGGCTCCATCGGCAGTTCGGCGATGTTGCGGCCCTGTTCGGTGATGTTTCCTGCCTGATCGAGCGCTTCAATCGCATGCAATCGCTGGCGCGCGGCGGCGATTGCCGGGGCCGGCGGCGGATCGAGCCACGCCAGCGAAGCGGGCTCCGACACGCCCCACTGCGCCAGCGCGAGCACCAGCGGAGCGAGGTCCGCGGTAAGGATTTCAGGGGGATCGAACCGTTCTCGCCCGGGGTGGGAAGCCTCTTCCCACAGCCGGTACGCCACCCCCGGCCCCTGCCGCGCCGCCCGTCCCGCCCGCTGCGCCGCCGAAGCCTGGCTGGCCCGCCGCGTCACCAGATGCGTCACCCCCGCCGCAACATCGAACTCCGCGCGCCGCGAAAGGCCGCTGTCCACCACGACCGAAACCCCGTCGAGCGTGACCGAAGTCTCAGCGATGCTCGTCGCCAGCACGATCCGCCGCCGCCCTTCAGCGTCGCGGCGAATGGCGGCGCGCTGCGAAGCCGGGTCAACCTGGCCATGCAGCGGCAGGATAGGCACCGCCGGAAGCCGCTCTGCCAGCCTTTCGCGCGTCCGCTCGATCTCTCCGACCCCGGGCAGGAACGCGAGGATATCGCCCTCCTCCTCGCGCCACGCGGCGAGGATCGCGCCGGCCACAGCCTCGGCCGTGCGCACCTCGGGGCGGCTGCCCAGCCAGTCGATCCGGAGCGGATAGGCCCTGCCCTCGCTCTCGATGACGGGAGCGCCCTCGCCCAGCAGGCGGGCGAAGCGCGCTCCGTCGATGGTGGCCGACATGACGAGGAGCCGCAGGTCCTCGCGCAGCACGCCCTGGCTTTCGAGCGCCAGCGCCAGGCCGAGATCGCTATCGAGGTGCCGTTCATGGGCTTCATCGAACAACACCGCCGACACTCCCGCGAGGTCCTGATCGACGAGGATGCGGTTGACGAAAATGGCCTCGGTCACGACGAGAATGCGCGTCGCCGCGGATTGCTTGCTGTCGAGACGCGTCACGTAACCGACGCGCTGGCCGACCGGCTCGCCCAGCAGTTCCGCCATCCGTTCCGCCGCGGCGCGCGCGGCGACACGACGCGGGCTGAGCAGGACGACTTGCCCTGTGCACCACGCCTCGTCGATCAATGCCGGAGCGACGGCCGTGGTCTTGCCCGCCCCCGGCGGCGCAACGAGCACGGCGGAATTGCGCGCCCGCAACGCAGAGAGCAAGTCCGGCAGGACCGCATGGATCGGCAGAGATGCGTCCGAAGACATCGGCTCCGGCTGCCACAGCCGGCGGCGGGTGGGAAAGGATAAAACGCGAGGGCCGGACCGCGCTTGGCGATCCGTTGCGACCCTCCCTCGCGATCCCCCGCCGCAGGACCTTGGTCGCTCCTCGCGGAGAAAGCCGGGGCGGACCTTGGCCCGCCCCGCGCGTATTACAGCCCCTGGACCGCCTTGCTGACGAGGATATTCACCGCGACGCGGCGATTCTGCGCCTTGCCTTCGGCGGTATCGTTGCTTGCCAGCGGATCCGCCTCGGACATCCCGGTCGGGGTGAGCATGCGATAGGGTTTCCAGCCACACTTCTGCTGAAGATGGTTGATCACGCGCCCGGCGCGCTTTTCGCTGAGCTCCTGGTTGAAATCCTGGCTTCCCGTGGAATCGGTGTAGCCCACGACGAGCAGAAGGGCATTGTCGATCGCCTCGGCCTGGGCGGCCGTGGCACAAAGCTCGGCCTCACCTTGGGGGGACAGGGCTGCCTTGCCGGTGTCGAAGTGCACGTTCGTGGTGCGCATGACGTCGTACTGGTCGATATCGCCCATACGGCCGCGCAGCGCTTCGGTCGCCGCGGCATTCTGCTGGATGGCCGATCCGTGTTCGGCAAAACGCTGACCCGTGCCGTTGTGGATCATCGACGCGGTGCGAAGATCCTTGTTCTTGAGATCGACCTCGCTTGCGACCAGTCCGCCGCTCCACTGCCGGGTTTCGACGCTCACCGGCAGGCCGTTGAGCAGCGAGTCCGCGGCGAGGGTATTGCGATTGAGACCCAGGAAGCCCCCAGTCGATTTGATCCGGGTGTCCGCGTTGACCGTGACCATCGCGGTCGTGCCGTCTGCAGTGGTGATCTGCATCTGGTCGCCGTTGCGGGCGGAGATGATGCCTTCGATGTCGGGACCCTCGGTCATCTCGGCCGCGTCGGGCGCACTTTGGCCATATACGGTCGTCAAGACGCCGGGTTCGGACCCCTCCTGGGGCTGTGCCGCCAAGCTTCCCGATGCCGACATGCCAAGCATGGCCAGCACGATCAGAGCGCTTTGGCTCTTGAAAACGACACTCATACGCTACTCCCTCAAACTGCCAGCCAGCCTGCGTTTCTCGGCCGTTCTCCGGTCGCCCCCTGTGATGGCGTATCCGGCTGTCAGTAGTTCCTCGCCCCGCATTTGAGACCTCCGGCACAGCGCCGGACATGAACTCGATGTGCCGGGTGTTCAGACCCACCTTTCTGCCAGATGAACATGGCGCGGATGGCCGTCCGAGGCGCGGTTGGTGCGGGCGCAATGTGCGGTGAGCCGATTAACGTGACGTCCCACAATGGGATTCCAGACGCCCTCGAACCTCGATGCTACGATGGGTTCAGCCCGGCTTAGCGCGTGCTCAGTAGCCGCGGCTCACCGAGAACTGGGCGGCCTCGATCATCGCGCGACGCGCGGAACTGTCGGGGAAGATCGAAAGCGCATCGCAGGCCCGCTGGGCGAAGTGGCGGGCCCGCTCGCGTGTGGCTTCGACCGCGCCGTGGCGGCGGATCAGGTCGATCGCGTGAGCCAGATCGTCGTCTTCCGTACGGAATCCGGCGATGGCGTCCTGCCAGAACTTGCGTTCTTCGCCGCCCCCCCGGGCATAGGCGAGAATGACCGGAAGCGTCATCTTGCCTTCGCGGAAGTCGTCGCCACGATCCTTGCCCATGTCGGCAGTGCCGCTGTCGTAATCGATCGCGTCGTCGACGAGCTGGAAAGCGATGCCGAGATTGCGCCCGTAATCGTCGAGCGCCCGCTCCTCCGCGTCGCTTCGTTCCGCGACGACCGCGGAAATGCGACTCGCAGCGGCAAACAACGCGGCGGTCTTGGCACCGATGATCTGCAGGTAACGATCCTCGCTGGTCTCGATCTTCCGCTGCGCGGTGAGCTGGTCGACTTCGCCCTGCGCGATGATCGCACTCGCGGAGCTCAGGATCTTAAGCACCTTGAGGCTGCCGTCCTCGACCATCAGCTCGAACGCGCGTGCGAACAGGAAATCGCCGACGAGCACGGTCGCCGGATTACCGAAAACCAGGTTCGCCGCCTCTTTGCCGCGGCGCGTCTCGGAGCCGTCGACGACGTCGTCGTGCAGCAGAGTAGCGGTATGGATGAACTCGACCGAGGCAGCGAGCTTGTGGTGGCGGTTACCCTGGTAGCCGACCAGCTCGGCACCGGCGAGAGTCAGCATCGGCCGCATGCGCTTGCCCCCGCCCGCGATCAGGTGCCCCGCCAAGGCCGGGATCAACGGGATTTCGCTCTGCATACGGTCGAGGATGATCGCGTTGACCGCGTTCATCGCATGGGCCGTCAGCGAAAGGATGGGATTGAGCGAGGGCTCTTTCAGCGGCAGGGGGACGACCTCGGCGCTCATCGAGCGGGCCATGGCGTTCCGGCGAGCGCTTGGCAAGCGGCGAATCCCTGCTAACCCTGCGCGCGATGGCCAGCCAACCCCACCCACAGCAGCAGGACGCCGTCCTGGCGAGCTACCGCAAGTCGATCGACAACATCGACGCCGCGCTCATTCACATGCTGGCGGAGCGGTTTCGCATCACGCAGGCCGTGGGCGAGTACAAGGCCCAGGCCGGGCT
Organism: Pseudomonadota bacterium; assembly: GCA_023433305.1. Classification (GTDB taxonomy): domain Bacteria; phylum Pseudomonadota; class Alphaproteobacteria; order Sphingomonadales; family Sphingomonadaceae; genus Croceibacterium_A. Next base: position 44,702 of record JAEZCZ010000026.1, on the reverse strand, counting down.
CCCGCCGAGCGACCCCGGACGGGAGGCGCGTCAGATCGAACGACTGCGCGCATTGGCCGTGGACGCGGATCTCGACCCTGAATTCAGCGAAAAGTTCATCCGCTTCGTCATCGACGAGGTGATCCGGCATCACCAGAGAGCCGCCGGGAAATAGCCCTAGCGACGATCGCGGCGCCGGTCGCGGCGATCCTCCCTCCGATCCTGTCGCCATTCGCGGCGATCCTCGCGTCTCTCGCGCCGCCATTCGCGCGTATCCTCGCGTCGATCGCGTCGCCATTCGCGCCGATCCTCACGCCGCTCGCGACGATAGTCGCTCCAATTCTCGCGGTACCCGCGCGAGGGGCGCCGGGCTTCCCAGTAGTTCCGGTAGCGGTCGCTCCAGCGATAGCGCGATCCGTAGCGGTCGTAGATGTAGTAGCCCGTCCCGGGGTAATAGTAGCCGTCGTACCAGCCGTAATAAGGCCGGTAGGCGTTGCCGTAGCCGACCGACAGCCGGCTGTAGCCGTAACCGTTGCCGTAGGAGGTGCAACCCGCCAACCCGAGGGCAGCCAGGGCGATGACCGCCGGGCGCAGGAACATGCTCTTCATGGCATATCTCCGATGCGATTTTTGCGAGTGGCGACACGGGTTTAGCGGCTTGCGGTTGTACCGCGGCTGAACCTCAGCGCGGAAAATTGCGCGACACCGAGACGCCGATGGGATCGCCCGAATGCAATGGCACCACGTTGCGGTCGAACTGGACATACGCGGCCGGGGCGCGGGAGAGATCGTTGTCGTAGCGCTGTTGCGCCGCCTCCGGATCGTAACCCATCCAGATAAGCGCCGCCGGGAAGAGCTGGCTCGCCGCATGGCCCGATGCCGACGCCTTGGCATACCGAGTGGCCAACCGGTCGGGCAGGAAGGCCACTAAGGGGACCTGCAATTCGGGCGCCACCGGCGATGGGCTACAGTGCGGCACGGCGCCTTCCTTCAGGTTCTGGCCGTGATCGGAGGTATAGACGATCGCGACATCCTGGCGGTCGACGCCTGCGAGGAGGCGCTCGAAGAAGTCGCGCTTCGAGTATTCGACTGCGGCTTCGTATTGCCGGAGCACCGTGCTGTCGGACGGAATCGAGCCGGCGGGGTAATGATCCCGGTATTGGAAATGCACTCCGCGGAGCACCACGTAGGTAAACGTCCGCTGGTCGCGGCGGAGCTGTCGGTTCAGGCGGGAGGCGATCTCGCGATCGGTGTCGAACGAGCCAGCAGCGGCGATCACGACGTCGATCAGCGCGCGTTCCGGCGGCAGCAACAGGTTCTGGGGCGCGCCGTTCGTCTGGCCGTCGACCAGCACGGTGCGATAGCCGGCCTTGCGGGCATAGGCCCAGACCGACGGTGTGCGGCGCAAGTCCATCGTCGGGCCGGCCTCGCGGACGTTCACACCCGAGCGGAGCGCGAGGTTCGAGGGCGCGCTGCAGTGGCCGAGCGAAGCGGCCATGCCGAAGTCGATATGGTCGATCCCCTTGAGACCGGGTGCGACGATCTCGCGGAACTGTTGGAAGGCGATGCTCTCGTCGACGAGCCAGACGATATGGCGAGGCGTTCCTTCGGTCTTCGGCTCCAAGTCGACAAGGGCACGGGGTGGCGCCGGCTCCGCCAGAACCACTTCGAGACCCAGCGAATAGAGATTCCGTTCGGCCGCGGAGGCAGGAAATCCCCCGACAATGGCCAAGCTGGGCGCAAGGAGCAGGACCAAGCCAAGCGTGGAGGCAGTTGACCTCGATGCGCCCCATCGACCGCGCCGCAGAGCGACCCGGGCTGCGACGAACAAGGCTACGGCAACGAGAGCTTGCACCGCGGCCAGAACGAGAGGGGCTGCAAACTCGCCGGCGGCGTTGCTTGCCTGCCGCGCTTCGCCCGCCATCCAGGCAAGCTTCCCGGCGTCGATCACATCGTTGAGGGTCTGGCCGTATCCGAGGTTGACCAGAATGGAGGCGAAAGCGAGCGCCATGGCGATCGCGAACAGGCGCTGCCCGAGCAGCGCTGTGGCCAGGACCAATACAAGCGCCTGAAGAGCAAGGACCAGGAAGTTGCCGCCTGCATTCGGCCAGTCGTTCGCGGCCAGGCGATAGAGCACCCCGTGCGTGAGCTGGAAGCGATTGGCCACCGCGAAACCCAGCGCGAACAGCGCCACGGCGATCGCCAGCGCCCACCACGAGCGGCTCGGTCGCACGGAATCGGGCACGGGCACGGTCCTCCTTCCGCGCCGCCCTACTCCGTAATCGCTTGAAAAAGCCTAGGCGCCGCGTGGCAATTTCAGCGTCACGAGCAATCCGCCCAGGTCTTCGCTCTCGCCGAGCTCGACCTGCCCGCCGTAGATCTGGACGACGTCGCGCACGATGGCGAGCCCCAGGCCGGTACCGGGCTTCTCGGTGTCGAGACGAGCCCCGCGCGAGAACAGTTTCGCGCGGTCGTCCGGCGTAATGCCGAGGCCATCATCCTCGACCCAGACGCTGCACAGCTCCGCACCCGGATCAGGATCGACCGTGACGAAGACGCTGCCACCACCGTACTTGGCGGCGTTCTCGATCAGGTTGCCCAGTATCTCGTCGAGGTCCTGGCGTTCCATCGCAACCGTCGCCGCGCGCGAACCGTCGGTGTCGAAGCGGACTTGGGGGTGGAGATGCGAAACCGCGCGCTCGACCGCTTCGACGGCTTCCATGACATTGGTCCGCGCGTGTCCCGCCGCACGGCGGCCCACCGCGCGGGCGCGGGCGAGATGGTGGTCGACCTGGCGGCGCATCGTCGCGGCTTCGCGCAACACGATCGCATCGAGATCGGGAGAATGCGCGCTGGCGGCGTTGGTCAGGACGGTGAGCGGGGTCTTCAGCGCGTGGGCCAGGTTGCCTGCATGGCGGCGCGCCTCCTCGGCCTGAGTCTCGGAATGCGCGAGCAGCGCGTTCAGCTCCTCCACCATCGGCAGGACTTCCTGCGGCAGGGGATCGGTCACGCGGTTGGCACCTGAAGTTCGGATGTGCGCGATCGCCTTGCGCACCCTGCGCAGCGGGCTGAGGCCGTACCATGTCTGCAGCATCGCCATCAGGAACAGCCCGATGCCGAGCACGGCGAAGCTCCAGACGAGGATCGAGCGGATCGCGGCGATTTGTTCGTCGAGGCCCGAGCGAGCACCGGCGACGATAAATTGCCATTCGACGGAAGAGCCGGGGATAGTGACGGTGCGCTCGACGACGCGCAGCGGCTCGTCGGGAAACTGGTTGGAATCGTAGTAGTACGGCTCGTTCCAGGCTTTGCGACCGCTGGATTGCAGCGTCCGGTCCCAGAGCGAGCGCGAGAGGTAAGGATCGTGGCCTTTGCCGTCGATCTGCCAATAGAGCCCGCTGTTGGGTTCAAGCGGGCGCTGGTCGCCCAAAGGACGGTTGAACATCACGTCGCCGAGCGGGTCGATCTCGGCCGAGCTGATCATCGCGGTCAGGAGATAGTTGAGCTGCTCGTCGTACTGGCGGGTGAGCAGACTGTTCAGCGTATTGTTGAGGGCAACGCCGCCGCCGAGCAGCAGGATGGTGATCCAGCCGGCGGCAATCAGGATCATCCGGCGCGACAGGCTGCCGGTGTGGGGAGGCGCGTCGGATACGGCGACGGCGCCCTCGCCCGCAGGCGCGGCGTCCTGGGCCGCGCTCACGGCGACGGCGTCACTCGCCGCGGCCGGGCTCGTCGGGGTCGTCGAGGCTGTAGCCAAGTCCACGGATGGTGGTGATCACGTTGGCACCCAGCTTCTTGCGGATGCGGGTGACGAAGACCTCGATCGTGTTCGAATCGCGGTCGAAATCCTGGTCGTAGATGTGCTCGATCAGTTCGGTGCGGCTGACGACCTTGCCCTTGTGGTGCATCAGGTAGCTGAGCAGCTTGTATTCCTGCGCGGTCAGCTTGACCGGCTCTCCGGCCAGCGTGACGCGGCCCGAGCGTGTATCGAGCCGCACGTCGCCGGCGATGAGTTCGGAGCTGGCGTTGCCCGAAGCGCGGCGGATCAGCGCGCGAAGGCGAGCGATCAGCTCTTCGGTCTGAAACGGCTTGGCGAGATAATCGTCGGCACCGGCATCGAGCCCTGCAACCTTGTCGGACCAGGAATCCCGCGCGGTCAGCACCAGAACGGGAAAGTTGCGCCCTTCCTTGCGCCACATGCCGAGCACGGTCAGGCCATCGATCTCGGGTAGGCCGAGGTCGAGGATGGCGGCGTCGTACTGCTCGGTGGACCCGAGAAAATGACCGTCCTCGCCGTCGGTCGAAAGGTCGACGGCATAACCGGTCTGCTCGAGCGTCGATTTGAGCTGTTGTCCGAGCGTCGGCTCGTCTTCGACGATCAGGATGCGCATTCTATTCGGTCCCCTGCAGTGACGCGGCCCACGATGTGGGCTTTTGACATGAACGCGTCAACGGGGCGGCCGTTTCCGTCAGCCTTAGCGGGAGACCCGCAGGATTCGCGCGGTTCGCGCGTCCACGTCGACCCAGACGACCCGGCCTTCCTTCATGAACTTGAGCCGGTACGCACTCGAGCGGGAATCGTACTCGAAGGTGAGGTAGTCATGGCCCTTCATCTGCGGGACGACACGGCGCTCGATCTCGCGCACGGGCAGCGTGCGGCCGGCCTGCATCTCCTGCCGCGCACTCGCCTGGTCGCTACGCGACTGGGCGGCCGCGGGAACGGCAAGGCCGCCCGACAGAAGGGCGAGCGCGACGAAAGAGGCAACGAGCTTGCGCATGACGGAGGTGTGCCTAGGCACAAGCCATTGAACAAGGTGTGAATACCGCCGCCGGGCAGCATTCACCCTCGGGTGTGGCTATCGCGTCAGTTCGTAAGTCACCTGCACGGTCACTCCCGCCTGGACGAGGCCCGGCTGTACCGGCGTGGATGCATCGGCAGCCTCCGCTCGCACCGCCCCGATATAGGGCATCGGCGGACGAGGAGCGGTGGTCTCGCTGATCTCGAGCACGCGGACGTCCGAATAACCGGCGGCACGAGCGTACTCGAGCGCTTGGCTGCGTGCGGTTTCCATCGCTTGGCGGCGCGCCTGCGCCCGCGCGGCGGTATCGTCGTCGATCGACCAGTCGGGACCGGACAGGTCGGTGGCGCCCGCCGCGACGAGCGCATCGAGAACTTCCCCGGTCCTTTCCACCTGCCGCAGCTTCACGCTGACGCGATTCGACGCCTGGTAGCCCCGGAAGATCGGGCGCTGCGTCTGCTGGTTGTAATCGTACTGCGCGCCGAGGTTGATCCCGGTGGTCTGGATGTCGCGCTCGGCCACGCCGAGTTGCTTGATGCGCTCGACCACCGCGCTCATCTGCTGGGCATTGAGCCGCATCGCCTCGACGGCCGTGCGCGCCTGCGTGGTCACGCCCGCGCCGACGGTGGCGATATCCGGCTCTGCCTCGACGCTTTCGTTGATCGTGAGTTCGACGATCGGCCCGGTCGCAGTGACCTGGACTTCGGCCGCTGCCGGAGCCGCGATCGACGAAGCGGCCAGCAGCGAGACAACATAACGGTTCATGGGAATTCTCCGATTGGTATGCCCAAGGGCTGCGTCCGCGCCAATTACGCGCTGCTGAACGCCTTCGTTCCGATCTGGATCAGGGCTTGGCGAGCGCCCGGCTCGATGTCGAAACGCGCGCGTCCCAGAACACCTGCCCGTCGCTTTCGAACGAGGTGTGCGCCCATCGTGCCTGCGGAGCCAGGTTCCAGGTAGTTCCGCAGTTCCAGCCTCCCGTGCGCATCAGGCACACGCGAACGTCGACCGGGGCCTCGCAACCATTGACCACCACGGCCTGCGTGGAGCCCCTGAAGGTCGAGTCCGCGGACACGACGGGGGCGGAGACGCAGCGGGTCGCATCCTCTTCGGTCGAGGCCTCTTCTTCCGTGCTGGCGTCGGCCAGCGCCGGCTTGCCTGCCTCGATATCGGCGCACGCCTTTCTATCGCCGCCGATGCAGAGCGCATGGCGGCGCTGCGCCGCGAAATATTCCTGCTGGCGCCGATTGGCCTCCTCACGCTCGCGGCGGTTCTGCTCCATCGCGAGCTCGTGCTGAGCCTTTTCCCGTTCGACCCGGGCAAGCTCTGCTTCGTAGGCCTTCCGCTCCGCTTCGGCTTTGCGACGCGAAGCCTCGTTCTCCGCGATCTGGTTGGCGGCGAACTCGGCGGCTTCGCGATTGAGCCTGGCCGTCTCCGCAGCCTCGCGGCGGTCGCGTTCCTCGGCCTCGCGCCTTGCGCGGTCCTCGGCCGCGAGACGAGCCTTTTCCACTTCCGCGAGGTCGGACCGCTCCGCGGCGTCGGAAGGGCTTGGCTCCTGTCGTGCCTGCCCCTTGCCATCGGTTGCTTCGGCACCGTCCTGCTTCGGGGCGCTTCCGTCATCGTCGCCGAAAGCGAGCACGAGCCCCTCGCTCGGTGAACGGGGCACTACATTTTCTATGGTCGGCGCCCAGGTTACGGGCGTTCCCCAGCGATATCTCGGAAGATAGTGCTCGCGAAATTGCTCCTCGATCCAGGAGCGGCTCCCAGCGGTTATGCAGCTGTTGCGCTTGGAGTTTCTGTATGAGCGGGTTCCCTCTGTGGGCGCTTCATCCAGATGGTCGGACCAGTCGAGGGCTAACCAGTCTTCGTCGAGCCGGTCGACCTCCACCTCCATGACTGCCGAGAGGGCTAGTAGGTCCTTGTCGTCGCCATATGCCGGCTCGGTGAAGCAGAAGAAGTACTGGGTCGCCGAAGCCTGCACCCCCGCACACATGAAACCGATCACGACCAGCGCCTTGAGCGCGCCGACTGCCAGGCTACCATGCATTTGTCGCCCCACCAAAATGCGATCGACCTTTCGATCGGATTTTCGGGACTTAGACATGATGGCAAGGAAAGGGCAATGCGTGCGGCATTCCATCGCGCCAAACCGCAGGCCCTTTCGCGCAGTCCAGGCATGATGGCAGCGGGAGTAGACCGTCCCGACAGGCGAGGCTAAGCGACCGCGCCATGGCGGAAGCACCGATCCTTTCCTGGGAGGGCCTGGGCCTGCAGCAAGGCGGGCGCTGGCTTTTCACCGATCTCGACCTGCATATCGGGCCGCGTGACCGGCTGGCGCTGATCGGGCGCAACGGCGCGGGCAAGACCACGCTGTTCAAGCTGATCGCGAACCAGATCGAGGCGGACAAGGGCAAGCGCTCGATCCAGCCGGGCACGAAGGTCGTCATGCTCGAGCAGGAGCCGGACTTCACCCCGTTCGAGACCCTGATGGACTTCGCGCTCGCCGGCCCAGAGGCGCCGCAGCGGCACGAGGTGGAGGCGATCGCCGGGCAGCTCGGCATCGACATGAGCCGGCCGGCGGCCACGGCCAGCGGGGGCGAGCGGCGCCGGGCCGGCATTGCGCGCGGGCTGGCGATGGACCCGGACCTGCTGCTGCTCGACGAGCCGACCAACCACCTCGACCTTGCGGCAATAGACTGGCTCGAGGGAGGGCTCGGGCGCTACAAGGGCGCCTTCCTTGTCATCAGCCACGACCGGACGTTCCTGAAGCGCCTGACCCGCGCCACGCTGTGGCTCGACCGGGGCTCGCTGCGGCGCAAGGAAGTCGGGTTTGGCGGCTACGAGGCGTGGGAAGAGGCGGTCTACGCCGAGGAAGCGCGCGCGGCGGAGAAGCTCGACGCGAGGCTCAAGCTCGAGGCGCACTGGCTCGAGCGCGGCGTGACGGCGCGGCGCAAGCGCAACATGGGCCGGCTCGAGGCGCTGCACCGGATGCGCGCGCAGCGCGCGGCGATGATCGGCAAGGCGGGGACGTCCAAGCTGGCGCTCGAAAGCGACAGCGAGGTCCGCACCAAGTCGGTGATCGTGGCCGAGAACGTGACCAAGCGCTTTGGAGAGCGCACGATCATTCGGAATTTCAGCCTGCGCATCCAGCGCGGCGACCGGATCGGCGTGGTCGGCGCGAACGGCGCGGGCAAGACCACGCTGCTCAAGCTGCTGACCGGTGAGTTGGAACCCGACGAAGGCACGGTCACGCTCGCGAAGACGTTGCAGGGCGTGATGATCGACCAGCAGCGCAGCCTGCTCAGCCCCGACAAGAAGGTCCGCGACGTGCTCGCGGAGGGCGGCGACTGGCTCGACGTGCGCGGGGTGCGCAAGCACGTGCAGGCTTACCTCAAGGACTTCCTGTTCGAGCCTTCGCTGGTGGACGCGCCGATTGCCTCGCTGTCGGGCGGAGAGCGCAGCCGGTTGCTGCTGGCGCGGGAGTTCGCGCGCAAGTCCAACCTGCTGGTGCTCGACGAGCCGACCAACGATCTCGACCTCGAGACGCTCGACCTGCTGCAGGAAGTGATCGCCGACTACGACGGCACGGTGCTGATCGTCAGCCACGACCGCGACTTCCTCGACCGCACGGTGACGGTGACGCTGGGCCTCGACGGCAGCGGGACGGTGGACATCGTCGCGGGCGGCTACGAGGATTGGGAAGCCAAGCGGAAGAAGCCTGCGGTGGCCGCGGAAAAGAAAAGCGCGAAGGCCGTGGCAGCTCCGCCGGCCACTCCCACGCCGCCGAGGCCAGGCAAGCTCTCCTACAAGGACCAGCGCGACTACGACCTGCTGCCGGCGCGGATCGAGGAGCTCGACGCCGAGATCGCGAAGGGCGAGCACACGCTGGCCGATCCGGACCTTTACAGCCGCGATCCCGCGAAATTCGCCCGCTACACCGAATTGCTCGACAAGCTGCGGACGGAGAAGGAGGCGGCGGAGGAGCGCTGGCTGGCGCTGGCGGAGATGGTCGAGGGGTAGCGCCTCCCCGCCGCGGCAAAGTTCACATCCGGTTGATACAGTTGACACTGTCCTGGGAGAAAAATTTCCGTCAGCCAATGCGGTAGAAATCGGCGACGCGATCGAGCGCCAACTTAAGCACGAGCTTGCCGCTGCGGGCCGGCCATTGGAGCGCCTTCTCGGCGGCGGTGACGGTCTCGCAGGCGCAGACCACTCGCCACAGGATGTCCTCGAGACCCTTGCCTGCCGCGGCGACTGCACCGTCGAAGCGCTGGCGCGCGGCGAGCTGGCTTTCAGTGGGTGCCATGCCCGCCGGGCGTACACCGCGAAGCCGCACGGGCTCCCACCGCATCGTGACGCTCGCCGGCAACTGCGCGCGCTCATAGTCGGCGCGGAGAGCCTCCCCGGCCGCGAACAGCCGATCCTCCAGATGGCCATGGGCGTGCAGCCACGAGAGCGGCGATTCGGCGAGATTTACCGTGACGCTGCGCCGCCCTCTCGCGGCAGCCCCGCGCCGGCGCGGCCCTTCAGGGGTAAGCTCGCGCTCCACCAACCTGCGCTGCATCGCGAATCTCCTTTTGCGAATCGGAGAAACCCCTTGCCAAAAAGGTATGGCTGTAGGAAAACGAAAAAACCAAATCGGTTCGTAAGGAAATGGCCGTGATCAACCGCATCCGCGACATTCGCAAGCAGAAGGGCATGACGCTGGCCGAGGTCGCGGCTGCCTGCAATCCACCCACGACCGCGCAAACGATCGGCCGGCTCGAAACGGGCATGCGCAATCTGTCGCTGGTGTGGATGAACCGCATCGCCGCGGCGCTCGGCGTCGATCCCGAGCTGCTGGTCAAGGGCGAAGCGGCCGAACAGGCGCAAGTCGTGGCCCGGCTGACCGACACGGGTGCCGATGCGCTCTCTTCTCCGCGCGACGCGATCCTGCCGATCGAGCTGGGCGGCGAGGCGCCGCTCATGTGCCTCGCGGTCGACGCTCCGCAGGGAGAATATCGCGCCGGCGACCAGATCTGGCTGCGGCAAATGGCGCCCGAGGAAGCGCCGAAACTGATCAACCGCGACGTGCTGTTGCCACGCTCCGGAGGCCGGTTCGCGTTCGGGCGGCTGATCGACCGGCAGGGAACGATGGTCGGATTGCTGCCGCCGGGCACGGGCCAGCGGCAGATCGTCGTGGACAACCCGGCCTGGATCGCCGTTGCGGAGATGTTGGTCCGCAAGCTGTGAAGCGTGTCCTTTCGATAGCCACGCTCTACCCGAATCCGCACCAGCCGCGCTTCGGCACGTTCGTGGCCCGGCAGCTCGAGGCGCTCGCGGCGCGCGGCGACTGGGACGTGACGGTGATCAATCCGATCGGCGTGCCGCCCGTGCGGATGGGCCGCTACAAGGCGTTGGCCGAGTCCGCCGTGACTGGCGTGGAAGGCGGCGTGACGGTGCACCGGCCGACGTTCACGCTGATCCCCAATTTCGGCGGCCCGATCAATCCGCGCATGATCGCGCGGGCGGTACTGCCCCTGGCGCGGCGGCTGCATGCCTTGGCACCCTTCGACCTGGTGGATGCGCAGTTCTTCTATCCCGACGGCCCAGCGGCCGCGCGGATCGCGGACGCGCTGGGCCTGCCGCTTTCGATCAAGGCGCGCGGCGCGGACATCCAGTTCTGGGGCGGCAAGGCCTACGCGCTGCGGCAAATGCGGCGCGCGTCAGACCAGGCGACGGGGCTGCTGGCGGTGAGCGAAGCTCTGGTAAGGGACATGGCGGCCTTGGGCCTGCCGGACGAAAAGATCACGATCCACTACACCGGCCTCGAGCGGGACTTGTTCCGGCCGCTCGACAGGACCGAGAGCCGCGCGCGGCTGGCGAGCGACTTTGGCGTGCCGACCGACGGCGCGTTGCTGGCAACCGTCGGGGCGCTGATCCCGCGCAAGGGGCAGCAGTTCGTCGTCCGTGCACTGGCCCGGGTTCCCGACGCGCGGCTCGTGCTGGTCGGGACCGGACCCGATCGCGCGACGCTCGAGACGCTGGCCCGGGAGAGCGGCATGGACGGGCGGGTTCATTTCCTCGGCTCGCTCGACCACGAGCGACTCCCGGTCGTGCTGTCGGCGGCGGACGCGATGGTGCTGCCCTCTGCGAGCGAAGGGCTGGCGAACGCGTGGGTCGAGGCGCTGGCGTGCGGGTGCCCGCTGGTGATCACCGAGGCCGGCGGCGCGCGCGAGCTGGTCACTCGGCCGGAAGCCGGACGGATCGTGGCGCGCGAGGCCGATGCGATCGCCGCGGCGGTGCGCGAGTTGCTTGCGAACCCACCTGCTCGGGAGACCGTCGCCGCGTGCGTGGAGAGGTTCAGTTGGGACGCGAACGCGGCGGAGCTGGCAGCATACTACGAAGGCATCGTTGAGGCGCGATAGCGCGATTTGCGCTCACAGAGGCACAGAGGCACGGAGAAGAGAGATGTGCAGCGGCTTCGCCGCGAGGGGTCTCTGTGCTTCTGTGCCTCCGTGAGCGCCCGTCTAGGAAATCTAAACTTCGCCGCGGGCCTTGCGGACCTGGGCGTCGGCGCGGCTTTCTTCGGGGACGAAGCTGTCGCCAGTCACGCCCAGCCAGATCAGGATCGGCGTCGACATGAAGATCGAGCTGTAGGTGCCGACGAAGATGCCCATGGTGATCGCGGCGGTGAAGCCGAAGATGACGTCTGGGCCGAGCAGCAGCAGGGCGACGAGGGTGATGAGCAGCGATGTCGTCGTCACCACGGTACGCGAGAGCGTCTCGTTGACCGAGAGATCGAGCAGCTCGGGCATCGGCATCTTGCGGTACTTGCGCAAGTTCTCGCGCACGCGGTCGTAGATGACGATGTTGTCGTTGAGCGAGTAGCCGATCAGCGTCAGCAGCGAGGCGACGATGTTGAGGTCGAACTCGAGCTGCGTCAGCGCGAAGAGTCCGAGCGTGAGCGTCACGTCGTGCACCAGCGCGAACAGCGCGCCGACCCCGAATTGCCATTCGAAGCGGACCCAGATGTAGATCGAGATGCCGACCATCGCGAGCGCGAGCGCCAGTGCGCCGTCCCAGGCGAGCTCTTCCGAGACCTTGCCGGAGACGGTGTCGTTGCCGTCGAGGCGCGCGTCGGGGTATTCCGCCTGGACCGTCGAGACGATCCGGTTGCCCATCTCGGCGGCGAGCTCCGGGTTGTCCTCGTACCCGTCGGGCAGGCCCATGCGGATCGAGATCTCGTTGGGCTGGCCGAATTGCTGGATGCTCGGGTCGCCGTAGCCGAGATCGCCGATCTCCTCGCGCAGCTCGGCCACCGGGGCCTCGCTGCTTTCGACGAAAGTCATGCGGATCATCTGGCCGCCGACGAAATCGACGCCGAAGTTGAGCCCCTTGGTCGCGACCAACGCGATCGACGCCGCCATCAACAAGAGGCTGACCGTGTAGAACGGCACCCGCCAGCGCAGGAACTTGATGTTCGTGTTGTCGGGTATGAGCTTGAGCAGTTTCATGGGCTTGTCCCTACAACACGATGTCCGATGGCCGCTTGCGACGCAGCCAGCCGGCGACCCACATGCGGGTGAGCGTGACGGCGGTGAACACCGAGGTGACGATGCCGATCATCAGCACGACCGCGAAGCCCTTCACCGGACCGGTGCCGAACAGGAACATGATCACCGCCGCGATCGTGTTGGTGATGTTGGCGTCGAAGATGGCGCGGCTCGCTTCCTTGTAGCCTAGCTCGACCGCCTGGACGACGCGCCGCCCCTTGGCGCGCTCTTCGCGGATACGCTCGTTGATCAGCACGTTGGCATCGACCGCGGCGCCGACGGTGAGGACGAGGCCCGCGATACCGGGCAAGGTGAGCGCCGCCATCGGTCCGAACATCGCCATGACGCCGAGGATCATCAGGATGTTCCAGATCAGCGCGAAGCAGGTGTAGATACCGAAGCGCCCGTAGGTGACGATCATGAAGACCATCAGCGCGACGAGGCCGACCATGAGGGCGATCGCGCCCTTCTCGATCGAGTCCGCGCCGAGATCGGGGCCGACGGTGCGCTCCTCGATCACGGTCAGATCGACCGGCAGCGCGCCGGAACGGAGCGAAATGGCCAGGCGGTTGGCGGTTTCGACGGTAAAGCCGCCGGAAATCTGGGCCGTGCCGCCGTAGATCGGCTCGTTGATGTTCGGGGCCGAGAGGACTTCGCCGTCGAGGATGATCGCGAAGGGCTTGTTGACGTTCTCGCTGGTGAGACGGGCGAAGCGCGCCCCCCCTTGCGCGTCGAAGGTGATGCTGACGACCGGTTCGTTGGTCTGTGGATCGAAGCTCTGCTGCGCGTTGGTCAGCGAGTTGCCGCGGATGCCGCCGAGGCGCCGGACCGCGAGCGAGGTGCCCTCGCCGTCGGTGCCCGCAGCGAAGGGCACGATCTCGCTTCCCGGCGGCGCGATGCCCTGCGCGATGTCCGATTGCAGCGCGGTCTGGTCGACGAGCTTGAATTCGAGCTCGGCGGTCTGGCCGAGCAGGTCCTTGAGCTCCTGCGGATCCTGCAGCCCGGGGACCTGGACGACGATACGCTGCGGACCCTGGCGGATGATGGTCGGCTCGCGCGTGCCGAGCGCGTCGATACGCTTGCGCACGACTTCGGTGGCGCTTTCCATCGCGTTGTTGACCGCGAGCTCGAGCCCGGCCTCGGTCTGCGCGATGACGAAGCGGCTGCCGTCGACGACCTGGATGGTCCAGTCACGCTGCCCCGTCAGGCCCGCGCCGGTAGTGAGCGGCGCGAGCACGTCGCGCGCCGCGTCGACCTGGCCCGGGTCCTCGAGCAGGAACGAGAGCCGATTGCCCGACGTCGATATCTCGCCGATGCGGATGCGCGGCTCGGCATCGCGCAAGGCGTTGCGGACCGCTTCCTCCATCGTTTCGAGCCGCTGGCGGGCCACCTGGTCCGACTCGGCCTCGAGCAGGATATGGCTACCGCCGGCGAGATCGAGCCCGAGGTTGACCATCGGGCGCGGCAGGACCGAAGGCCAGCTCGCGCCGGTCAGCACGACCAGCGAGGGAACCGCGGCGAGCGCGAAGAACAGCGTTACCGCCCAGAGGTAAACGCGTTTCCACAGGGGAAATTCAAGCATCTTTCAGCGAGCCCCCCGCGCGCTCAATCGTTGGCCGGCTTGCCACCCGGCGGAACGATGTCGCCGAGCGTGGCCTTGACGGCCTTGACCTTCACGCCCTGGGCGATCTCGATTTCGGCATACTGCTCGTCCACCTTGAGCACCTTGCCGAGCAGCCCGCCGGCGGTGACGACCTGGTCGCCCTTCTTGACCGCGGCGATCTTGGCCTGGTGCTCCTTCTGCCGCTTCATCTGCGGGCGGATGATGAGGAACCAGAAGATCGCCACCATGCCGACGATCGGCAACATGGAGATCCAGAATGGCGGCTCTGCCGCTGCGGAACCCGCGGCAAGGAAATCTAGCATGCTTTTCGCCCGTCATGTCGCCGAGAAGGCGGAGATATTGGAAGGGACCAGCCGCATTGCAACGGCGCCTCCCCAATGAGGCGGCCCCGCTAGCAGCAAAGCCCAGGACGCGCAATCGGAGGCCCTGCCGGCGGCGTCCTGCCAAAGGCCTCGCCAATCGCTTGCCATGCCCCGGACCCTTGCCTATAGGCGCGGCCTCCACTGGATCGGGACGTAGCGCAGCCTGGTAGCGCATCACACTGGGGGTGTGGGGGTCGCTGGTTCGAATCCAGTCGTCCCGACCAGTGGTTTTCGATCTGACGCGGCGGAGCAAATGCGCCGCCCCATTATTTCATGGCGGGCCAGCAAAGAGGTCCGATGCACCAGAACCACCCCATTCGAGGCGCCGTGCTCTGCGTCATGGCGGTGGCGCTGTTCGCCTGCATGGACACGGTCACCAAGCACCTCTCGCAGACGCATCCGGTCCCGCTGATCGTCGCGGCGCGGTATCTCGGCAACCTTCTGCTGATGATGGGCTTTCTCGTCCCGCGACACGGGAGGCAGATGATCCGCACCCAGCGGACCGGACTGGTCTGGGTCAGGGCACTGTGCCTCGCGCTTGCGTCGCTGCTGATCGGTTTTGCGTTGCAGCGCATGCCCGTCGCCGAGACGACCGCGATCCTGTTCCTCTCGCCGATCCTGCTCACCATCGTCGCGGGGCCGTTCCTGAACGAGCGCGTCGGGCCGGTCGGCTGGATCGCGACGCTGGCGGGCTTTGCCGGCGTGCTGCTGATCGCACGGCCGGGCAGCGGGCTGGTGGCGACGGGGGTGATGTTCGTGCTCGGCGCGGTGGCGATGAACCTGGGCTACCAGTTCCTGTCGCGGGTGCTGTCGGCGAGCGAGAGCACTTTCGCGCTGCTGTTCTACACCGCGCTGGCCGGATCGATTCTCTACGGGGTCGCGGTGCCGTGGTTCATCGAGGATCGCGCCCCGACCCTGCTCGAGCTCGGCCTGTTTGCCAGCCTCGGGGTGTTCGGCGGCGTCGGACACTACCTGTTCACCGCGGCCTTCCGCTACGCGCCGGCCTCGCTGCTCGCGCCGCTCAACTACGTGCAACTGCTCTGGGCGGGGCTGCTCGGCTGGGTGGCGTTCGGGCACGTTCCGGACGCGGTGAGCCTGGTCGGCATGGCGTTGATCGCTGGCTCGGGCGTGCTAATCGCGCTGAAGACAGGGCGACCGCCCACCAAGCGGAGCGCCTGATCGGCGCTTTTTGCTTTCCTATTTGTGCCTATTTGGTTATATGCGCTAGCGACTCGCTAACCAAAGGAGTGCGCCATGCCTCTTGATGCCATCATCGGCCCCGTCGCTTCGATCCTCGACAAGATCATCCCCGACAAGACCGCGCGCGAGCGCGCCAAGCTCGAGCTGCTCAAGCTCGAAGGCTCGCAGGAGCTTGCGGGCGTGCATGCGCGGCTTTCCGCGATCGTGGCCGAGGCCGGCTCCGCCGACCCCTGGACCAGCCGCGCGCGGCCGAGCTTCCTTTACGTGATGTACGCGCTGCTGCTGTGGGCGCTGCCGATGGGCCTCATCGCCGCGTTCCGACCCGAAGCCGCCCGCGACATAGCGGCGGGAATGAACGCCTACCTCAGCGGCTTGCCCGAGCCGCTCTACGCGCTCTTCGGGACCGGCTACCTTGGCTACACCGCGGCGCGGCAGTGGGGGAAGATCAGAGGTGTGGAGCGCTAACGGGCGGAGTCTCCGGCAGCGTCGGTGCTGGCGCCATCGGTGCTGGCGCCGCGGTCACGCGTGACGCGCAGGTCCACGTCGACGTCGCCGACTTCGTCCTTGATCGCCTGGCCGGTCTTGGCCGAGACGTTCGCCACACCTTCCGCGACATCCTCGGCCGCGCGCTTGGCGTCGGCGGCCGATTGCTTGATCCGCTCTCGGTCGTAGCTGACGGTGACCTTCTCGTTGGCGGGATCGTTGTCGATGTCGCAGGCGCCCAGCACGAGCACTGCAAGCGGGATGATCAGGCGCACGTTTGCTCCTCTATCGCGTGCGGCCAGCCCTTGGCGTGGCTCAGACATCGAGTGGAATTGCCGAAGGCCAATTTGTTTCCAGCGGGACCTTCGGGTGCGGCCAGTTTCAGCAAGCTTTGCCCTCACCCGCCCATGGCGCTATGCGCTGCGGCAGCCTAGGGGGTGCCGATGTCCAACAAAGTCTATGTCATCAACGGGCCCAACCTGAACCTGCTCGGCTTGCGCGAGCCGGAGATCTACGGGTCGGACACGCTCGACGACATCGCTTCGCGCCTCGAGGACAAGGCGCGCGAGCTGGGGCTCGAGGTCGATGTCCGGCAATCGAATCATGAGGGGCACCTCTGCGACTGGCTGCACGAGGCGCAGGCCGAGGGTGCGAAGGCCGTTCTGCTCAACGCGGGCGCGCTGACGCACACAAGCCTGGCGATCTACGACGCGATCCGCTCCATCCGCACGCCGGTCATCGAGGTGCACATCTCCAACCCGCACGCGCGCGAAGCCTATCGGCACAAAAGTTTCGTCGCGATGGCGGCGAAGGGCACCATCGCGGGGTTCGGGGCGTTCGGCTACGAGCTGGCGTTGGAAGCGGCCGCGCGCCTGTAAGCAAATTTCAGCCGCAACCGCCGCTTGCCATGCCGCGAGTCCGAAAGCATAGCGGCGGCCCTGTTCGACCAGCCAAGAGGAATGCATGGCCGAAAATGACAAACACGGGCGCAGGGCCAGCATGAACGTGGACACCAAGATGGTCCGCGAATTGGCCGAGCTGCTGTCCGAAACGGGACTGACCGAAATCGAAGTCGAGGACGGCGATCGCAAGATCAAAGTTTCGCGCGGTTCGACCGTGGCCACGCATGCCGCGCCCGCGATCTCGGTGGCCCCGCAAGCCGCTCCCGCTGCAGCCGCGCCGGCGCGGGCGCCGGCAGTTGCCGAAGCCGCTGCCCCCGACATGACCAACGCGGTGCGCTCACCGATGGTCGGGACCGCCTATCTCTCCGCCGAGCCCGGGGCCGATCCGTTCATCAAGGTCGGCAGCCAGGTGAAGGCCGGCGACACGCTGTTGATCGTCGAGGCGATGAAGGTGATGAACCCGATCGCCGCCACCAAGGACGGCACCGTCCAGCAGATCCTGATCGAGAACGCCCAGCCGGTCGAATACGACCAACCGCTGGTCGTCATTGGCTGACGCCATGCCGATCACCCGCCTGCTGATCGCCAACCGAGGCGAGATCGCGCTGCGCATCCACCGCGCCGCGCACGAGATGGGCATCGAGACGGTCGCAGTGCATTCGACTGCCGACGCGGACGCGATGCACGTACGGTTGGCCGACCATGCGATCTGCATCGGCCCGCCCCCGGCCTCGGAGAGCTACCTCAATACTGCCGCCATCATTGCGGCGGCCGAGATTTCCGGCGCCGACGCGATCCACCCGGGATACGGCTTCATGTCGGAGAATGCCCAGTTCGCCGAGATCGTTGAGGCGCACGGGATCGTCTGGATCGGACCGAAGCCCGAGCATATTCGCACGATGGGCGACAAGGTCGAGGCCAAACGGACTGCCGGCGCGCTCGGGCTTCCGCTGGTGCCCGGTTCGGACGGGGCGGTTTCCGACCCCGCCGTCGCGGCGAAGATCGCCGAGGAAATCGGCTATCCCGTAATCATCAAGGCGGCCTCGGGCGGTGGTGGGCGCGGGATGAAGGTGTGCAACGCGCCCGACGAGCTCGATACGCTGATGAAGCAGGCGGGCAACGAGGCCAAGGCGGCGTTCGGCGACGACACCGTCTATCTCGAGAAGTATCTCGGCAACCCGCGGCACATCGAGTTCCAAGTATTCGGCGACGGCAACGGCAACGCCATCCACCTCGGCGAGCGTGACTGCTCGCTGCAACGGCGCCACCAGAAGGTACTCGAAGAAGCGCCCTCCCCGATCATCACCGCCGACGAGCGCGCGCGGATGGGCGGAATCGTCGCCAAGGCGATGGCCGACATGGGCTACCGCGGCGCGGGAACGATCGAGTTCCTGTGGGAAGACGGCGAGTTCTACTTCATCGAGATGAACACTCGCCTGCAGGTCGAGCATCCGGTGACAGAAGCCATCACAGGCGTCGATCTGGTGCGCGAACAGATCCGCGTCGCCGAAGGCCGGCCGCTCTCGGTGACCCAGGAGGACATCGAGTTCAAAGGCCATGCGATCGAGTGCAGGATCAATGCCGAGGACCCGTTCACTTTCGCGCCGAGTCCGGGGCTGGTCACCGCCTACCACGCGGCCGGCGGCATGCACGTGCGCGTCGATTCGGGCCTTTACGCCGGCTACCGCATCCCGCCGTACTACGATTCGATGATAGCCAAGCTGATCGTCTATGGCCGCACCCGCGAGGGTTGCATCATGCGGCTGCGCCGTGCGTTGGAAGAAATGGTGGTGGAAGGCGTGAAGACTTCCATCCCGCTACACCAGCGACTGCTGCGCGAGCCCGACGTGCTCAACGGAGATTATTCGATCAAGTGGCTCGAGGAATGGCTGGCCACGCGCGACGCCTGAGGGCCGCGCACGCAGGCACGCCGAAGCGCCGTTAACCCGGCCTTCGGCATTCGCGTTAACCGGTTCTTCCCCAATGCCCCCGATGTTCCATGGCCATGTCGGCCAGGGGCGCAAGCAGGGACTATCGCGGGAGCAATCGCAGGGCGACGAGGGTCGTTCTCGAGGCGCGTGCCAATGGCCAGGCGGCGCCCGTCCAGCTATACGACGTTTCGGTCACCGGATGCCGGATCGACTGCTCCGCGCTCGAGCTGTTCGGCTACGATTCGATCGCCCTCCAGTTCGCGGAGACCATCACGGTCATGGGCGAGATCGCCTGGCGCCTCGGCGACATCGCGGGCGTGCGGTTCACCGATCCGCTGCCCGAGGCGATCGCGCGGCACTTTCGGCAATAGCAGCCCGGCGGCGTCCAGCTTCACTCGCCGCCTTCGCCCGCCTCCCGATACTCGAGCGCAAACGCGGGGTCGCATTCGTAGGGATAGACGTACTGGCCCGGTCGCTTCGACCACTCGATGTAGCGCGCGCCGTTATTGTCGAGGACCTCGGGGTCCTGGAACCACTGGATGGCGTGCAGGCGGCTTCCGTCGGGGCTGAGGCGGTAGCGTTCGACCATGTGGATCGAAGCGCTGTGATCGAGCCCGTTGTTGGTGATCGTGGAGGGCGCGATGTGGGTGGTGTCGATTACCAGCTCGTCGCCATCCCAGCGGCCGGTCGAGTGACCCATCTTGGAGTGCGGCGCATCCGCCGGCGGATGATCGCGACCATCCATGTGGATCAGGCGGACCTGATCGAAATACTCGTACTTGATGACGATGAGCTCGGGCGTCTGGTGAATCTCGAAAGGAAACGGGCCCTGTAGCGCATAGACGATCGAGGGCGGAAGGCAGACGCGCGAGAGCTGCATTTCGTCCTCGGGCTCCCAAGCCTGCGCTTTCGCGAGCGCATCGGGCTTCAGCTTAAGGCCGCCGTACTCGTCCTCGGGGAATTCGACGACTCCGGTGTCCTCGATTACCACGGTGTTCGGCGGCATTTTCGCAAGCATGTCGGCCGGCGGCTCCCCGGCGTCGAAAGCGAGGTTCCAGAAGCCTTCGAGATTGGGTTCGGCGGCCACCGGTGCGGCCGCGGCGAGGACCGCCGCGCCCAGAAACAAAGTCAGCCGCATCAGCTCTGCTCGCCTTCTCCAAATGGCGCGCTGCCGACCAGTTTTCCGTTCTGGTCGACCACTCGGCGGAGCCGAATGTACGGTTTGCCGTCACGAGAAGCCCAGCCGTCGATGGTCACGGTCTCGCCAGCCTTGATGCTGGTCCGCGTCCAGCCGCGCCGTTGCAGCACAACGGGTGCATTCGTCTCGGCACGCCACTCGCGCACCTTGCCCTGAGCGTCGGTGACCTCGAGCACGATCGTCCCGTGCGGATTGGTAAAGCGGAATTGCGTCACCTTGCCGGTGATGGTGACGTCCTTCGTCGGATCGAAATAGACGGCGAAGGAATGGTGCGCCTGGGCGGCCCCGGCGGCGAGGCCGGTCAGCGCGGCGGCGAAAAGCAGCGGCGATGCATGCATCAAGGGGTGTCTCCCGTTGGACTTGCCTCTGATAGCATCGGAAAAGCCCGGCGGCCAAGCCATGGCCGCCGGGTCGCCCCCTTCTGGGCAGTTAGCCTTGGGCGCGGGCGGTAACGATACGTGGCCTGGAAGAACCATCGTTACCTGTCCTGGCACGCGCCGACGTCAGCTGGGGAAGCGACTATCGCCGTGCCTGCCGGGAGATCGATTTCCGCGCCCCGGGCACGAATCGACAATAGAGCGTGGGCGCCAGCGCGCTTTGACCAACCTCAAACGAGAAATATTCGGGTCTAGTCGAGGGGAACGCCGGGCTCGCTCTTGGCGGTGCGGATGGTCAGCGAGGTCTTAACGCTCGCGACGTTGGGCGCGGGTGTCAGCTTGCTGGTCAGGAACTCCTGGAAGCTCTGCAGATCCTTGCTGACGATCTTGAGAATGAAGTCGATCTCGCCATTGAGCATGTGGCATTCGCGGACTTCCTGGAGCGTCGCTATGTGCTGCTCGAACGCGCGCAAGTCTTCCTCCGCCTGGCTCTTGAGGCTGACCATGGCGAACACGGTGATCGTGAAGCCGAGGCTCGGCGGATCGAGCTCCGCGTGGTAGCCACGGATCACGCCCGCTTCCTCGAGCGCGCGCACGCGGCGCAAGCAGGGCGGCGCTGTAAGGCCTACCCGACGAGCGAGATCCACATTGGTGACCCGGCCTTCGGCCTGCAATTCAGCCAGCAACCGACGATCGATACTGTCGAGCGTTACCATGCTGCTCCCCCGCCGTTGAAATTATAGGCCGTCCGCGCACGGCATCCCCGAAATATTGTTGTGTATGACGGCAATTGTCCCGCTTTGCAACGCAGGAGCGGGACGTAGTTCTGCACCCGCCGAATCGCGTTATGGCCAATCGCGCCATGGCGCGCCTTTGTACTCCCGGCCGGAGCCCCGATGCTGTTCGATGACCGTCTCGCGACCGTACTGAGCGGTGCCGTGCGCAACGAGGCGGGCGCGCGGACGCAATACCGGCAGTTGATCGACCTACTCGGGAGCATGCCTCCCGACGCGGTAAGCGAGGTCATCGAGGCGGGATACGATCGGCTCGGCGAACTTGCGGACGAGCTGCCCCAAGCGGTGCAGTCGGCGATCTTGCGAGCACCCGGCTTGCGGCTGCGCAACCGGACGCTGGTCGGTTGGCTGGCGCATAGCGAGCCGCAGGCGGCCGCGGCAGCAATGGCGACGGCTCAGCTCACCGAGAGTGAATGGCTCTACCTGATTCCGCGGCTACCGATGACCGCGCGCGGGTTCCTGCGGCATCGCCGCGACCTGCCCTTCAGCGCACGTCAGGTTCTGGACAGGCTGGGCGTGAGGGACCTCGTCCTGCCCGAGCCGGCGTTCGAGGATGCGCCGGCCGCGCTATTCCCCGGGCAGGCGGGCAGAAATCCGCTGGAAGCGGAAGTGGGGCCCGATGCGGAAGCAGGGATCGGCGCGCTCGTGCGGCGAATCGAAGCCTTCCAGCGCGCGCGACGTGAAACCGGAGCGACACCGCGTCTGCCGCTGGGGGACGCCCGTACCGGCCCAGCGGATGGCTCGCGCCGCGGCCAGGCCTTCGATTTCTCGACCGATCCCGAGGGGGTGATCGAATGGGCCGATCCGGCGATGGCGCCGCTCACGGTCGGGCTGCGTCTTGGTCCCGCGCGCCCCGGCGCGGTGGCCATGCTCGAAGAAGCGGGCGCGGCGGCCTTGGCGCGGCGCCTGCCGCTGCGCGGTGTGCGCGCGGAGCTGTCCGGGCTGCCGGAGATCGCGGGCGACTGGCGCATCGACGCAGCGCCGTCGTTCGCGCCAACGACCGGCCACTTTCGGGGCTATCGCGGTCGGATGCGGCGCCCAAGCGACGCGGTCGAGCCCGCGGTAGCCGAGGGAAACCAGGCCGGCGACCGCATGCGCCAGTTGCTTCATGAACTCCGTACGCCGGTCAACGCCATCCAAGGCTTTGCCGAGCTGATCCAGCAGCAGATGTTCGGCAGCGCGCCCAATGAATACCGCGCGCTCGCCGCGGCCGTGGCGGTGGATGCGGCGCGGTTGATGGCGGGGTTCGACGAGATCGACCGCCTTGCCAGGCTGGAAACCGGGGCGCTCGACCTCGAGGATGGCGCGTGCGACTTGCGCGAGGTCGTGTCGCGGATCATCCAGCGGCTCGACGGCGTGCTTCGCCCCCGCGGCGCCCGCATCGAACTGTCGGCGCACGGATCGCCGTTTTCGGTTGGCTTGGCCGAAACGGATGCCATGCAGCTTTGCTGGCGACTGCTTGCCACGCTGGCCGGGGCGCTTGCCCCAGGCGAGACGATCGCTCTCGCGCTGAACGGCGACGGACAGAAGGTGTCGCTCGACGCGTACCTGCCATCGTCGCTGCTCGCCCACGAAGACCTGTTCGGCGCCTCGGTCCCCACCCAGCCGCGCGCTGTTTCGGCCGGCATGTTCGGCACCGGATTCACTCTGCGGCTGGCGCGCGCGGAGGCCCAGGCGATCGGCGGCGTGCTCGAGCGGCTCGACGGCCGCTTGCGACTGAGCCTGCCGGCCTTGACCGCCCATCCAGCCGGCCATACCCTCGAAGGCAGGGGAAACGGCGGCCGGTCCGCCGCCTAGGAACCAGAAAGGCTGCGGGGGCATGCTATCGATGACCGATGCGCCTCCGCGCTCGGCGATCGCCCGATTCGATCGATCGTTCGGCCAGCGCTTCCTGCTCACGGTCGACACCGAAGAGGAATTCGATTGGGACGCGCCGCTTACGCGCGACCGGCATGGGGTTACGCACGTCGAGCGAATCGCCACGTTCCAGGAGTTCTGCGAGAACGAGGGCGTCGTCCCGGTCTACCTGGTCGACTGGCCCATCGCGCAGTCTAGCCGCGCTGCGGACATCCTGCGCGGGCCGCTCGCTGCGGGAAAGGCGGAAATTGGCGTCCAGCTGCACCCTTGGGTCAGTCCGCCGTTCGACGAGGAAGTGACCCCGCGCAATTCGTTCGCTGGCAATTTGCCGCGCGAGCTCGAGGAGGCGAAGTTCCGGAACCTGCGCGACGCGATCGAGGACAATTTTCAAGTCGCGCCCGCGATCTACCGCGCGGGCCGTTATGGCATCGGCGCAAACTCGGCGGCGATGCTGGTGGAGGGGGGCATCGCCATCGACACCTCGGTGCGCGCCAACTTCGACTACAGCCGCGAGAACGGCCCCGATTTCCGCAACCATTCGCTCTTCCCCTATTGGGTGGACGAAGCGAAGACCTTGCTCGAGCTTCCTCTGACCACGGTGTTCTGGGGCCTGCTTCGCCGGCAAGGCAGATCGATCTATCCGGCGCTTGCTGAAATGCCGGCAGTGCGTTCGCTGCTGTCGCGCGGCGGACTGCTCGAACGCATCCCGCTGACTCCGGAAGGCGTGACCGTGGAGGAAGCGATCCGGGGCATCGACATTGCCCTCGACGACGGCCTGCCTCTGCTTGTGCTCTCCTTCCACAGCCCTTCCCTCGCAGCCGGGCAGACGCCTTACGTGCGCGACGAGGGCGACGTGGACGCGTTCTACGACTGGTGGCGCCGCGTCTTCGCCTACCTCGAGCAGCGGCACGTCGCACCGACCACGGTAGCCGAGATCATGCGAGCGGTGGTCCGCTGAGCGGCTTGCCATCCCGTCTCCCCGCGATTAGGTCGCGCACGCGCATGCGACAGGACGGGCCTGTAGCTCAGCGGTTAGAGCTGGCCGCTCATAACGGCTAGGTCGCGGGTTCGAATCCTGCCGGGCCCACCACCGCCGCGAGCGCAGGTCCGTACCGGACCGGTCGGGGAGTAGCGCAGCCTGGTAGCGCATCTGCTTTGGGAGCAGAGGGTCGCAGGTTCGAATCCTGTCTCCCCGACCATTCCTCACTTTTGACGTAAGAGGTTCGTTACGCATTTGCGCGTAGCAGGCCGTTTGCGCGCCCCAGCGTCCCGCGGCATCTGCCTTCCTGAGACTGCGGGTATTTACTTAGGCGGCCGTTAACCATTTCCCGGCATACGGTTCGCATGAACCGCGATCTCGAACACGCCTTCGGTCGACTGATCGGCGCATTGGCCGCCCTAGCCGTACTGTATCCCGCCACAGTCGGTGCGACCGGCGTGTCGGCTGGCACCTCTATCGATGCAACCGCAACCGCGACCTATTCCAACGGCGCCGCGAACGAGACCATCACCTCGAACACGGTGAGCATCCGAGTCGACGAGGTCCTCGACGTAACCGCGGCCTCGCTCGATGGCGGGAACGTCACGTTGGGCTCCGCGGGCGCATTTCTTTCGTTCCAGGTCACGAACACCGGCAACGGTCCAGAGGCTTACGAGCTGTCGGTCGACGCGGCGCTGAGCGGGGACGATTTCGATCCGTCTGTTACGCAGATCGCTTACGATTCGAACGGCAACAACACCTACGACGCGGGTGTCGACACGGTTATCCCGACCGGCGGCGCGACGCCGGAGATCGACGCCGACGATACGCTGCGAGTGTTCGTCGTGGTCCAGCTCGCGGGCGCGCCGGGTGATGGGGATACCGCCAAGGTGCGGCTCACCGCGAGGGCGGCGACCGGCTCAGGGAGCCCGGGGACGGCGTTCGCCGGCCAGGGCGAAGGCGGCGGTACGGCCGTCGTCGGCTCGAGCGCCGCTGAGGACCAAGCCGAAGGAACGCTGGTCGCCAGCATCGGTGCGGTCACTCTCGCCAAGTCGGCGACCGTCCTCAACGCCTTCGGCAACGCCGAGGCCATTCCGGGGGCGATCGTCACCTATTCGCTCGTCGCGTCGGTCAGCGGTTCGGGGTCGGTAAGTGGACTTACAATCACCGACCCGATCCCCACCGGGACGACGTATCAGGCCGGCTCCCTGAAATTGAACGGCTCGACGCTCACCGATGAGACCGGCGATGACGCCGGGCAAGCCGGAGCGGCGGGCATCTCCGTGAGCTTGGGCAACCTGCCCGCTGGCGCGACGCGCACCATAACCTTCTCCGTGACACTCGACTAATTGAGGATAAATACGATGTTTCTCAAATATTTGTCGATGCTTTTTGCAGGACTTTCGATGATCGTGGCGCAAGACGTCGCGGCTGAGGGGAAGCCGATGAAGCTCGAGAGCGCGGTCCAGGTGCTCAAGGCGGAGACGGAGGGCGCTGAGCCACGCCTAATCGACGCGACGAATGTCGTTCCGGGCGACACGCTCGTCTTCACGACGCGCTTCTCGAACCAGGGCAGCGACGCCGTCGACGATTTCGTGATCGTGAACCCGGTGCCCGCCAACCTCGTGCTCGCCGACGAGCCCGAGGCGGTTGCCGAGGTTTCCGTCGACGGCGCCAAGACCTGGGGCAAGCTTGCCCAGCTAGTGGTTGTTGAGAGCGATGGGCAAGAGCGCCCTGCAACCATCGGGGACATCACACATTTGCGATGGGCTTTCAGCCAAGTTCCACCCGGTGAAGCGGGCCAGGTGTACTTCAACGCGACCGTGCGCTGAGAGACGAGACCGAGGGGGTTAGAATGTACGGAAACCATCTTCTGGCCGGATGCGCGTTGTGCGCGATCGGCGCTGCGAGCCTGGCGTCCGCGCCGGCTTTTGCCGCCGGTACGGCGGCCGGGACGGTCATCAGCAACAACGTGACCGTCAGTTACGAAGTGGCATCGATCCCGCAGGCGGATGCCACCGCGTCGAACGACATCACCGTGGACCGGAAGGTCGATCTCTCGGTGGCGCGCGTCGACAACACGGCAACACAAGTCGTGCCCAATGCGACCGCACAGGCTGTGAGTTTCACGATCGAGAATCTCTCGAACGCGACGCTCGACTTCGAGTTGACTGCGAGCCAGACGGCGTCGGGAAGCGCGGCGGGGATTTCCGGAACCGACAACTTCGACGTCACGGCGCCGATCACCTATTATCTCGATGACGGCGACGGCGTGTTCGACGCGGGCGACACCGTGATCACCCATGTCGACGCGCTCGCGCCGGACATTCAGGTGCGTGTCCACGCGGTCGCCGCGAGCATTCCGTCGGGGCTGGCGAACGGTTCGATCGCAGCGTTGACGCTCCTCGCGACCGCGAAAGAGAACGACAACGGCACCGCGCTCGGCAGCAACCTCAGCGAAGCCGCCACCAACACGGCCGGAGTCGATACCATCTTCGCCGACGCCGCGGGGCCGAACGATGGGGCGCGAGACGCGGCCTTTTCCGCGACCGACGACTATGTCGTTTTCACCGCGACGCTTTCGGCCGCGAAATCGAGCCGGATCGTCAGCGGCGACTTCGGCACTGGTGCGGCCATCCCGGGCGCGGTGGTCGAGTACTGCGTTTCGGTGAGCAACGCATCCGGCGGGGCGACTGCGAGCAACATCACGATCAGCGACACGGTGCCATCGGAAGTCACGTACGATTCCACCTTCGGCGTGAAGGTCGGGGGCACTGACTGCCTGACGCCCGGCGCGGGCAGTGGAACCCAATCCGGCGGCGTAGTGAGCGGCACCATAGCCAGTCTCGCCGCAGGGACCGCGCAGACGCTGATCTTCCGGGCGACGATCAACTGATCGGCGGGGAAGCCAGGCGCTTCCCGGCTCGAGGTCACATGGAAATGAAGTTCGCGGATCACCTCTTCCGCACGGCCGGCGCGTGCCTTCTTGCGATAGCGTTGTTCGGCGGAGCCCCTGCCCAGGCGCAAGCGGTGAGCAACATCGCCACCGCGCGCTGGAGCGTGGGCGAGCAGGATTTCGCGGTGGAATCGAACGAAGTGGCGTTCGACGTCGTCGCGCGCGCCGGCGAATTGACCACGTTCGTCGTCCAGCCGGGCGGTAGCGAACACGCGCTTCTCCAGGCCCGCTATTGCGGTGCGCCGCTGAAGAGTGCGCGCAGCGGCGAAACGACGGTGTCGGTGCCCTTGCTGGCATCGAACGAGGTTCGCATCGGGCAGAAGCTGGTGATCCGGCTCGATGCGCCGAGCGCCAATCGCGATCCGGCCGTGGTCGATCGCGTCGCCGTCCGCCTCACCACTCAGCAAGGGGACCTCGAGGATATCGTCGCAATCGAGACGGCCGCCAACAGCGGTTTGTTCTTTGCCGCGATCGACACCACGCCCCAGCCCCCTTCCCCGATCCAGAACGATTGCCAGCTCAGCCTGCACCGCGACGAGACGATCTCTATCGCTGCCGCCTCCGGCCAGCCGGCGAGCGGTCTGACCGCTCAGATGCACGCACTCGCCGATCCGTTCGGGGTGGTGTTCTCGAGCCGCGACGGCACGCCGATCGACGGGGCGCGGGTGACCATCGTTGACGATGCGACGGGGGCGCCCGCCCAGGTATTCGCCTTCGACGGGATTACACCCTACCCCTCTACCGTGATCAGCGGCCTGGCCGTGACCGACGGTTCCGGCACCGTGCATTCGGTTGGGACGGGCGAGTATCGCTTTCCGCTGCTGGCGTTCGGACGGTATCGGTTGATGGTAGAGCCGCCTGCGCCTTTCAGCGCACCGTCGGAGGCCTCCCCTGCCGAGCTCGACCGTCTCAACGGCCCTTCCGGACAGCCCTTCGAGATCACCGACGGCTCCTACGGCCGCCCGTTCGATGTGGTCAGCGTCGTTCCGCTGCGCATCGATATCCCCCTCGACAGCCCGGGCGGCGCCATCGCGCTGCGTAAGAGGGTGTCGCGCGACGAAGCACAGCCCGGCGACGCCCTGCTCTATCGACTGACGCTGAGAAACCTCAGCGGTGACGTGGCGAGCGATTCCATCACGATCATGGACCGTTTTCCGGGCTCTTTACGGTTGTCGCCGGCCTCGCTGCGCGTCGACGGGCAACCTGCGCCGGAAGGTATCGCACGCGATGCGGACGGCCACGGGTTCAAGCTGACGACCGGGCCCATCGCGCCGGGCGGCTCGCGCGAGATTACCTATGCCCTGACCGTCGCGGCCGACGCGCCGCCCGGCCCGGCCGTGAACCGGGCCACTGCACGAGCCGGCGAGCGCGATCCGGTAACCGCCAGCGCGACGGTACGGATCCGCAGCGACGGCATCGCCGACCGTATGACCGTGATCGGCCGCGTCACGGCGGGCCGCTGCGACCGCGCGGGCGCCGCCATCGGTGTGCCGGGCGTCCGAGTGATGCTAGAAGACGGCAGCTTTGCGGTGACCGACGCCACGGGCCGTTACCATTTCGATGGCGTCCTACCCGGTACGCATGTCGTTCGCGCAATCGAGAGCACCCTGCCCTCGGGAGGCCGTTTCATCGATTGCGCGAGGGCGACGCGGAATGCGGGAGCACCGGATTCGCGCTTCGTGCTCGGCCAGGGCGGAAGCCTCGAGCAGGCCGATTTCGTCGCCGATCTGCCGGAGGGCTTCGCACCCCCCGCAGCATCGCCCTCCGAGGAGGTAATTTCTGTCACCGACCAGGAGGCGGCCGGCGCCGGCGTCGACTGGCTGGCGCTCGGCGACGGACCCGACGAAATCCTGTTTCCGGCGACCGGCCACAACCCGCGCTCGCCCGCTATTCGCGTGGTCGTGCGGCATCGCCCGGGCCAGAGTCCCTCGCTCGCCGCGGACGGTCGACCGGTCGATCCGCTTGCCTACGAAGGCACGACCGTCAGCCCGGATGGCAAGTACGCGATCAGCGAGTGGCGCGGCGTGCGCTTGCCTGGCGCGACCACGAAGCTCTCGGTGAGCCTGGCGGGACCGGGCCCGCAGACGACCCTCGAGCGCGAGGTCTTCTTCGCCGACACGCCAATGGTGGCGAAAATCGTCGCCGACCAATCGCGCCTGATAGCCGACGGCGTCACCCCTCCCCTCCTCGCGGTCCAGTTCCTCGATCGCCAGGGACGCCCCGTCCATGCGGGCATCTCCGGTTCGTTCACGCTCGAGGGGCCCTATCAGTCGGTCAGTTCGCAAACTGCGCGACAGAGCCGCGAGCTTTCGGGCTTCGGCGCTTCGGGCGCGAGTTGGATGGTGGAAGGCGACGACGGGATCGCCCGGATCGAGCTTGCCCCGACGATGGTCAGCGGCGCCTTGCGGGCCCGTTTCACCTTCTCCGATGGCGAAACCACGCGTGAATCCGACATCGAGGCGTGGATGGAACCGGGCGACCAGCCGTGGACTCTCATCGGGCTCGCCGAGGGCACGGTGGGCGCGCGCAGCGTGGCGGACAACATGGAGCGGGGCGACGCGCTCGACAGCGACCTCGGCGAGGATGCGCGCACCGCGTTCTACGTCAAGGGCCGCATCCTCGGCCGCTTCCTGCTGACCGCGTCGTACGACAGCGCCAAGCAGGAAGAGGATCAGCCGCTGCTCGGTGCGATCGATCCGGCGGCGTATTACACCGTCTATGGCGACAATACCGAACGGCTTCATGACGCGGCGAGCCGCGAGAAGCTTTATGTCCGGATCGAAAGCCGCGCGTTCTACGCGATGTTCGGCGATTTCGAGACAGGCTTCGACCAGACCGAGCTCGCCCGTTACCAGCGCATCGCCACCGGCGTGAAGGCCGAAGCCCGCGTCGGCCCAGTCCAGGCGCAGGCCTTCGCGGCGAAGATCGGCACGCGGCATCGCCGCGACGAGTTCCAGGGCGGCGGCATCACCGGCCCCTACCCGCTCGCTAGCCGCGCAATCCTCGCCAACAGCGAAGTCGTGGCAATCGAAGTGCGCGACCGGCTCCGCTCCGAGATCGTGCTCGACCGGCGCGAGCTGGTCCGTTTCGTAGACTACGACATCGATGCCCTCTCGGGCACGATCACGTTCGCCGAGCCGGTGCTGAGCCGCGATCCCGAGCTCAATCCGCGCTTCGTGGTGGTCGATTACGAGATCGACGAGCTGGCCGGAGGTCGATGGAACGCCGGCGCGCGCGCGACCTGGACCAGCACCGACGAACGGCTTCGCATCGGCGCAACCGTCGTGACCGACGAGGGCGACCAGGCGCGCACCAATTTGGGCGCCGTGGATCTGCGCGTGCGGATCGGCCAGGCGACTGAGCTCCGCGCCGAGGCCGCGCTCAGCCGCCGCGACGGCGAGACTCCTACGGCGCTCGCGGCCGAGATCGAGCATCACAGCGGCCCGGTCGACCTGGTCGCCTACGCGCGCCAGCTCGACGAGGCCTATGGCGTGGGCCAGCAGAACCTCGCCGAGCGCGGCCGGCGCAAGATCGGCGCGGATGCACGCGTCGCGGTGACCGAGAGCCTCAGCCTCGTCGGCAGCGCCTGGCACGACGAGAGCCTGACCGACGAGGCGCGGCGCGACGCGTTGGAGATGCGCGGCGTGTGGCGCGGCCGGTCGACCGATGCTTACCTCGGCCTCGCGCACCTCTCGGACCATCTCGCCGACGGAAGCGAGCGGCGCTCCACCGTGCTCGAAGGTGGCGCAACGCAGCGGCTGTTCGACCAGCGGCTCGAGCTGAGCGCGGCCAGCAGCCTCGCCTTGTCCGGCACCGACTCTATCGACCTGCCCACTCGCCACCGCATCGGCGCGCGCTATGCGATCACTCCGGGTATCAGGCTGCTCGGCACTTACGAAATTGCCGAGGGCGACGCGATCGACGCGCGGACGCTGCAAGGGGGTGTCGAGATTACCCCGTGGCGCGGAGGAAAGATCGTTTCCGCGCTCGGCTCGCAGACGCTGTCGGATGCGGACCGCACATTTGCATCGGTTGCGTTCGGCCAATCGTTCCGCGTGACCGAGGCGCTGACTGTCGATGCCACCATCGACGGAAGCCGGACGCTGGGCGGCGGTATCGCTCCGACGGAACCGATCAACCCGCATCATCCCGTGGCCAGCGGCGGGCATCTTGGCGAGTCTTCCCTCGGCGAGGACTTCACCGCGCTGACGCTCGGCGCGGCATGGCAGAAAGGCCGATGGAGCGCGCGTGTGCGGGGCGAATACCGCGACGGCGAGACGGCGAATCGGCAGGGCGTCACCGCAGCGGCCATTCGTCAGCTCGGCGATGGCAGCGTCGTCGGCAGCGCAATGCGCTGGACCAAGGCGACCGGAACGGACGGCGCCTCGAGCGAGATCGCCGACGCCGCGCTGTCACTGGCGCATCGTCCGGCGGGCTCCGACTTCGCATTCCTGTCAAAGGTCGAATACCGCAGCGACAGGATCGCCGGCGCGACGGCGGGCAGCGCCGCTCCGGCGGGGCCGAGCCGGCTCACGATCGACGGTGACGCACGGTCGAGCCGGCTGATCGGCAGCGTCTCGGGCAATTGGACGCCGCGCGACCGAGCCGGCCGCGAGCGTGGTGAGCTGGGCTTGTTCGTCGGTCTGCGTCACAATTTCGACCGCTTCGAGGGCTTCGATCTCGCCGACACGACGTTGCTCGGCGGCGCGAACCTGCGCGTGGCCGTGGGCGAGCGCATCGAGATCGGCGGGCGCGCCACGGTCCGCGCCAGCCTGGAGGACGGCGCGACCCGCTTCGCAATCGGGCCGGAGATCGGCTTCGTTCCGGCCGACAACACGCTGCTGAGCGTCGGCTACAACGTGGTCGGTTTCCGCGATCCCGATTTCGCCGCCGCGCGCAGCACCGAACGCGGCCTGTTCGCGGCGATCAAGGTGAAGTTCGACGAGACGAGCCTCGATTTCCTCGGCCTCGGCAGGCGCTGAAAACCGATTCCAAAGTTAACGAGCCGACAACCATGTTGAGTTAGCAAGGGGTTGATGAGCACCTGGGGGAAAGTACTGAAACGCCTCGCGCGGCTGGCCGCGGCGATCGCGTTCGCGCTCGTCTTGCCGACTGCTCAGGCCGCGGCCCAAACCACTACCTACGTAAGCTCGAACGACGGATCGCTGAACGAAACCGGGACGAGCTGTTCCAGTCCGCTGATCCGCGAGTTTTCGGTCGGTGCGAACTTTGTCGTCAGCGAAGTTGCGATCGGTGTTTTCGCCACTCACACCTCTCGCGGCGGACTAAGCATGACCTTGCAGTCGCCCGCCGGTACACGGGTCCAGCTCGTGAACGGTAACCTGCTTTGGGTCGACGGCGACAACTTTAACGTGCACCTGAGCGACAACGCGGCGCAGACGGTCAATACCGATGGAAATGGCACGAACCATTCGACAGCTAACCCGCCGCCTTTTCAGCACAACTTCGCCCCGGATAACGCGCTTTCGGCATTCGTCGGAGAGTCGAGCAGCGGGATCTGGCGCCTCGAAATCTGCAACCAGACCACGCAAATCCTATGGTTCTCGTTTGGCGGAAGCGGTACCTTCCGGCACGCCGAGCTCTACCTCTCGCGAGTACCAGCCAGCTACGCTGACCTGTCGCTCCGTAAATCCGTCGGCAGCGGTGGCGGCAACAACAGCAGTATTCAGTATGCGCTGACGGTCGAAAACTCGCCCGACTCACCCGCGACCGCGACCGGCGTCATGGTGGCCGATCTGCTCCCGGCAGGCGTTTCGTACACCTCGCACTCGGGTGGGACGTACAATCCCACGACCGGCCTGTGGAATGTCGACACGCTGGCGCCCGGCCAGTCGCGGACGCTCATCATCAACGCAGCCGTGACCGCGGCGGCAGGGACCACGATCAGCAATACCGCGCAGGTAAGCGCCTCCTCCGTGCCCGATCTCGACTCCACCCCGGGAAACAGCGTGGCGTCCGAAGACGACCAGGACAGCGCGAGCTTCACCGTCGGCAGCCGGCTCGCCGGGATTGCTCCCATCCTGAGTTGTCCCAAGAGCACCATTCTGTTCGACTGGGATTCGCGCAGCTGGTCCGCAGGTTCGACGAGCGCGAGCTATGCCGTACCCGGGATGGGCAACGTGTCCTTTGCGATAAGCAACCCCGGCGCCTGGCTCACCATGTTCGGCGGGGCCAATCCGATCAGGACGACCCAGGTCACCGGCGGCCATTCGCCCGCGCAGAACTCGCTGGCCCAGACCGTCGATCTCGCCAACCGCAGCCAGGTCGCCACGACCACGATAACGCTGCCCATCCCGGTAGACGGGCTGCAGTTCCAGATTTTCGATGTCGATTACGGCGCCAACCAGTTCGCCGACCGCGTCCGCGTGACGGGCAGCTTCGGAGGCTCAGCGGTCGTACCGGTGCTCACCAACGGGACCGCCAACTATGTCGTGGGCAACGAAGCGTTCGGCGATGTGCTGTCCGGCGATACGGAGAGCGGGGGTAACCTCACGG
Organism: Pseudomonadota bacterium; assembly: GCA_023433305.1. GTDB lineage: Bacteria > Pseudomonadota > Alphaproteobacteria > Sphingomonadales > Sphingomonadaceae > Croceibacterium_A. The sequence goes on along the minus strand of JAEZCZ010000026.1, from coordinate 11,210 downwards.
TCACGTTCCAGTCAGCCGTCGATACGGTCGTGATCGAATACGGCAACCATTCGCTCGCTCCCGCAAACCCGAGGCAGCAGGCCATTACCCTTCACGACATCACCTTCTGCGAACCCCATGCGAATATCTTGGTCACCAAGGTCAGTTCGGTTTTGAGCGATCCGGTCCGCGGTACGACCAACCCGGTGGCGATCCCCGGTGCGCTGGTCTCGTACTGCATTCTCATCACGAACGACGGCAGCGCCCCCGCATCCGCCCTCGTCGCCAACGACACGCTGCCGGCGACGATGACCTACGTGCCGGGCTCGCTGCGCTCGGGCCCGGCGTGTGGATCGACCCCAACGATCGAAGACGACAACGCCACTGGATCCGATGAGAGCGATCCGGTCGGCGCATCGATTTCCGGTAACCAGCTCACGATCTCCGCCCCGTCGCTCGGCGGCTTCGAAACGCTTGCCGTCGCCTTCAACGCCACCATCAACTGACGCCTCCTTCTGCGTGGCGGTTCCCGCCTTGCCCCCTGCCGTCCGAGGGCCTATCTGCCCGGGCAAATCCAGACACCCACCGAATACCCCGAAGGACGACGATGGCCGCCCAGTACGCATACGTCATGAAGAGCATGACGAAGACCTTCCCCGGCGCGCAGAAGCCTGTGCTGTCGAACATCAACCTGCAGTTCTACCAGGGCGCCAAGATCGGCATCGTGGGCCCGAACGGCGTCGGCAAGTCGACGCTGATGAAGATCATGGCCGGCATCGACACGGACTTCACGGGTGAGGCCTGGCCGGGCGAGAACATCACCGTCGGCTATCTGGCGCAGGAGCCCGAGCTCGATCCGTCGAAGACCGTGCTCGAAAACGTCAAGGACGGCGCGCGCGAAGTCGCCGACATGGTCGACCGCTTCAACGCGATCTCGGCCGAGATGGGCGACCCGAAGGACGATACCGACTTCGACGCGCTGATGGAGGAGATGGGCACGCTTCAGGAGAAGATCGACGCGGTCGACGGCTGGACGCTCGACAACCAGCTCGAGATCGCGATGGAAGCGCTCCGGTGCCCGCCGTCGGACGCCTCGGTCGTGAACCTCTCGGGCGGCGAGAAGCGCCGCGTCGCGCTGACCCGGCTCCTGATCCAGAAGCCCTCGATCCTGCTGCTCGACGAGCCGACCAACCACCTCGATGCCGAGAGCGTCGAGTGGCTCGAGAATCACCTCAAGGAATATGCCGGCGCGGTGCTGATGATCACCCACGACCGCTACTTCCTGGACCATGTGGTCGACTGGATCCTCGAGCTCGACCGCGGCAAGTACTTCCCTTACGAGGGCAACTACTCGACCTACCTCGAAAAGAAGGCCAAGCGCTTGGCGCAGGAAGAGCGCGAGGAGAGCGGCCGCTCGAAGGCGCTCAAGGAAGAGCTCGAGTGGATCCGGCAGACGCCGGCGGCGCGGCAGACCAAGAGCAAGGCGCGCATCCGCAAGTTCGAGCAGCTTCAGGAAGCGCAGAACGATCGCAAGCCGGGCAAGGCGCAAATCGTCATCCAGGTGCCAGAGCGGCTCGGCGGCAAGGTCATCGAGGTCAAGAACATCTCCAAGGCCTATGGTGACAAGCTGCTGTTCGAGGACTTGAGCTTCACCCTCCCCCCCGGCGGCATCGTCGGCGTGATCGGGCCGAACGGCGCGGGCAAGTCGACGCTGTTCAAGATCATCACCGGCAAGGAGCAGCCGGATTCGGGCACGATCGAGATCGGCTCGACCGTGCACCTCGGGTACGTCGACCAGAGCCGCGATCATCTCAATCCCAAGCACAACGTGTGGGAGGAGATCTCCGACGGGCTCGACTATATGAAGGTCAACGGCCACGACATGTCGACGCGGGCCTATGTCGGCGCGTTCAACTTCAAGGGCCAGGACCAGCAGAAGAACGTCGGCAAGCTCTCGGGCGGTGAGCGTAACCGCGTGCACATGGCCAAGATGCTCAAGCAAGGGGGGAACGTGCTGCTGCTCGACGAGCCGACCAACGACCTCGACGTCGAGACCCTGGCCGCGCTCGAAGACGCGATCGAGAACTTCGCGGGCTGCGCCGTGGTCATCAGCCACGACCGCTTCTTCCTCGATCGCCTCGCCACCCACATCCTCGCGTTCGAGGGCGACAGCCATGTCGAATGGTTCGAAGGGAATTTCGAGGCTTATGAAGAAGATAAGCGTCGCAGGCTTGGCGATGCGGCCGATCGCCCGACCCGGTTGGCGTACAAGAAACTGACGCGCTGAGGCCGCAATCAGGCGGTTGGCCGCTGCAGGAACAGCTCGAGGCTTTCGTCCGGTTCGACCGGTTGAGCCTCGATCCGGTCCACCCGCGCGGCCGGCGGGCCTGCCCTTGCCATGTCAATGAAGCGCTCGATCGCGGGTGTTTCACCCTGTAACAGCGCTTCGACCGTTCCGTCGCTGCGGTTGCGGACCCAGCCGCGCAGCCCGAGGTCCCTAGCCGTCTCCACGCTCCAGCCGCGGTAGAACACGCCCTGCACTCGGCCGTAGATGACGAGGCGACGGGCGACGGTCATGGGCGATCTCCTTTGAACGGTTGAACGCTTTTCCACATTCATCGACCAGCTCGATAATCTGAACGTTAAGCTATCTAGCCGGTTCAGTTAACGGAAAGCGCGACTCGCATAATTCCTGCTTATTGGGCCGCAGCCACTCGGCGGCATGCATACGGAGATGCCGCGATGTCACTTGGAAAATTGCTACAGAATGTCGGATGGGCAGCGCTCGCCGCCGCGATCGCGGTGACCGCAACGCCTGCCTCAGCGCGTCCCAACGATCGCGACCTGCGCGAGGCGCGCGCCGAGCGAGCCGAAAGCCAGGCGCGCCCGTCGAACGCCATGCAGGCGCGTGCCCAGATCGCGCAGCGAGCCAATCGCGAGCAACGCGCCCAGCGGTTCGATCGTCGCAGCGAGCAGCGCGCCGCTCGGATCGATCGCCGCACCGAACAGCGCGCGGCGCAGATCGACCGGCGCAGCGAACGCCGCGCCGACCGCGTCGAGCAACGCGGCGATCAGCGAGCCGCATGGGCACGCCAACAGGGCGACCGGCAACAGGCTCGCCAGATCGATCGGCGCAGCGAACAGCGCGCCGAGCGGATCGAGCGGCGCGGGGATCAACGCGCGGATCGCGTCGAGCGGCGCGGCGACCGGCGCGCGGACCGGGTCGAGCGCCGCGGCGACTGGCGCGCCGATCGTGTCGACAATCGCACAGACCAGCGCTCGTGGGAGCGCGACCGCAACCGCACTTACGCCGACCGCGATCGCAACCGGACCTATGACCGCCGCTGGAGCGACAACGACCGGCGCTGGCGCGATAACGATCGGCGCAACGATCGCCGGTGGGACCGTCGCTGGCGCGACAACAACCGCTACGACTGGCAGCGGTATCGCAACACAAACCGCGTCGTGTTCCGCGTCGGCACCTACTACTCGCCTTACCGCAACTACAGCTACCGCCGGATCGGGGTTGGTGGATTCCTCGACTCGCTGTTCTTCGGCAATCGCTACTGGATCAACGATCCGTGGCAGTACCGCCTGCCCGAAGTCTACGGCCCCTATCGCTGGGTTCGCTACTACGACGACGTGCTGCTGGTGGACATCTACTCCGGCGAAGTGGTCGACGTGATCCACGACTTCTTCTGGTAACCCCTTCTGCCGGCGTGAGTGGCCCGGCTGGAGCGAAGCCCCCGTGTCGCAAGGCGCGGGGGCTTCTGCGTTTTCGGGGGCTTGAAAGCCGTGCGTCGCGTGTGGAAGAACGGCGCCGATGAACGAGGTCCCGCACGTTCCGCCCCCGGACGATAACGTCGACCAGGCCCGCCTGCGCCGGATCGGTCGCAAGGTCCGTGAACGCCTTGCCGCGCTTCCCGAAGCCTATCGCGTCCCGACCGACAATGCGGAGATGTTCGCGATCGGCGACTTCTTCTCGCCCGAGGAATGCGGCCGGCTGATGGCGATGATCGACGCAGTCGCCACGCCGAGCCGGGCCTTCGATGCGACTTACGAGAGCGGCTATCGCACGTCGTATTCGGGAGACGTCGACCCGCACGATCCCTTCGTCCGCAAGATCCAGCGCAGGCTCGACGACCTGCTGGGCATCGACCCGCATTATGGCGAGACCATCCAGGGCCAGCGCTACCTTCCAGGGCAGGAGTTCCAGGCGCATTGCGACTGGTTCCCCGGCGGAACCGCCTATTGGGCACAGGAAAAGAAGCGCGGCGGGCAGCGCTCCATCACCGCGATGGCCTATCTCAACGCGGTCGAGGAAGGCGGCGCGACGACCTTCCCACGGCTCGGGGTGTCGTTCGAACCGCGGCCCGGCTGCCTGCTGATCTGGAACAATGCCGATCCCGAAGGGACTCCGAACCCGTGGACGATCCATTCGGGCGATCCGGTGATCAAAGGCGTCAAGTACATCATCACCAAATGGTACCGCGCGCGCCGGTGGCTTTAAGCCTCGAGGATCTCCGTCTCGTTCGTGGACGCGCGGCAATTCAGAACCTCCCGCGCCGTCGCCCTGGATTGCTTCGTCGCTACGCTCCTCGCAATGACGGCGGGGGTCTTGGCTTTGCCGCCTAGGATCCCCGCGCCAGCGCATCCGCAATGAGCTTGCGGGTATTGGCCACACCGTAGAGCGCGATGAAGCTGCCCATGCGTGGGCCCTGGCTCGACCCTAGCAGCGTCTCGTAGAGAGCCTTGAACCAGTCGCGCAGGCTTTCGAAGCCGAACTCCGCACGCTTGCCGATTTCATAGACTTCCGTCTGAAGATCCTCGGCCGACGTGCCTTCGGGCATCCGCTCGAGCAGTTCATCGAGGGCGCGCAAGGCTGCGGCTTCGTTCTCGGTCGGCGCGCGCTTGTGCAAGTGGGGCGCCACGAAATCGCGATTGTAGGCGAGCGCGCGGTCGACCAGCGCCTCCAGGTCGGGATAGCGCTCCGGACCGGCGTCGGGGATGTAGTTGCCGAGATAGCTCCACACCTGCTCGCGCGTCGCGCTGGCGCCGAGCACGCCGACGAGGTTGAGCAGCAGCCCGAAGCTGACCGGCAGGGTATCGCCGTCGCCGCCGTCGTAGCCGTTGGCGCGCAGCAAGTGCCAGACCGGGTTGCCGAGCTGCTGCTCGAGCGGTTGCTCGGGAATCTTGGCGCGGAACTGCCAGTATTCGTCCACCGCCCGCGGGATGATCCCGACGTGGAGGCTCTTGGCGCTCTTCGGCTCGCGGAACAGGTAGAAGCCGAGGCTCTCCTCGGTGCCGTAGGTCAGCCACTCGTCGATGGTCAGCCCGTTGCCCTTGGACTTGGAGATTTTCTCGCCGTTCTCGTCGAGGAACAGCTCGTAGATCATGTTCTCGGGCATGCGCCCGCCGAGCGCGCGGACGATGCGGCCCGACTGGGTGACGCTGTCGGTCAGGTCCTTGCCGCTCATCTCGTAATCGACCCCGAGCGCGTACCAGCGCATCGCCCAGTCGACCTTCCACTGGCACTTGGCGCGGCCGCCGAACACCGTCTGCTCGACGATCTCGCCCTCGTCGTCGAAGCGGATCATGCCCGTTGCCGGGTCGACCACCTCGATCGGCACCTGCAGCACCTTGCCGGTCCGCTCGCTGATCGGCAGCACCGGCGAGTAGGTCGCCTGGCGCTCGGCGCGAAGGGTCGGCAGCATGATCTCCATGATCGCGTCGAACGTCTCGAGCACCAGACGGAGGGCCGGGTCGAAGGCGCCCGAATTGTACCGCTCGCTGGCCGCGACGAACTCGTAGTCGAACCCGAAACGGTCGAGAAAGTCGCGCAGCATCGCGTTGTTATGATGCGCGAAACTCTCGAAACCGGCGTTGAAGGGATCCGGAATCCGGCTCAACGGTTTATGCAAATTTTCCCGCATGAGCTCCTGGTTCGGCAGGTTCTCGGGCACCTTGCGCAGGCCGTCCATGTCGTCGCTGAACGCCACCAGCCGCGTCGGCGCGCCGCCCGAGACGATCTCGTAGGCGCGCCGCACGAGCGTGGTCCGCAGCACTTCCTGGAACGTGCCGATGTGCGGCAGGCCCGACGGCCCGTAGCCGGTCTCGAACAGCACCGGCGCCCCGCCGGGCTTGCCGTCGGGGTAGCGCTTGACCAGCTTCATCGCCTCCTGGAACGGCCAGGCCTTGGACACGCGGGCGGCTTGGATCAGGGCGTCGTCGATCATCGCGCGTGCGCCTTTGCGGATGGAGCGGGCAAGCGCAAGGGAGTCCTGAGCGGCCATTGCCGCCGTCATCGGCAAATGGGGGGGCGTCGGGCGGCGGCCGGGCCGCCCGGCGCCCGTCCCAAATCGGGAATCGTGGATAACTGGCGCGTCGAAACTTAGCGCCCCTTGATTTAGATTAACAGTGATTGGAAAAACTTAACGAGAGCACGCAACGACTCGGGGGAGGAGGGGCGTATGGGAGGGGATTCCGTCGGAGCACGGGTCCGCAGGCTTAGGCGCGCTGGTAACATGACCGTCGGCGAGTTGGCGGATCGGGTGGGTGTCTCCCGCCCGACCATCTGGGCGTGGGAATGCAACAAGTCCCATCCGCGATCCTGCCGCATCCCGGCGCTGGCCGCGTCGCTCAACGTGTCCGAGGAAGAGCTCCTGGTCGAACGGTCGGCTCCTCGGGCGGTGCTCAGCCTGGTGGTCGACGAGGCAAACAGGCTCGAAGAGGAAATCGGCCGCAGCAAGGCGCGGATCGCCGGCCTCGCCGGGACGGTTCCGGAAAAGGTCGAGATCGCCATCCGGTGGTGAGCCGCCGCGCGGCTCGCAAGCCCGATCGTCGGACCAGCGGCGCTCGCCCGATCGGGTGAGCGCCCGGCTGCCGGCGCGCCGCAACCGGTTCGGTTCGCGACAATTCTGGAATCTTTCCGAGCTTGCGCGCCCCGTCCGGTGTGGCACTCTGCGCGCAAACGACGAGCGCTCAGGGGGAGATCGAGGACATGGCCCTGCAGGCCTATCCGGACGTGCCGCTGTTCCGGTATCCGTACACGCAGCTCAGCGAGGCGCAGATCCAGGCCAAGCTGGCTCCGGCCGCGCAGGCCGGGCCCGGCAGCAAGGGCGCGCTCGAAACGGACCTCGCCGGCACCTCGCTCAGGATCGTCACCGATGGCGCCGGCACGCTCACCTGGCAGTTCGGCCAGGGCAACCGGGTCACGTTCGACGGCGCCACCGGCGGCTACGGCGCGCTGACGCTCGACCACGTCACGCTGATCTCGCACATCGTGCCCAACTCGACCAAGGCCTGGGCGATCGCCTGGGACCGGCACAACAACCTCGCCACGGTGTTCGAGCTGTGGTGGGGCGGCGGCCCCGCCCCGCACACGCGGGAGATCAACCGCGCGGTGTGGCACGGCTACGTGCAGGGCGGCGACGGCCCGGCGCCGAGCGAGCGGCACACGCCGACGATCCGCATGGAAGGCCGCGGCTATGCGTGGACCGAGGACACCGGCCTGCGCACGATCGAGTACTACTGTTCGTACACCTACACCCACTGGGTCGAGCTCGACCGGCTCATGGACAGCCGCGGCTACTCGGCGCCGGCCGACTACATCCAGCTGACCGAGGACCTCTACCTGTTCGCCCGGGTCGAGGCCGAGTTCTCCGGCCTGCTGCACATGTACCTGGTCGATTCCAACCGGCTCGAGCAGGCCGGCGTGCGGCTCGGGTTCAACGGCGCCGACGAGCTCGAGTACTACATGTTCCGCGGGACCGGCGAATGGCTCGGGCAGAACGCGCGCTTCCAGAAGCTCGGCGATTTCAGCGCCAGCCCGATCCCGATCGAGAACGCCAGGAAGGGCGAGCGGCGCATCTATCGCCCGCTGGCGACGATGGACAAGATGACCCCGGCCGAGGTCGACGCCGCGGTCGCCGCGAGCACCCACGTGTTCGACCGGCCGAGCCCGATGGCCGGCAACGGCACGCCGCCGAGCCGGGCGCTGGCGGGCAAGACCTTCACGATCGAGTACGACGATGGGCCGAGGATGGAGTACCGCTTCACCGGCGCCGACCAGCTGGAATGGAGCAGGAATCGAGACGGCGTGTGGCACCGGACGCGCTATAACGCATGGGAGGTGATGCCCGGCGCGTTCATCTTCGGGCACCTGCTGCAAGGCGAGCCGAACCACGACTGCCACATCGTCGTCGCCGACCTCGAGGCAGGCCTCGCGACCAACTACCACGGCTTCCTCAACACGCCCTACTTCGCCAACGAGGCGGGGGCCGAAACGCTGTTCGGCAAGATCGTCGGCCAGGGCATTCCCGAGCCCGGCGACCGTCGGCACCAGCGCACGCGCGACCTGCTCGGGCGGGCGTTCACCTGGGAGTACTCGCCGGGGCTCAACTCGATGCACCTCTATTCGACTCCGAACACGACCAGCTGGATCATCCCCAACGCGGCCACCGGGCATTTCGGGACCGAGTGGAGCGGGACCGGCGACTTCGTGAAGATCCGCGACCAGTTGTACTTCGCGCGCTGGTGCGAGGAGGCGTGCAACGGCACGCTCGGCACGCTGCTGCTCAACATGCGCACGATGCACGACGCGGGCATCGGCTATCACTGCGGCAAGAACGGGCTCAGCCTGAGCGCGGTCGGCGCGCCGGCGCGGCACGCCGGCAAGTTCGACGTCGACCGCTTCTTCGGACCCGATGCGTGGAGGACCAAGCCATGAGCGAGACCCCGACCTCGACCGACCGGCGGTCGTTCCTCAAGACCGGCTCGCTCGTCGCCGCGCCGCTGGCGATGGCCGCGCCGGTCGCCGCGCTGGCCGACGACGGCAGCCGCGCGAAGCTCGTCCGGCTCGAGGACGAGCGCGCGATCGAGGCGCTGCAGCGCCAGTTCATCCGCTACCTCAACGGCGCCGGCGACTGCGGCGCGTTCGTCGCCTCGTCGGACGCGGTCGAGCTCGGCGACGGGCTGTGTGCGATCGCCGAGGACCTGCAGCACGAACCGGCGCTCGAGCTGGCCGCGGACGGCCTCACCGCCACCGCCCGCTGCGCCTGCCGCGTCGAACGCGAGATCGCCTTCACCGGCGACACGACGCTCGAGCGGATGGCGCGGTTCGAGGGCCACGGCCGCCACCGCCACGAGGAACGCGCGGTGCTGGCGATGGAGTTCGTCAAGGACCGCGACGGTTGGAAGATCGCACGCGCGCGGCTCGCCTGAAGCCGATCGCGCTCCCCGGCTCGATCGGCCTTGCGAGCGGGCGAAGCCACCCGGCGCGACGCGGAATCGCGCCGGGTTGCCTCCCCGCTCCGCTCCCCGCAATGACGAGGTGAAAGAGAGAGGAACGGACACATGGTCGCATCGAAGCAATTCCTTACCGTCGCGCTCGCCGCGCTCGCCGCCGCCTGCACCTCGCAGACGGCCGAGGGACCGAGCCCGGCCAGCTACCCCGCCCTCGCCGGCGCCGACCGCTGCGCCTCGGTCACGCCGGCGATGCTCGGCGCTGCCAGCGCCAGCGGCAAATGGGTCGCCGAAGCCAACGGCCTGCCCGGGTTCTGCGAGGTCACCGCGACGCTGGCGCCGGTCGCCGGCTCGACCATCGGCGTGGTCTATCGCCTGCCGGCGAGCTGGAACGGCAAGGTGCTCGGCTTCGGCGGCGGCGGGTGGATCGGCAACATCGCGCTGCAGACCGCCTCCGAGGGCCTGCGCAAGGGCTACGCCACCCTGCAGACCGACGGCGGACACCCGATCGGCAACGTGTGGGACAACGCCTGGGCGGCCGATCCGGAGAAGGCCAAGGACTTCAGCTTCCGCGCGATCCACGAGATGACCGACGCCGGTAAGCGGCTGGTCGCCGCCTACTACGGCCAGCCCCACCGGCGCGCCTACTACCAGGGCTGCTCGACCGGCGGCCGCATGGGGCTGATGGAAGCGCAGCGCTATCCCGACGACTACGACCTGATCAGCGCCGGCGCGCCGGTCTACACGCTGCAGACGCAGACCAGCGCGGTGCTGCGCAACCAGGCCTTCGCCAAGAGCGGCGGGTTCTCGGCGGCCGACCTGCAACTCGCGCAAGGCGCCGCGCTCAAGGCGTGCGACGTCAGCGACGGGCTCGAGGACGGGCTGATCAACGATCCGCGTCAGTGCCGCTGGGATCCGGGCGAGATCCAGTGCAGCGGGGCCAAGACCGAGTCGTGCCTCAGCGCCCCGCAGGTCGAGGCGCTGCGTTCCGTCTACCAGGGCACTCGCGCACCCGACGGCGAATGGGCGATGTTGCCGATGAGCCGCGGCGGCGAGGCCGGCTGGTCGGCCTTCGTCGGCACCGGCGGCACCCCCGACCCGAGCAACGGCGGCGGCCTCGGCGGGCTGTGGCCGCTGATCTTCGGCGAGCGCCCGGTCGACCTCGCCGGGATGACCCTCGACGACGTGATGCAGGTCCGCCGCAGCCCGTTTGCCGAGTGGTACGAGGCCGACGACCCGGACCTGCGGCCGTTCTTCCGCAGCGGCGGCAAGCTGCTGCTGTGGCACGGCGAGAGCGATCCGGGGCCGAGCCCGGTTGCGACCAACGACTATTTCGAGGCGGTGCTCTCGCGGGCACCGGCGGCACGGCGCCAGGCGCGCTACTTCACACTGCCCGGGGTCGGCCACTGCGCCGGCGGGCCCGGGGCGAGCCGGGTCGCCTGGCTCGACGCGCTTGAGGCATGGGACGACACCGGGCGGGCGCCCGAAGTGCTGCTCGGCGGTGGCCCCAACGGCCTGGTCAGGCCGCACTGCGCCTGGCCTGAAGTTGCCCGCTACCGCGGCACCGGCGACGCCAACGACCCCGCGAGCTGGCAATGCGTCAAGCGCCCCGGCGCGTGAAACGCGAATGGGGCGGCCCCGTTGGGAGCCGCCCCTCGCTGCGCCGGGCGCGAACCGGGGGGTAGGTTCAAGCCGCGGCGGAGCGATGTTGCGCGAGTTCCGGCCAGTTGTGCGGATACTGGCTGAGGTCGATCCACGGGCGGGCGTCGCCGAAGTCGCGGCCGATCGACTGCATGATCAGGCGCGCGCGCTTCATCCGCGCCTTGCGGTCGGTGAACGGGTTGGCACGGTCCGGCTTGGCCTCGACCATCCGTTCGAACAGCGCCTTGCGCTCCTCGAACGAGCCGGGCAGGCGGCGCGGCAGGGCGACCGAGGCGCCGGCGTGCGGCAGGCCGCCCGCCGAGCTGACCAGCGGCTGGGCCATCGGC
>JAEZCZ010000081.1 GCA_023433305.1 Pseudomonadota bacterium | reverse complement strand
CCCCCCCCCCCCCCCCCCCCCCCCGCCCCGCGCCCGGCTTCCAATCGATAACGTCCTGCTGGCCGGCAAGACCGGCACGGCACAAGTCGTCTCTCTCAGCGTGGGCAGCGGCAAAGGCGGCCAGTGGAAGTATCGCGACCACGGGTTGTTCATCTTCTTCGCGCCGTTCGACAAGCCGCGCTATGCCGGTGCCGTCGTGATAGAGCACGGCGGTGGTTCGGGCGCCGCGTATCCAATCGCTCGGGACGTCACGACCTTCCTGTTCGATCCCGCCAAGGGCCTCGAGGCCCTGCACGAGCTGGAGAAGCAGTGGGGCGGCACGGCCCAGCAGCGGCTCAATGCTGATTACGCGCGCTACGCCGCGGCCGCGGGAGTCCACGTGCCCGCCGTGCCCGCTAACCTCGCCGAGGTGGCCCGCGCCGTCGATGCCGAGGCGCGCGCGGCGGCACAGCCGGCGGCGCCCGCCACACAGGCCATCACACCGCCGCCCGAGACCGACGCCACGCTGGCGCGAGCCCCGACCCCATGAGGGCCGGCCTCCTCCCCGCGCCGCTTGCGGACATCCCGTGGCGTGTGCTCATTCCACTCACGCTGCTGGTGTGCTTCGGCGCGGCCGTGCTGTATTCGGCGGCCGGAGGGTCTTTCCAGCCTTTCGCCTCCTCGCATCTGTTGCGTTTCGGTGTGTTCCTGACGATGGCGCTCGTCCTGCGGATGTTCCCGCGCGACCTCGTGATGTTGGCAGCCTACCCCGTTTACGCGATCGTGCTCGTCCTGCTCATGGTCGTGGAAGCCATCGGCGCGGTCGGCGGCGGCAGCCAGCGCTGGATCGACCTCGGCTTCATGCAGCTGCAGCCTTCCGAATTCATGAAGCCCACAATCGTGCTGGCGCTTGCGAGCTTTTATCACTCGCTGCCGGTCGGGATGATCAACACCTGGCGTGCGCTCGTTCCGGCCGCTGTTCTGATCGGCCTGCCGATGGGCCTCGTGCTCCTGCAACCTGACCTCGGGACGGCACTGGCGATCGGATTCGGGGGGGTCGTCGTGATGTTCTATGCCGGCCTGCCGGCGAAATGGTTCGCCGGCGGCGTGCTCGCCGCGCTCATTGTCGCGCCGATCGCCTATTTCTTCGGTCTGCACGACTACCAGCGCGCGCGCGTGACCACGTTTCTTGACCCCGAGAGCGATCCGCTCGGTACCGGCTACCACATCACCCAGTCGAAGATCGCGATCGGCTCGGGCGGGTTGTTCGGCAAGGGTTTCGGCGAGGGTTCGCAGAGCCACCTCAATTACCTGCCCGAGCCGCACACCGACTTCGTGTTCGCGACGATGGCCGAGGAATGGGGCCTTCTGGGCGGCCTCCTGGTCCTGCTGGTGTTCGGAATCGTACTGCGCTGGGGCCTCATCGTCGCGCGGCGCGCCCCCGACCGCTTCTCGCGACTGCTTGCGGGTGGGATGACGGCGACGATCTTCTTCTACGTCGCCATCAACCTGTTGATGGTCATGGGCCTCGCGCCCGTCGTGGGGATCCCCCTCCCCTTCATGAGCCACGGCGGTTCCTCGATGATGACCAACATGATCTGCCTCGGCACCCTGATGATGATCGATCGATGGAGTCGCCGCGCGGCGGGGCCCGGCAGTCTCTCCTAAGGCAAAAGTGCCCTTTTCAGCGCCGCGACAATCGCTATATGGGCCGCTCCCGCGATTCGCGGGGCGCAGCAAAAAACTGCCGGATGGACGCATAGCTCAGTTGGTAGAGCAGCTGACTCTTAATCAGCGGGTCCTAGGTTCGAGCCCTAGTGCGTCCACCACCCTTCCCCTCGCAAAAGCTGTGATCTTTGGCCGAAAGGCTATGGGTCATTCCGACGAACTTGGATTCGTTATTCCGACAAATCCTCGTCCGGGTCGACGATCTGCGCGATGTGCTCCCGCCTCCGCTTGGCGATCTGCCGCGCCTTTTCCGGGCTGGAAAGCGGACGCCAAGGTCGAACGTTTGGCGAGTGCATATTCTGCAGACGCACTTAGGTGAAGGGGTAAGCCCTCGCTCCGTAGCATACACCGTTGTACGGGTGCCATTGTCCACCCGCTTCGGCGCAGGCGTTAACCGCTGCCTCACCGCGCGACGACCGCCCGGCGTAGAAGCCCAGAGCGATGCCCAGAGCAAAGACGGCGGCGACAAATAGCATCAGCTTCCATGGTGCGACGCTCACTTTCGCTTTTCCCGCGCAAGAGGCTCAGCCTTCGCGACCTTCTTCAGTTGCTGATCCCGGCGCGCCTCGCACATGGCCGCAGAATGCCTTCCACGGTCAATGACCGCAATCCTGTCGGTTGCTGTACGGCGGCTTCCAGAAGCCAACAGCGAGAAAGCTGCCGTTCGCCATAGCGGCTGGGGTGGCAGGTGGGCTTCCCCGCTTGGATTCAGAACCGAGCGCCAACGGGATTCCGGCGTGGTTGCACGATACAAACAATTACAATTTCGGCGGGCGTGGCGGCCGCTTATGCCCTTGGAGAAGCGGCGCCATCCATGCAAACTGCTTGCAACGATAATAACGCGGACATTCGTTCGCGAGAGGGGATGACGATCATGCGGCAGTCCTGGCTCTATTCTGGCCTTCTTTCGGTACCGCTCCTGGTAGCCACCGGTGGAATCGGCGTTGCTCAGGATCATGCCCACAGCGACCCGGCGGTGGACGCTGCCGTGCAAGGGGCGCCTGTGGCGATGCGCTGGTCCGATCCGGCGGCCTGGCCTGACGGCAAGGTGCCGGGCGAAGGCGATGCAGTCACGATTGCGCGCGGCACCGAGGTCGTGCTCGATGTCAGCCCGCCGGCGCTGCGCAGCGTGACGGTCGACGGCAAGCTGCGGTTCGCCAACGATCGCGACATCGAGCTCGAGACCGAATGGATCTACCTGCGCGGCGGCGAGCTGGAGATCGGCAGCGAGGACAAGCCTTACACGCGCCAGGCGACGATCACGCTGACCGACAAGGTGCCGGGCGAGGACGTCAACACGATGGGCGACCGGGGCATCATGCTGATGCGCGGCACGCTCAGCCTGCACGGCGAGCGCG
>JAEZCZ010000074.1 GCA_023433305.1 Pseudomonadota bacterium | reverse complement strand
GACTCGAGCACGAAATGCGCGCTGGCCGGTGTCACCAAGAGCCCCGCCGAAAGCACGGCACCGGCAACAAGACTGCGCAGCCGCGAGCGAGAGGCGGCAGGAATGTGGCTGTCCATCGGAGTCCTTTAGGTTGCGCCGCGTTGGTAAAGCCAAAGCCGAGACCGCTGCAAGACGGATATCACCCTCGCACAACGCAAGCCGAAGGCCCACAGCCAAACCGGCTGATCACTGCTGCGCAACCTGTCCCTGCATTAGCCATGGCGGCCAAAGGCGTGCGCGGGCTGCGTGCGTCATCCGGTAGAGTGAACCAGATCGGATTCGCTTGGAAAATGGTTCGCGGACGGCCGTTTCGACCTCCGCGCTGATAGGGTACCAGACAGCTGGGGTTGGTACCCGCCCCTGAGGCGCTACCTTGGCGACATGAGGACCGAAGTGATTGACGAGAGGACGAAAGCGGCGGTCCTGCGCCTGACCGAAGCCGAGCGGGAATGCCTCAAGCGCTGCCTGAACCACCAGACGGCCAAGCAGATGGCCCTCGAACTGGACATCTCACCCCACGCTGTCGAGAAGCGCTTGAAGATGGCCCGCGCCAAGCTCGGCCTGTCCTCGTCCCTCGAAGCTGCGAAGCTGGTGGACTCGCTGGAGGGGTCCGGTCGGCTGGTACCCGACTTGTCGGACCTTCCTTTGAACGATGTTGGCCCGGACAAGAACGGCTCGGCGCTCGCGTGGCTTACGCAGCATCGAGTCCATGTTGTCTTGGGAGTGGCGTTAGTGAGCGTTCTTACGGCCGCGGCCGTGACAATCGGGCTCCAATCATCCGGACTTGTCGCGGGGCAGGTTAATCCGCCGGCGGAAGTCCCGTCATCAGTGTCCGCCGCACCAGTTACCCAGCCTGCGCCCGGGACCGAGTCTGCCTTGCGCAGCCTGGTGGCCGGGCTGGCGGCCGGTTCGCCCGACTACGACAAGCTCTCTCCGGGGTTCGCGAGGATAGTCCGGAGTGATCTGCCGATAACACATGGCTGGTTCAGCTCGCTCGGCAAGCTCGAGTCGATGACTTTCCGCGGGCGCGGAGCGGCGGGAGACGACGTCTACGATCTCGTTTTCGCCAACGGCGAGGTACGGATGTCCGCCTGGCTCGATGCCGAGGGCAGGATGATGGGCGGCATACTCCGACCGGTCACGTTGCCCGAGCGCTGAGGCGCGACAGAAACAGCGGCCTTACGGGCCCTTTGGGAGGGGATATGACATACTTCGCTCGTTCAGCCGCGGCGGTTCTGCTGGCCACCGCGCTGTGCTCGCCCGGTCTTGCCCAGGTCGCTGTGCAACCCACTGCCCAAACCGCTGGCGCGACGGTCGAACCGGCGCTCGACGGGCTGTTCCGCGCTTTCCAACGTCACCCCGTGGTGGCCCTGGGCGATGCCCATGGTCTGGAGGAGCAGATGGAGTTCTACGCTGCGATCGTGCGGGATCCTCGCTTTGCGCGTGACGTGGGCAATGTGGTGGTCGAATTCGGCGCCAGCAGCCAGCAGTCGGTGATCGACCGCTACGTAGCTGGCGAAACGGTACCTTATGCCGAGTTGCGTAAGGTATGGAACGACACGATCGGATGGGCCCCTCCTCCTGCGCTGGTCGGTTTCGTCAAGTTCTTCGCCGCGGTGCGCGAGGTGAACAAGTCGCTGCCGCCAGATGGGCGGGTCAAGGTATGGCTCGGCGAACCGCCGCTCGACTGGGCCGCTGCGACCAGCGATGATTTTCGGGCCGCGATCGGTGCGCGCGGCACCCATCCGGCAGCGCTTATTCGGGACAGGATCCTGGCGTACGGCGAGAAGACCCTCGTCATTTATGGATTGGGTCATATCGGTGGCGGGGGCCTGAAGGGCCGGGTGGAGGCAGCGCATCCGGACGCGATGTTCGCGATACTGCCTTATGCACCGCCGCTCCAGTATCCGGGCTGTGCTCCGCTGCTTCCGCAAGTAGCCGCCATCTGGCCGGCTCCGGCGCTCGCGATACGCGGTCCGGGCTCAGGACCGGGCTCAGGACCGGGCTCAGAACCGGGCGATTGTTTCACCCTGGTCCCGCCGATGGGGCCTCCTCCAGGCCTTCCCTCTGGCGGACCCGGACCTGGGCCCGGCGGACCACCGCCAGGCGGACCTCCCCCAGGCGGACCGGGCGCGGGACCTCACTCGGGACCCGGCGGACCTGTAGCGGCCGGACCTCCTCCCGGCGGGCCAGGGCCCGGACCGCTGAGAGGTCCGCCCCCGCCGCTCGTTGGCGATGCCATCCTGTTCTTGGCTCCGCTCGAAAAGCTGGCGCAGGGACCGCAGGGTCCGTTCGAACAGATCGCACAGGGACGGTTCCTGCCCGATTACCTGTTCGACGCGGAGCTTCGCGCCGAACTGCGAAGGCGCGGTGCCGTTGGCGCTCTGCCGCTGATGCCGACTCCGCCCGGCCTGGCGATCCGCAAGGCCGACTTTGCCTTCGACCTCGATGCACCGGGTTTCCGCGAGCAGATCGATGCCATCTTCGCCGCCTACGACCGCGATGACGACGGGATAATCACCGACGAGGAGTATCGCGAACCATAGAATGACGCGGTTTGAGCGTTCGACACGCCCGTCTCACGTTGGCCTCCCCCCCACCAAGTCCTCCACCACCCCCGGATCGGCCAGCGTGCTGGTATCGCCCAGGTTCTCCACGTCTCCCTCCGCGATCTTGCGCAGTATTCGCCGCATGATCTTGCCGCTGCGGGTCTTGGGCAGGGAGGGGGCGAACTGGAGGACGTCGGGCGTCGCGATCGGGCCGATTTCCTTGCGCACCCACTGCACCAGCTCCTTGCGCAAGTCGTCGGTGTCCTCGGTGCCCGAGGTCGTGGTGACGTAGGCGTAGATGCCCTGGCCCTTCACGTCGTGGGGCATACCGACCACGGCGGCTTCGGCCACCCGGTGGTGCAGCACGAGCGCGCTCTCGATTTCGGCGGTGCCCATGCGGTGGCCGGAGACGTTGATCACGTCGTCGATCCGGCCGGTGATCCAGTAGTACCCGTCCTCGTCGCGGCGGCAGCCGTCGCCGGTACAGTACTTGCCGGGGAACTGGCTGAAGTAAGTCTCGAAAAACCGCGCGTGGTCGCCATAGACGGTGCGCATCTGGCCCGGCCAGGAACCCGCGACCACCAGCGCGCCCTCGCACGCGCCTTCGAGCACTTCGCCGGTGGTCGAATCGACGATCTGCGGCTCCACCCCGAACACCGGGAAGCTGGCGCTTCCGGGCTTGAGCGCGTGGGCGCCGGGCATCGGCGTGATCATGTGGCCGCCGGTCTCGGTCTGCCACCACGTGTCGACGATCGGGCAGCGTCCGTCGCCGACCACATCGTAGTACCACTGCCAGGCCTCGGGATTGATCGGCTCCCCGACGCTGCCGAGCAGGCGCAGGCTCTTGCGGCCGGTGCGTTTCACCCACTCGTCGCCCTCGCGCATCAGCGCGCGAAGCGCGGTGGGGGCGGCGTAGAAGATCTCGACCTGGTGCTTGTCGACGACCTGCCAGAAGCGGCTGAAATCGGGGTGATTGGGCACCCCTTCGAACATCACCGTCGTCGCGCCGTTCAGCAGTGGGCCGTAGACGACGTAGCTGTGGCCGGTGACCCAGCCGATGTCGGCGGCGCACCAGTAGACTGGCATCGTGCCGTCGGCGTGGGGCTTGTAGTCGAAAACGTATTCGTGCGTCATCGCGCACCACACCGCGTAGCCGCCGGTGGTGTGCAGCACGCCCTTGGGCTTGCCGGTCGAGCCGCTGGTGTAAAGGATGAACAGCGGATCTTCCGCGCCCATTTCCTCCGCGGGGCACTCGGCGTTCTGGCCGGCGACCGCTTCGGCCCAGTCGATGTCGCGGCCTTCGACCATCGGCACTTCGGCACCGGTGTGCTTGAGTACGATAACGCGGCGGACCTTGCCGTGGCGGGCGAGGGCCGCGTCGACATTGGCCTTGAGCGGAATGCGCTTGCCGCCGCGCAGGCCTTCGTCGGCGGTGATCACCACGTCGCTGTCGCAATCGACGATGCGGCTACCGAGCGCGTCGGGGCTGAACCCGGCGAACACGATCGAATGGATCGCGCCGATCCGCGCGCAGGCGAGCATCGCCACCGCCGCTTCGGGCACCATCGGCAGGTAGATCGTCACCCGGTCGCCGCGGCGCACGCCTTCGGCCTTGAGCAGGTTCGCGAAGCGGCCGACTTCGGCGTGGAGTTCGCTGTAGGTGACGGTGCGGACCGGGGTGGCGGGATCGTCGGGCTCGAAGATGATCGCGGTCTGGTCGCCCCGGGTTTCGAGGTGCCGGTCGAGGCAGTTGGCGGTGAGGTTGAGCGTGCCGTCCTCGAACCAGCGGATGGCGAAGTCTTCCTCGTGGAAGCTGGTATTCTTGACCTGACTGAAGGGTTTGATCCAGTCGAGCCGCCGCGCTTCCTCGCGCCAGAATCCGTCCGGATCGTCCAGCGAACGGCGATACTTCTCGGCGTAAGTCTCCGCGTCGATCAGGGCGTTTTTCGCCCATTCCTCAGGTACCGGATAGACCGCACCATCGCTCACTTGCCTTCTCCCAATTCCGAACGGGGGAAGGGTTATCGAAGCCGCGCCGCTAACGCCAGAGGGCTTCCAGGGCGGGAAGCAGGTGCGCCCGGTGCTCGGGGGCCACGCGGGCGATTAACTCCGCCTCGAAGGTCTCGACGACCTGTCGCGCGGCCGCGGTGCGTTCGCGCCCGGCTGGAGTGAGCTCGAGCCCGCGCGACTTTCCGTCGATCGGCACGCGGTCGATCAGCCCGGCATCCTCGAGTCGCTTGAGCAGCGGCACCATGTTGGCGCGCTGGATGTCGAGCGCGCGGCCGATCGCGCTCGCGGTCACGCCGGGGTTCTCGTCGATCAGGATCAGCGCCGAGGCATCGGATTGCCGCAGCTCGAGTTCGGCGAGCCGCCCGGCCAGCTCAGCCGCCGTCGCGTTGGCCGCGCGTCGCAGCGCATAGCCTGGGAGCGAAGGGAGCGGATCGCGCATGGTCACGGCGATAATGATTGTTGTTGTAAATAGCAATCTCTATTGCTATTCGCGATAACGATTACCCCGAGCCGCCCATGCTCGATATGCAAGAGGATGATTACGATGGCGAAGCCCTCCCAGCCCGATCCCCGCCCCGAAGCGGAAACCGTCCGCTACGAGGTCGAGGACGGCGTCGCCTGGGTCTATTTCAACCGCCCCGACAAGCGCAATTGCATGAGTCCCAAGCTCAACCGCCGCATGCTCGAGGTGCTGAACGAGCTCGAGTTCCGCGACGACGTCCAGGTGCTCGTGCTGACCGGCGAAGGCAATTCGTGGTCGGCTGGCATGGACCTGCTCGAATACTTCCGCATGACCGAAGCCGAAGGCATCCGTGCCACCCGCAAGGCTCAGCGCGAGGCTTACGGTTGGTGGGAGCGGCTCCGCTGGTACGAGAAGGCCACGATCGGCATGATCAACGGCTGGTGCTTCGGCGGCGCTTACGGCCCGCTTTTCGCCTGCGACCTCGCGTTCTGCTCGGACGACGCGCAGTTCGGCCTCTCGGAGATCAACTGGGCGATCCTGCCTGGCGGCGGCGCCTCGAAGGTCGCGGCTGAGCTGATGGGCTTCCGCGACGCGATGTACCACGCGATGATGGGCGAAAACCTGACCGGCAAGCAGGCCGCCGAGAAAGGCATGGTCAACGAGTCGCTGCCGGCCGACAAGCTGAAGGCGCGCGTCCAGGAAGTCGCCGACGTCCTCAAGAAGAAGGACAGCCACGCGCTGCGCGCCACCAAGTGGGCCGTCCGCCGCGTCCGCGAGATGACCTACGACAACGCCGAGGACTACCTGATCCGCGCGCAGGAAGCGCTTAACGACTTCGGCGGCTGGGAGACCCGCAAGGAAGCCACGAAGCAGTTCCTCGACGACAAGACCTTCAAGCCGGGGCTGGGCGCCTTCGACAAGTCGAAGGTACAGAAGGGCGCATAGATCCTTCGTTCTCCCCGCTCAGCGGGGATCCAGCGACAAGCAACCGCGCACAGCGCGTCACCGCTCTGGGTCCCCGCTCGCGCGGGGATGACGAACCTGAGGGTGGGCGCTACGGCGACGCGCGAAAGGGAGTGATTCACGATGACCGAGCGGCGTTTCACCAACGAGCAGATCGATCGCCTACTGCGGCCCAAGTCGGTGGCCGTGATCGGTGCATCGGACCGCAAGGGCGCGCTCGGCGCGACGCTGCTCAACAACCTCGTCCAGTACGAGTTCGCCGGCGACATCTACCCGGTGAACCCCAAGCGCGACGAGCTGCTTGGCCTCAAGGTCTATCACTCGGTCGACGAGCTGCCCGAAGGCATCGATTGCGCGGTACTGGCAATCCCGCGGCCGTTCGTGCTCGACACCGTCCGCAGCCTCGCCGCGCGCAAGTGCGGCGCGGTGGTGATCTACTCGGCCGGCTTCTCCGAGGCGGGCGAGGAAGGGATGCGCGACCAGGAAGAGCTGGGACGTATCGCGCAAGAGCACGGCATGGTGATCGAAGGCCCGAACTGCCTCGGCTGCACCAATTACGTCGAGCGCGTGCCGCTGACCTTCGTCGAGACCAACATGCGCACGCCACCCAAGGGTACGCGCGCGGTGGGCATCGCCAGCCAGTCCGGCGCGCTCGCCGCCGTGCTCGCAACGGCGTTGCACCCACGCGACCTCTACGTCTCGACTTCCGTCTCGACCGGCAACGAGGCGGCCTCGGGCGTCGAGGACTACGTCGAATGGCTGATCGATGACGAGGACACCCACGTCATCGCGATGTATGTCGAAAGCCTCCGCCGACCCAAAGCCTTCATCGCCGCAGCACGCCGTGCGCGCCAGGCGGGCAAGCCGATCGTGATGCTGCATCCCGGCAAGTCCAACAAGGCGCAGGAATCGGCCGCCACGCACACCGGCGCGATGGCTGGCGACTACCAGCTGATGAAAGCCAAGCTCGCGCGCGAGGGCGTGATCTTCGCCGATACTCTCGAGGAGCTCGGCGACATCACCGAGATCGCCCTGCGCTGCCCTGCGCTGCCCGGCGCCAACATGGCGGTGCTGGGCGAGAGCGGCGCGTTGCGCGGCCTGGCCTTCGACATTGCCGAGGATATCGGGCTCGACCTGATCCACCTCGACGATGACAACAGCCCGGCACTGCGCGCGATCCTGCCGGACTTCGTGCCGGTCTCGAATCCCACCGATATCACTGCGCTCGGCCTTTCCGAGCCCGAGATATATACCAAAGTGCTGACCGCTCTGCTCGACGATGAGCGTGTCGGGTCCGTGGTCGCCTCGATCATCCAGTCCGACCCGATCACCAGCGGCATCAAGTTCCCGCACATCATCAAGGTGTTAGAGGACGGCACTTTCCCCAAGCCGCTGGTGTTCGCCGGCGTCGACGAGGGCGCCACGGTGCCGGCAGAGTACATCGAAGGCCTGCGCAAGGTCGGCATTCCGTGGTTCCCGAGCACCGAGCGTGCCTATCGCGCGATCGCGCGCCTTGCCGATCTTGCCAAGCGCGATCTCGAGGATCGCTCGGGCGAACCCATCGCAGTGACGGGCCTCGACGCGGTCTCGGGCGTGGTGCCCGAGTACAAGGCCAAGGAGCTTCTTCGCCCGCTCGGCATCGCTTTCCCCGAGAGCCAGTTTGCCGCCGACGCCGATCAAGCTGTCGCCGCCGCCGAGGCGATCGGCTTCCCTGTGGTGATGAAGGCCCAGGCCGCCGCGCTCGGCCACAAGAGCGACGCGGGCGGGGTGATCCTCAACCTCAAGTCGGCGGACGAAGTCCGCGAGGCGTTCACGCGCATGTATGCGAACGTCTCGAACTACGATGCGTCGATCCAACTCGACGGCGTCCTGGTTGAGAAGATGGGCCGCATGGGCACCGAGATGATCGTCGGCGCCAAGAACGATCCGGAGTGGGGGCCAGTCGTCCTCGCCGGATTTGGCGGCGTGACGGCGGAAATTCTCAAGGACGTGAAGCTGTTCACGCCCGACATGGACCAGGCTGCGGTGCATGAAGGCCTCCTTGCCCTAAAGCAGGCGGCGATCCTCAAGGGTTACCGCGGCTCCCCGGCGCTCGACGTCGCGGCACTCGCCGGGCTGATCGTCCAGGTCGGGCGAGTGATGGCCGGCAATCCGCGAATCCGCGAGATCGATCTCAATCCGGTGATAGTGCATCCGGAAGGCGAGGGAGTCGTAGCGCTCGACGCCTTGATGCTCGTGGCGCGTTGAACCGAGCCGCGGCCACCGTTCGTCTTTCGTGAACCACCGCTAATCGCCAGATCCCGATGCTTTCCGCTTGGTTAATATAAGGGAAAGCAAACGACAGTGATCCCCCGGCCAAACCCTCGTCCGGGGGTTTGGGCGGGACTCGCACATATATGTCGATTTGGAAGGTGATGCGGTTCGCTTCGGCGGATCTGGCGATCGACCTGGGCACGGCCAATACGGTCGTATACCTGCGCGATCATGGCGTCGTTTTGGCCGAGCCGTCGGTGGTGGCCATCGAGACCAATAACGGAATATCCAAGGTTCGCGCGGTCGGCGACGATGCCAAGATGATGCTCGGCAAGACGCCGGCCAATCTCACGACGATTCGCCCCCTACGGAACGGCGTGATCGCCGATCTCGAAGTGGCCGAGCACATGATCAAGCACTTCGTTCGCAAGGCCCGCGCCAACGTGTCTTCGCGGCTCAAGAAAACCCCCGAGATCGTGATCTGCGTGCCTTCAGGGGCCACACCGGTCGAGCGCCGCGCCATTCGTGATGCCGCATCCAACGCCGGCGCACGGAAGGTCTGGCTGATCGACGAGCCGATGGCTGCCGCGATCGGCGCCGATCTACCCGTGACCGATCCGATGGGGTCGATGGTCGTCGATATTGGCGGCGGCTCGACCGAAGTCGGCGTGATGAGCGTGGGCGGGATGAGCATGAGCCTGTCCGAGCGCGTGGGTGGCGACCAGATGGACGAGGCGATCATGTCGTTCGTGCGTCGCCATCATAATCTGCACATTGGAGAAGCGACCGCCGAGCGGGTCAAGAAAGAGGCCGGCTCCGCGCTCGTCGACGGCGAGGAGGTCTCCATCACGGTCCGAGGGCGCGACGCGGTGCGGGGCATCCCGCGCGAGGTGACGATCACACGCGCCGACCTCGCCGAAGCGCTCGGCAGCCCTGTCGCGCAGATCGTCGACACCGTGCGCCGCGCGCTCGAAAGCACCGCGCCCGAGATTGCCGCCGACATACTCGATCAGGGCATCGTGATGACGGGCGGCGGCTCGCTGCTCCACGGCATTGACCGCGTGATCTCGCGCGTGACTGGCCTGCCCGTCCGCCTCGCCGACGACCCGCTAAACTGCGTGGCGCTCGGTGCGGGGCGTGCGCTCGAGGAAAGAGGTTACCGCGGCGTGCTCCACGCGGCCTGATCCCAGCCGAACAGATCAGCAAGCTCGGATGAAGGCCCGAGCACGTCGCCGGGCATGGTCATGGCATTGCTCGCCAGCGCGATCGCCAGCCCTTCCTCCGGATAGATGACCAGCAACGCCCGCCCGCCGGGCGTCGCACCCGCATGATGCCATCGCAGGCGGCCTTGCTGATCGCTGTCAATGCGCCAGCCAAGACCCAGCGGCGGGCTTTGTTCGGTCTTCGCGGTCAGCGGAGTGAGGAGCAGATTGCGTTGCTCGGACGTGATCACGCTCTCCGGCCCATCGAGGAGCGAAGCTCCGAAGCGAGCCAGCTCGGGCATGCTCATCAAGAAACCGGCCCCGGCCCAGCAATAGGCCGGGTTAATGGGCAGGGCGTTAGACCAACTGTCGCCGGGATCGGGGAAGACCGCGTCGGAGAACAGCGTCTGCAGCCGCCGCCCCTCATCTTCTCCGACATAGCCGCGCGCGCGCCCCGCGATGATCTTGCCTGGCTCGTCCGCGATCAGCGAGGGTACACCGAATGGCCGGGTGATCTCTTCCTCAATGAGCGCGAGGAACGGCAACCCAGCCGAGGCTTCCATGACTAGCGAGGCGAGCGTGTAGCCCCAGGAAGAGTAGGTCACTGCCTGCCCAGGCGGGGCCACCAGCTCGTCGTCGATGAACGCCGCCAGGATTTCCGCGCGGGTCCAAGAGGCGCGGGTGAAGATTGATCCACCTGGCTGTCTCGGGTCGAAGTCCTTGGGCAGGTAATGGCGCACGCCGCCGCGGTGTGTGAACAACTGGCGCAACGTGGTCGCGCGGTGGTGCGCAGGCAAGTCGGGCATCCAATACGAGATCGGCGTGTCGAGTTCGAGCAGCCCACGGGACACCAGCCGTGCAGCGGCAGTCGTCGTCAGGACCTTGCTGACTGAGCCGATTCGGAAACGGTGATGGGGCAGGGCGGCCACCTCGAGCTCCAGATCCGCCGATCCCAAGGCAGTCGCCCAAAGCACGTCCCTGGGCCCGGCGACGGCGCATGACAGCGCCGGAGCCGGCTTCGCGGCGTGTAAGTCACTGGCCCACGAGTCGGCCGAATTGGTCTCGCGCTGCTTTAACACAGCAATACACTATCGGGCGCGCACTAGCCCGGCAAGAGCGCTGTCCTCGAGTTCAGAAAGCCGCGATTCCCGTGATCGCGCGCCCGAGGATCAGCGCATGAACATCATGCGTCCCCTCGTAGGTGTTAACGGTCTCGAGATTGGTCATGTGGCGCATGACCTGGTATTCCTCGGAGATGCCGTTGCCGCCGTGCATGTCGCGCGCCCAGCGGGCGATCTCGAGCGCCTTGCCGGCGTTGTTGCGCTTGACCAGGCTGATCATGTCGGGCGCGAAACGGCCCTCTTCCATCAGGCGGCCGACGCGCAGGCTGCCTTGCAGCCCAAGCGCGATCTCGGTCGTCATGTCGGCC
This sequence comes from Pseudomonadota bacterium, assembly GCA_023433305.1. Taxonomy (GTDB): domain Bacteria; phylum Pseudomonadota; class Alphaproteobacteria; order Sphingomonadales; family Sphingomonadaceae; genus Croceibacterium_A. The sequence continues at coordinate 1,686 of JAEZCZ010000074.1, read as the reverse complement.
AGCTTCTTCTGGTAGAGTTGGTTCGCCGCGAGCGGTTTGCCGAACTGCTTGCGGTCGAGGCCATAGGTCCGGACGGCAGCAAGGCAGAATTCGGCCGCGCCCATCGCACCCCACGAGATGCCATAACGGGCACGGTTGAGGCAACCGAACGGCCCGCTCATGCCTTCGGCACCGGGCAGAATCGCATCGGGGCCAACCCGGACCTCGTCCAGAACGATCATGCCGGTGGGCGAGGCGCGAAGAGATAGTTTGCCTTCGATCTTCGGCGCCGACAGGCCAGGCATGCCCTTTTCGAGCACGAACCCGCGCACCTTGCCGCCTTGAGCTTCGCTCTTGGCCCAAACCACGAAGACGTCGGCGAACGGCGAATTGGTGATCCAGATCTTGCTCCCGGAAATGACGAAGCCATCGCCATCGGCACGCGCGACGGTACGCATCGAGCTTGGATCGGAGCCCGAGTCGGGCTCGGTCAGCCCGAAGCAGCCGATCAACTCGCCGCGCGCCAACCCCGGCAGGTACTTCGCCCTTTGTTCGTCCGAGCCGTAGGCGTGAATCGGATACATCACGAGACTGGACTGCACCGAGGCCATCGAGCGGTACCCAGAATCGACGCGCTCGATCTCGCGTGCGACGAGGCCGTAGGCTACATAGCCCGCGCCCGCACCGCCGAACGTCTCCGGGATCGTTACACCGAGTAGCCCCGCTTGTCCCATGAGCGGAAAGAGTTCGGGCGCCATGACTTCGTCGCGGTACGCGTCGATCACCCGGGGCTGGAGTTCGCCCTGCGCGAAGGCGCGCGCGGCGTCGCGGATCATCCGCTCTTCTTCGCCGAGCTGGCTTTCCAGGTCGAGCGGGTCCGTCCAGTCGAAAGCCACCATTCCGGCCATGCGCAATCCTCCGCGAGCGCCCTTAGCGTTCGCGGGGGCGTTATGCCAATCTAGACTGCGAGGTGGATACGGCCGACGGCTTCCTGCAGTGCGTCGATCAGCCGGTCCGGCGGGCAGGGCTTCGCGCAGGCCTGCGCCTCGGGATAGCGCCCCCTGAGTTCCTCCGGTGGCACGTGGCCCGAATAAAATATGATCGGCACGCCGGCCTCGGAAAGCCGATCAGCAAGCGGATAGACCTCGCCGTCTGCGGTGAACACGTCGAGGATCGCGCAGTCGGGAAAATCGTCCTCGAGCGCTTCGAGCGCATTCGTTCGATCCGAATAAGGGCCGTCGAGCTCGTATCCGAGGTCCTTCACCGTTTCCGACAGGTCGAGCGCAATGATGAACTCGTCCTCGACGACGAGGACCCTGGGCCTTTCCTGCGACTGCGGGATTGCCATGGCGAGTGGTCTCCAAAGGCCTGCGACACGGCCCCCAGTACCAAATCAAAGCGCGTCTTATGGTTCCCGCGGTGGCTAGAGCTTCCCGAACTTGGCTTCGTAGCCTGCGGTATCGCCGGCCGCGAGCAGCTTCGCCTGCGCTGGCCAGTCGTCGCGCCGGATGCGGCCTTGGAATCGACCGAGCTGCGCGTCGATCCGGTCTATGTCGGCGTCATCCCAGGCGGCGATTTGCGCGAACGATGTCACGCCGAGACCGGTCAACGTCTCCGCCAGCTTGGGACCGAGACCTTTGATTCGCGTGAGATCGTCGGCTGTGCCGGAGGGCTGCGGCGGCGGCTGGAGCGGGACAAGGTCGGCGG
>JAEZCZ010000032.1 GCA_023433305.1 Pseudomonadota bacterium | reverse complement strand
GCATCACAGGACGGCGTCGTCACCGTCTCCGAGGGGGCGTCAGTGACGGGCGGAACGTCGGGAGCCGTTCTCATCGGCGGACTACAGGGCGGGTTCACCCAGTTCTACAACTCGGGAACGATCGAAGGTGGCACGGGCGCCGCAGTCGTGGGCATCGCGCATGCAAACGGTTCGGTGCCGAGCTTCTACATCCAGAACAACGGTAGCCTCGTCGCGGGCGACAGCGGCGTGGCGGTCGCGACCGGTGCCGGTGACGACACGCTCGAATTGACCAACCTCTCCGTCATCGATGGCATCGCCGATCTCGGCGATGGCGATGACCGCCTGGTGCTCGACTTCAATGACGATGCGCCGGCGGGTGCGGTTGGTCAGGCCATTTCGACGGTAAACGTCGAAGGGCTTTCGGTCGACACCGGCAACTGGCGGGCCGAGGGTGTGCAGTCGCAGTACGGCTTCGTCGAGATCGAAGAGGGTGCCACGCTCACTGTCGTCGAGAACGGCGACGGCGAACTGGCCATCGAAAGTGACCTGGTCGAGCTGGACGGCGTGCTCAACCTCGATCTCAGCGTCGACGAGACCGAAGGCGATCTTGGTGACACCACCATCGCCGGCATCGGTTCGCTGCACCTGGTCGGCACGGCCACCGTCGAGTTGACCGACGCGACCGGGCTCCAGCACACCGGCGGCACATTCGTCGAGAACGGCGAGCTGCTGCTCAACACCGTGTACGGTGGCGACATTGCGACCTCGGGCCAGGGCGTGTTCGAGCTCGGAGCGGCCGGCGACTTCACCGGCAACCTCGTCAATGACGGCACGTTCGTGTTCTCGCGCGACAGCGACTACAGCTTCGTCGGCGACTTCAGCGGCAACGGCGCGCTGGTGAAGGACGGGAACAGCAGGCTGACCTTCGCCGGGCTCTATGCCTTCGAAGGCACCACCTCGGTGCTCGGCGGCTCGGTCGCGTTCACCGGCCAGCTTTCGGAGGACACCGAGCTCGACCTGACCGACGGCACCGTGGACTTGTCTCAAGTCGAAGGGGGCGAGCAGACCATCGCCGAACTTCAGGGCACTGGCGGCACGCTGCAACTCGGCGATACTCAGCTCATCATCCAACAGATGGATGACACGGTGTTCTCGGGCGAGATCTTGGGCCTCGGCGCGCTGATCAAGGATGGCGAGGGCGACCTCAAGCTCAACGGCGACGGCACCGGCTTCACCGGAACCGGCCAGGTCGACGGCGGCACGCTTTCGGTCAATGGCGACTTCGGCAACGCCAACTTCGAGGTCAACGAAGGCGGCACGCTCGGCGGCGCGGGCACGGTCGGCGACACGAACGTGAACGGCGGCACCCTGGCACCGGGCAACTCGATCGACACGCTCACCGTCAACGGCGACCTCTCGTTCACCGCAGCTTCGGTGTACGAAGTGGAAGTCGACGCGGCGGGGAATGCCGACCGCATCGATGCCACCGGCACCGCCACGCTGGGTGGTGCGCGCGTCAGCGTGATCGCGGAAAGCGGCACGTATCGTCCGCTCACCGACTACACGATCCTGACGGCGGAAGAGGGCATCTCGGGGACGTTCGGCTCGGTCGAGGCCAACCTCGCGTTCCTCGATCCTTCGCTGAGCTACTCGGCGAACGCCGTCACGCTTCGGCTCGTCCGCAACGACATCGACTTTGCCGCGTTCGGTGGCACGGCCAACCAGGTCGCGGTCGCCAACCTCATCGAGAGCTTCGGCTACGGCAATGCGCTCTACAACGAGGCGCTCACGCTGGTGGACAGCGACGTGGCGGTAAGCTTCGCCAGCCTGTCCGGCGAGGTCTATCCGGCCTATGGCGCAGCGTTGGTCGAGACCGTCGAGATGCTCCGGCGGCAGACGGCCGATGCCGCTCAAGGCGAAGGGGCATTCGCGTGGGCGACCGGCCTCTACAATGGCGTGGATAGCGGCAGCGGCGCGGGCAACATCGAACTGCTCGGCAAGGGCGCGGCCGGAGGCTTCGGTTTCGGTGGCGGCGGCTTCACCGCGACGGCCGGGGTCGGCAAGCTAGACCAGGATCGGGGCGGCAGCCAGTTCAGCGACGGGGATGTCACCTTCGCGATCGGGCGACTGGGCTGGAGCGGACCGAGCGGCCTTGCGGTAAGCGCCGGCGCGCAGTTCGGCTGGGTCGATGCCCAGACCCGCCGTCAGACCACGCTCGGCACCATCAACCAGGCGGTGACCGGCGAAATCGAGGGCGACTACGTGCAGCTGTTCGGCGAACTGGCCTATCGCCTGCCCGCCGGCGGCAGCTTCGTGGCCGAGCCGTTCGTGGGCGTCAGCCACGTATCGCTCGACCTCGACGGTGTGACCGAAACGGGCGCGCCGACGGCGCTGGCGATCGGCGCGATCGACCGCGACGTGACTTTCGCCGACGTGGGCCTGCGCGTGTCGGGCGACGCCGGGGCGGGGGTGCGGCCTTTCGCATCCGCAGCCTATCGCCATGCCTGGGGTGACCGTGCCTCGGTCTCCTCGTTCGGTTTCGCCGGGCTTGCCGGTACCGGCCTTGTCGGCGCGGTTCCTATCGCCAAGAGCGCGGCCGAGGTTTCGGGGGGCGTCGCGGTCACTCGCGGCATGATCGACTTCGAAGTGGGCTACGACGCCACGATCTCGAAGGGCTTCGACAGCCACGGGGTGAGCGCCGGCTTCAGGCTGCGGTTCTAACGGCCTTATGGAGACCTTCGCCGGACCCCGCCGGCGAAGGTTTCCTCCTGAAATAAAGAAGGCCGTGGTCATCCGCGGCCTTCTTGTCTTGGCACGAGCGACGTTGCCGCAGCGGCGGGAGGGAAAACGCACCCGCATCAGGTTGCAATTCGATGACGCTCCGCCCTAGAGGCTTGGACAGCCGAATCCGCGCTTAGAGGTCAACCAGCGATGAAATTGATGGCCGGCAACTCGAACCTGCCGCTCGCGCGCGCGATTGCCGAGTATCTCGAGATACCGCTGACCGATGCCAGCGTCAGGCGCTTCGCCGACGAGGAAATCTTCATCGAGATCCACGAGAACGTGCGCGGGGAGGACCTCTTCCTGCTGCAGTCGACCAGTTATCCGGCCAACGACCACCTGATGGAACTGCTGATCGGCATCGATGCCTGCCGGCGCGCCTCGGCCAAGCGGATTACGGCAGTGATTCCCTATTTCGGTTATGCTCGCCAGGATCGGAAACCTGGCCCGCGTACGCCGATCTCCGCCAAGCTGGTTGCCAACCTGATCACCGAGGCGGGTGCCGACCGGGTGCTCTCGGTCGATCTCCACGCCGGGCTGATCCAGGGCTTTTTCGACATCCCTACCGACAACCTCTTTGCCGCGCCGCTGATGGCGACCGACATCAAGGCGCGCTACGACGGTGAGGACCTGATGGTCGTCTCGCCCGATGTGGGCGGCGTGGTCCGCGCCCGCGCGCTGGCCAAGCGGCTCGACAACGCTCCGCTGGCGATCGTCGACAAGCGCCGCGAGCGGCCCGGCGAGTCCGAAGTGATGAATATCATCGGCGACGTGCGCGGCCGCAGCTGCATCCTCGCCGACGACATCATCGATTCGGGCGGCACGCTGTGCAACGCGGCGCAGGCCCTGATGGATGCCGGCGCGAAGAGCGTCGCCGCCTATATCACCCACGGTGTACTGTCGGGTGGCGCGGTTGCGCGGGTCGACAAGTCGGCGCTCACCGAACTCGTCGTCACCGACACGATCATGGCGACCGACGCCGCTCGCGATTCGAACCGTATCCGCTTCCTCACCGCGGCAGACCTGATCGGGGAAGCGGTCCGGCGCATCGCCGACGAGAGCAGCGTCAGCTCGCTCTGGGACTGAAATGCCCCTGCGCCGACCCGTTGCAGGTGGAGCTATGCTCGCTCTGTTGGTGCTGACGGGTTGCGCGCAAACAGTCGTCGCGCAGGCGGAGCGGCCGGCGATCGTCCAGCCGGCTATCGGCTCCAACGAAGTCATGCGCGAGACGTTGTCAGCGGCGCCGGGCCATGAGTTGATCGTTGCCGATCTCGTGCTTCCGCCCAACGCCGTCGGAGAGCCGCACTCGCACCCTTGGGAAGAATATCTCTACGTGCTCGGCGGCAGTGCGGTCCTGGAGGTCGAGGGCATGCCTACGCGGACAGTCGAAAGCGGGGGCCGCGCGACAATACCGGCAAAGGCCGTCCATACGCCGCGCGCCGGACCCGACGGCATTCGCGCCATCATTGTGCGCGTGCACGATGAAGGGGACCCTCTCAGCATTCCCGCCGATGGACCGCAGGGCCAGGAGGGCTCATGAACCTCGCCGCTGAGATCGCCCTCGCTCACCGCCTCGCCGATGCCGCGCGCGACGCGATTCGGCCGCATTTTCGCGAGCCCGTTGCGGCCGAGCGAAAGGGCGACTCCACACCGGTTACCGTTGCCGATCGCGATGCCGAGCAGGCGATGCGCCACATCCTCACCGCCGAGGTGCCGCAGGACGGCGTGCATGGCGAGGAGTTCGGCGTCGTGGAGGGGCGCTCCGGCCGGCAATGGGTGCTCGATCCGGTCGACGGCACTTGCGCTTTCCTGGCGGGGCGGGCGACCTTCGGGACGCTCATCGCCCTGGTCGTCGAGGGCTTCCCCGTGCTGGGACTGATCGACCAGCCGATTCTGGGCGAGCGTTGGCTCGGCGTCGCGGGCCAGCCGACGACGCTCAACGGCCAGCCGGTCAGGACCCGTCCTTGCCGTGAACTTGTCGACGCCACTCTCGCCACGACCGGGCCGCAGTACTTCACGCACGAGGAGGGCGACCAGTTCATGGCGCTCGCCAAGAAGACCGATCACAAGCGCATGATCATGGGCGGCGACTGCTACAACTACGCGCTGCTCGCGACGGGCTTCGTCGACGTGGTGTGCGAAAGCGGCCTCAAGCTTCACGATTTCGCCGCCCTGGTTCCCGTTGTGGAGGGCGCCGGCGGGACGATGTGCGACTGGAACGGCGAGCCCTTGCACGCCGGCTCCGACGGGCACGTGCTGGCGATCGGCGATCCCGCGCGGCTTGAGGACGTGCTCGAAGCGCTCGGCGACTGATGCTGGCGGCCTACTTGCGCCGGATCGGCCTCGATGGTGCTGTTCCGCCCACGCGGGAGGGATTGGAGCGGGTCATGGCCGCCCACATCGCCGCAATCCCGTTCGAAAATCTCGATGTATTCCTTGGCCGCCGCGCCGCGCGCGGGATCGAGGCGATCCATGCCAAGCTGGTCGAAGGGCGTCGCGGCGGCTGGTGCTACGAACAGAACGGATTGCTGGGCTGGGCGCTCGAGGAGATGGGCTTCGAGGTGACGCGGCTCGCGGCGCGGGTCAACAAGACCGAAGGCGAGGCGGGGGGTCACCTTACGCTGCGGGTGCACGTGGACGGGCAGAACTGGCTCGTCGATGTCGGATTCGGCGGCAGCCAGGCATCCCCGCTCTTGCTAGAGGCGCATAAGACCAAGCATGAGCCCTATTCGGTTTCGCTGTCGCGGCGGGATGGCTGGTGGCGATACACCGAAGACCCTGGCGGGAAGCCCTTCTTCTACGAATTCAGGGAGGAGCCCGCCGATCCCGATCGGCTCGCGCACTGGAATACCTGGCAGGAAACCGACCCCGGCTCCAACTTCGTCGGGAACCTTGTCGCCCAGCGACGGCTCGGACGTGAGCACATCGTCCTGCGCGGCCGCGTGCTGACCGAGCGCGGCGCGGCGGGTGAGCGGGTGCGACTGCTAGGCGATGGGGCGGAGCTCGATGGAGTGTTGCGCGCGCGCTTCGGCCTTGAGGTTCCCGAAGTAGCAGCCCACTGGCCGAGGGTGGTCGCCCGCCATCGCGAGCTGTTTGGCGATTCCTAGCCTTTCTTAGGAGCGCCGATCGACCAGGTGCCGCCGAACGGGTCCTCCAATTGGCCGTAGCGGTCGCCCCAGAACTGGTCCTCGAGCGGAAACTTGACCTTGGCGCCGGCGGCGAGGGCCCTATCCCACACCGCGTCGGCGTCGGGCACGTGAAGGTGGAGCGTCGTCCCCGCAGGCGGTGGCAACGCCTCACCGCCTTCGCGGTACTCCGGAAAGTCGTCATTGAGCATCAGCGAGCCGCCGTTGACCTTGAGATGCGCGTGCATCAGGCGCTTGCCGTCGTCTGCCAGGTTGCGCATCTCTTCCTGCGCGCCGAACGCGCTCTTGTAGAAATCGATCGCTTCGCCGCCTCGGCCGTCTGGGATCGTCAGATGCGCGGTGACGCCGCCTGCGGGGCTCTGGTTTTCCTGGGACATGCTTGCTCTCCCGAGTCGCTTCGGGCGCGGCATAGCATGTTCGCCGGTGTCAGGCGCTTGCCTTCGGACCCGCTTGCGCTTAAGGGCGCGCGCTTCACAGACACGTGATTCATGTGCCGGTCTGGCCAAAAGGGCTGCCAGGGCTGGTTGGACGTGTCCCTGAACAAGGAGACGAAAATGCCCAAGCTGAAGACCAAGAGCGGTGTGAAGAAGCGCTTCAAGCTCACCGCGACCGGCAAGGTCAAGCACGGCGTGGCGGGCAAGCGCCACCGGCTGATCAGCCACAATGCCAAGTACATCCGCCAGAACCGCGGGACCACCGTCCTCGCCGACGCCGACGCGCGCACGGTGAAGAAGTGGGCGCCCTACGGGCTCGATTAAGGAGTACTGAAGCATGTCCCGTATCAAGCGCGGCGTAACCACCCGCCAGAAGCACAAGCGGATTCTCGAGCAGGCCAAGGGCTACCGCGGCCGCCGCAAGAACACGATCCGCGTCGCCCGCCAGGCGGTCGAAAAGGCCGGCCAGTACGCCTATCGCGACCGCAAGGTGAAGAAGCGCAACTTCCGCGCGCTGTGGATCCAGCGCATCAACGCGGCGGTGCGTGCCGAAGGCCTCAGCTACTCGCAGTTCATCCACGGCGCCAAGCTCGCCGGGATCGAGCTCGATCGCAAGGTCATGGCCGACCTGGCGATGAATGAGGGCCCGGCTTTCGGCGCCATCATCCAGCAGGCCAAGGCGGCGCTGCCCGCCGCCTGACGCCGGTCAGAGCCACGCTCTAACAAGGGGCGCGGACGGCATCGCCGTTCGCGCCCTTTTTGCATGGATTGCCCGGATGAACGGGTTCGGTGCGAAGCCATTGGAAACGCATCCGAATTGGATCTGACCTTCGCGCGTAGCGACAATTTAGTCGTTTGTATTCGCACGCATTTATGCAATTCCTTAACGGGAAACAGGGGCGGGTCGTAACATGGGGGCTGAGTTCAGCGTATCGGTGCGCTTCTATCGCCTGTCCGAGGCGCTTCAGCCCTATTTTACGGCGCTCTACGCCTCGACCATCGAATGTGCCGACGGCGTCCTGGTCACCGACTGCCTCCATCCCGAATGGGCAGCGCTTCGCTTCACCGAAGGGCCGCCGCCGATCGCCTGCATCGGTCCGGGCGAAATGGTGTCGCAATGGCCGTTCGTGGCGAACGGGCCCACGAGCAAGGCGATCCAGTTCGGAGTGACGCGCTCGCGCATCTGGGGGCTGGGTTTGCAGCCGGCGGGATGGTCGAAGTTCGTGGACCAGCCGGCGAACAGCCTGAGCGACCGGACGGTCGATGGCTCCACGCACCAGGCCTTCGAGTTGTTCGCCCCGATTTCGGATATCGTCGCAGCGGCGGATGGGGATGGCGAGCGGATCGCGACCGGAATCAACGACTTCCTCATGCGGCACGTCGCGCGCCCAGTGCCGCACGAGGCGCGCATCCTCGCCTGCCAGGCCGCGCTGCGCGATCCCGACGTCGCCAATGTTGCCGAACTCAGCGAGCGGCTCGAGATGGGCGGGCGGTCGCTCGAGCGGCTGTGCGGGCGCTATTTCGGCTTTCCGCCCAAGCTCTTGCTGCGCCGCCAGCGTTTCCTGCGTAGCCTCGCCGGCTTCATGTTCGACTCGGAGCGCACCTGGAGCGAGGCGATCGACGGGCAGTATTACGACCAGGCCCAGTTCGTGCGCGATTTCCGCTCGTTCATGGGCATGACGCCGAGCGAATACGCCGATACGCCGCACCCGATCCTCGAGAAGATCATGGGTCTGCGCTTCGCGGATCAGGGCGCCGCGCCCGAGACGGACTTGCCGACGGTGCTGCGCTATACGGCCGATCGGCCTTCGAGCGAATAAGGGGTTGGGAGCGGCGCTCTCGCCCGCTACAGGCGCGCCCCAATGGACGATTATACGACACTCGAGGGCGAGGCCCAGACGCGGATCGGGGCGGCGGGGGACCTGGCGGCGCTGGAGGCGCTGCGGGTGGAATATCTGGGCAAGCAGGGGAGCGTATCCGGGCTGCTCAAGACCCTGGGGTCGATGAGTCCTGAAGAGCGGCAGGAAAAAGCCCCTAAAATCCAGCACTTACGCCAATCGGTAGCCGATGCCCTGGCCGAGAAAAAGGCGGCGATGGAGGCGGCGGAGCTGGAGGCGCGGCTGGCGACGGAAAAACTCGACCTGACGCTGCCGGCGCCGGAAGCGGCGCGCGGCTCGGTCCACCCGGTCAGCCAGGTGATGGACGAACTCGCTGAAATCTTTGCAGATTTAGGCTTCAGCGTGGCGACGGGGCCCGAAATCGAGGACGACTGGCACAACTTCACCGCGCTCAACATGCCCGAAAGCCACCCCGCGCGGGCGATGCACGACACGTTCTATTTCCCCGAAAAAAGTGCGAATGAAGCGCTTGATCGGGCGCCGAACACCGTATCGAACACCGCGCCAAACAGCGCGGCGGCGTCCTCGAACGGGCGCATGCTGCTTCGAACGCACACCAGCCCGGTGCAAGTGCGCACGATGCGCAGCGTCGTGGAAAGAAACGGGGGCGGCGCGCCGGTGCGCATCATCGCGCCGGGCCGGGTCTATCGCAGCGACAGCGACGCGACGCACACGCCGATGTTCCACCAGGTCGAAGGCCTGGTGATCGATCGCGACATCCATCTCGGCCACCTCAAGTGGACGCTCGAGACGTTCCTCAAGGCCTTCTTCGAGCGCGAGGACATCGTGCTGCGGCTGCGGCCGAGCTACTTCCCGTTCACCGAGCCTTCGGTCGAAGTCGACGTCGGCTTCGCGATCGAGAACGGAAAGCGCGTGCTCGGCGGCAGCGGCGACGCGCCCGGTCACGGCTGGATGGAGCTGCTCGGCTCGGGGATGGTCAACCGCCGGGTGATCGAGATGTCGGGGCTCGATCCCGACGAGTGGCAGGGCTTCGCGTTCGGGGTCGGCGTCGACCGGCTGGCGATGCTCAAGTACGGGATGGACGACTTGCGCGCGTTCTTCGACGGCGATGTCCGCTGGCTCAAGCACTATGGGTTCAGCGCCTTCGACCAGCCGACGCTGTCGGCCGGGGTGGGAGCACGGGCATGAAGTTCTCGCTCGCCTGGCTGAAGCAATACCTCGAGACCGAGGCGACCGCCGCCGAGATCGCGGCCAAGCTCAACGCGCTCGGGATCGAGGTCGAAGGGCTCGAAGACCCGGCCGAGAAGCTCGCCGGCTTCCGCGTCGCGCGCGTGCTGACCGCCGCGCCGCATCCGAACGCCGACAAGCTGCAGGTGCTCACCGTCGACAACGGGCAAGGCGAGCCGCTGCAAGTCGTGTGCGGCGCGCCGAATGCCCGCGCGGGCCTCGTCGGCGTGCTCGGGACGGCAGGCGCTGTGGTGCCGGCGGGCGGGTTCGAGCTGAAGAAGAGCGCGATCCGCGGGGTCGAGAGCAACGGGATGATGTGCTCGGCGCGCGAGCTCGAGCTCGGCGAGGATCACGCCGGGATCATCGAGCTGCCCGAGGATGCGCCGGTGGGCACCGCGTTCGCGGAGTATCGCGACACCAGCCCGGTGTTCGACGTGGCGATCACGCCGAACCGGCCCGATTGCATGGGTGTCTACGGCATCGCGCGCGATCTCGCCGCGGCCGGGATGGGGACGCTGAAGCCTCCGCGCATCGAGCCGGTCGCGGGCGCGTTCCCTTGCCCGGTGGAGATCCGCACCGACGATCCCGAAGGTTGCCCGGCGTTCTACGGCCGGGTGATACGCGGCGTGCGCAACGGGCCTTCGCCCGAGTGGCTGCAATCGGCGCTGCGCGATGCGGGCCAGCGGCCGATCTCGGCGCTGGTCGACCTCACCAACTACCTGATGCTCGGATTAGGGCGGCCGGCGCACGCCTACGACCTCGCCAAGCTCAGCGGCGCCATGGTGGCGCGGCGAGCGAAGGCGGGCGAGCAGGTCCTCGCGCTCAACGAGAAGACTTATACGCTGACGCCGGAGATGACGGTGATCGCCGACGACAGCGGCGTGCACGACGTCGCGGGGATCATGGGCGGCGAGCACTCGGGCGTCGCGGACGATACCACCGACGTCCTGCTCGAAATCGCCTACTTCGATCCCGAGCGCATCGGCGCGACCGGGCGCCAGCTCGGGCTCGCCTCGGATGCGCGCACGCGGTTCGAGCGCGGGGTCGATCCGGCCTTCCTCGACGACGGGCTCGAGCTGCTGACGGCGCTGATCGTGGAGACCTGCGGCGGCGAGGCGTCGGACGTGGTGCGGGCAGGACAGCCGCCGCTCGATACGGCTACGGTGACCTACGACCCGCTGCTCTCGGCGAAGCTGGGCGGGGTGGAGATCGCGCCGGCGGAGCAGCGCGCGATCCTCGAGCGGCTGGGATTTGCCGTGGCGGAGGATTGGACCGTGACCGCGCCGAGCTGGCGGCCGGACGTCGACGGCGCGGCGGACTTGGTCGAGGAAGTCGTCCGGGTCCACGGGCTCGACCGCGTCGAGAGCGTGGCGCTGCCGCGCGTGGAAGGTGTCGCGCGCCCGACCGCCACGCCTGAGCAGAAGCTCGAGCGCCGGTTGCGCCGCGCCGCCGCGGCGCGCGGGCTCAACGAAGCGGTGACCTGGTCGTTCATCCCGCCCGCCGACGCGGATCATTTCGCAGAAGGAAACGGCGGCCTGTGGACGCTCGAAAACCCGATCAGCGAGGACATGAAGGCGATGCGCCCCTCGCTGCTGCCGGGGCTGCTGGCCGCGGCGAAGCGCAACCTCGATCGCGGCGCGGACGGGGTGCGGCTGTTCGAGATCGGCCGCCGCTACCTGCGCGGGGATGCCGGCCGCAGCGACGAGCGCCTGACGCTGGCGGTCCTGCTCGCGGGCGAGAGGCAGCCGCGCGGCTGGGCGAGTGGCAAGGCGCAGGCGTTCGATGCGTTCGATGCCAAGGCCGAAGCGCTCGCGCTGCTCGCCGAGGCCGGTGCTCCGGTCGACAAGCTGCAGGTGCTGGGAGAGGCGGGGCCGCAGTTCCATCCGGGCCAGTCGGCGACGCTCCGGCTCGGGCCGAAGACCGTGCTGGCCCGGTTCGGCGCGCTGCATCCGGCGACGATCGAGACCTTCGACGTGGCGGGACCCGTCGCGGCGGTCGAGCTGTTCCTCGACGCTATTCCGGCCCGCAAGGGCGGCGGTTTGGCGCGCGCGGCTTACGCGCCGCCGGCCTTGCAGGCGGTGACGCGCGATTTTGCGTTCCTCGTTCCCGCCGAGCTTCCGGCGGGCGACCTGCTTCGCGCGGTGCGCGGTGCCGACAAGACCCAGATCGTCGACGCCCGCGTGTTCGACGTGTTCGCGGGGCAGGGCGTGCCCGAAGGCAAGAAGTCGGTCGCGATCGAAGCCACGCTCCAGCCCGGCGAGAAGACTTACACCGACGAGGAGCTCAAGGGCCTGTCGGAGCGAATCGTCGCCGCGGCGGCGAAGCTCGGCGCAGAGCTACGCGGATAACATGGCGGCAGGCGGCTCCGCCGACCTGAGCGCCCGCCTGCAAAGGTTGCCGTCTGACGGACGGCGCATCGTGCTGGTACGGGCGGCGCTGCGCGGGTTCGCGGGCATCGCGCGCGTCGGCGAGGGACCATGGAGCTTCGGCGGCGCGATCGAGAGGCCGATCATCGTGCAGGCGCTCCGCGTGATCTTCGTCGCCTGGGCACAGTCGGCGTTCGACGGAGTGCGGCCCGAGGCGCTGGGTGAGGCGACCCGCGCGCTGCAGGCCGAATTGGCCAAGTTCGATGATGAGTTCGCGAGCTATTATCGGCAGAACATCATGGGCAGCGACTATGCCTGCGGCGCCTGGCAGCAGAACGCCGAGGCGGGCCGCCGCGCTGCGAACCTCTCCGAATGGGCGGGCCGAGGCCAGATGCGGCGCTGGAGCTTCGACGAGCCGCACGCCTATCGCGACGACTTCGACACCCTGGCCCGGTTCGGGCCGAGCGGGAACATCGAGCTGTCGCGGTGGCGCGAGCTCCAGAAGCAGGCGATGGCGGCCGACCTCGTGGCGCTGGAGGAGCACGGCGTCGCCATGGCGGAGCTGGCCTTTGCCCCACTGTGGCCGAATGCCGCCAGCGAGGCGCTCGATACGGTCCTGACCAACGACTTGTGGTTTGCCTTGGCGCGGCAGGAGCTCCTCGGCAGCGCCCTCGTCACCTGGCTGCGCGAGCGCAAGCACGGCACGCTGGCCATGGGCCTGCCGCCCGAGGAAGCCGCGCCGCGCCTGGTCAGGGCAGCCAATCTGCCCGCCTCGGTGTGGGACGATCAACCCGCTGCGGTCGCCGCGCATGTGCTGGGCGAAGCGATCAGGCGGGACGAGGCCGATGTCGATCGGCTGGTCGGCTACAGCCGAAGCATGGTGCGCTTCGGGCGCGGCGGTGTCCCCCCGGCCGATGCCGAAGGCATGATCGCGATTACCGACGGCGCGGTGAGCGCGCGCATCAACCCGTACGGTGCCGAGCTGTGGTCGATGACCGACGAGGCCGGGCGCGAGTACATGACCGACGCCGATCCGGCGTTCTGGACCGGACATGCGCCCCTGCTGTTCCCGATCGTCGGGGCGCTCAACGGCGGCCGCTATCGGCATGAGGGGCGCGAGTATGCGCTGCCCAAGCACGGATTCGCGCGGACCAGCCGCTTCGAGGTGGTCCGTCAGACGCGCGAGGCGGTGACGTTCCGGTTGACCGACAATGCGGAGACGTGGCCGGTCTGGCCGTTCGCGTTCGAGCTGTTCGTGGCGTATCGGCTGGGCGGACGAAAGCTCGCGACGACCGCGACGGTGGTCAATTGCGGCAACTCGGAGATGCCGTTCAGCTTCGGCTTCCATCCCGCGTTTGCCTGGCCGCTTCCTGGCGGCGGGGCGAAGCGCGATCACGCGATCCGGTTCGTCGAGGAGGAGCCGCACCCGGTTAAGCGGCTCGACCCCGATGGGCTGATCGGGCGGAGCGAGCCGACGCCGGTGGTCGGGCGTGAGCTGCCGCTGCGGCCCGAGCTGTTCGCCGACGACGCGCTGATCTGGGACCAGCTCGACAGCCGCGGGCTGTCGTACGGCGGCGCGCATGGTGGCGGGCTGTGGATCCACTTCCCCGACCTGCCGATGCTGGGCGTCTGGCAGAAACCCGGCGCCAACTACATCTGCATCGAGCCGTGGGCGGGTATCGCCGACCCGGCCGGGTTCGAGGGCGAGCTGCGCGACAAGCCGGGCGTCATGATCCTGCCGCCGGGTGCCGAACGCAGCTTCCGCATGGACGTGACGGTGCCCTCCGTCTAACGGCGCCGGCCATGTCGAATTCCAACCGCCGCACGTTCGCGATCATTTCCCACCCCGACGCGGGCAAGACCACGCTGCCCGAGAAGCTGCTGCTGCAAGGCGGGGCGATCCACCTCGCCGGCGAGGTCAAGGCGCGCGGGGCGGCGCGGCGGGCGCGCAGCGACTGGATGAAGATCGAGCAGCAGCGTGGGATCTCGGTGACGAGCTCGGTGATGACGTTCGAACGCGACGGCGTGACCTTCAACCTGCTCGACACGCCGGGGCACGAGGACTTCTCCGAGGATACCTACCGCACGCTGACCGCGGTCGATTCGGCGGTGATGGTGATCGACGCCGCCAAGGGCATCGAGCCGCAGACGCGCAAGCTGTTCGAGGTTTGCCGACTGCGCTCGGTTCCGATCATCACCTTCGTCAACAAGGTCGACCGCGAGGGGCGGCCGACGTTCGAGCTGCTCGACGAAGTGGCCGACATGCTGGCGCTCGACGTCAGCCCGCAGGCCTGGCCGGTGGGCATGGGCGGGCAGTTCGAGGGCGTGCTCGATTTTGCGACTGGCGCGGTCAGCCGCCCGGAAGGGCCGAGCAAGGAGTTTCTCGGCAAGCGCGATGCCGATCCCGAGCTTCCCGCCGACGTGACCGAGGAAGTCGAGCTGGCGCAAGTGGGCTATCCCGAGTTCGACCTCGAAGCCTACCGCAACGGCGACCTGACGCCGGTCTATTTCGGATCGGCGCTGAAGAACTTCGGTGTTGCCGAGCTGATCGACGCCATCGCGCGTTACGCCCCGCCGCCGCGGCCGCAGCCCGCCGGCGAAGAGACGATCAGCCCCGAGCGCGACGAGGTGACGGGCTTCATCTTCAAGGTCCAGGCCAACATGGACCCGCAGCACCGCGACCGGATCGCGTTCATGCGGATGGTTTCGGGCACCTTCAAACGCGGGATGAAATTGACCCCTTCGGGCCTCGGCAAGCCGATCGCGGTGCATTCGCCGATCCTGTTCTTCGCGCAGGACCGCGAGCTGGCCGATACCGCCGAAGCGGGCGACATCATCGGCATCCCCAACCACGGCACGCTGCGCGTGGGGGATACGCTGAGCGAGCGCAACGACGTGCGCTTCACCGGGCTGCCCAACTTCGCGCCGGAGATCCTGCGCCGGGTGCAGCTCAAGGATCCGACCAAGACCAAGCAGCTCAGGAAAGCGCTCGACGACCTTTCCGAGGAGGGCGTGATCCAGGTGTTCTATCCGGAAATCGGGGCGCAGTGGATCGTGGGCGTGGTGGGGCAGCTCCAGCTCGAAGTGCTCGTCAGCCGGCTCGAGGCCGAATACAAGGTCGAGGCCGCGCTCGAAGCCTCGCCGTTCGCCACGGCGCGCTGGCTCAAGGGCCCGGACGCGGCGCTCAAGGAGTTCGAGCAGTTCAACCGCGCCAATCTCGCCCGCGACCGCGACGGCGACATCGTATTCATGGCCAAGAGCCCGTGGGACGTCGGCTACCAGCAGGAGAAGAACCCCGAGCTGACGTTCAGCGCCACCAAGGAGAGGTGACAACGGGAGGCCCTGACCCTAACTCGGGGCCATGGCCGAATTCTTCGAGGCGTTGACCGACGATCATGTCGCCATGATCGCCCGCCAGCCGGTGTTCTTCGTGGCGACGGCGGCAGAGGGCTCGCGCATCAACCTGAGCCCGAAGGGTTACGACTGCTTTCGCGTGCTCTCGCCGACGCGGGTCGCCTGGCTCGACCTCGGCGGATCGGGCAACGAGACCAACGCGCACTTGCTGGCCGACGGGCGGATCACGATGATGTTCTGCAACTTCCAGCAGCCGGCGCAGATCTTGCGCATCTACGGCCGCGGCGAACCCGTCGTGCCATGGGACCGCGGCTGGGACGAGCTGGCGGAGCATTTCACGATGCTGCCGGGCACGCGGCAGATTTTCGAGGTCGCGGTGGAATCGGTGCAGACGAGCTGCGGCTACGGCGTGCCGCTGATGAGGCTCGAACGCGAGCGGACCACGCTGCTCAAGCATCATGCGAAAGCCGACCCGGCGGTGTGGGCCGGGAAGTACCGCCGCCGGCGCGAGAGCATCGACGGCCTGCCGGTGCGCACGACCGACCGCTACATCGCCGGGGCGCCCGGCACCATTCCCGACTGAGCGGCGTTGAGGCGCGCGTGCAGCTCACTTTCGCCAGCTACAACATCCACAAGGGGATCGGGGTCGACGGGCGCCGCGATGCCGACCGCATCGTCACCGTGCTGCGCGAGATTAACGCCGACGTGATCGCGCTGCAGGAGTGCGACTATCGCTTCGGCGAGCGCGAGAGCGTGCTGCCCAAGGCGATGCTCGACGACACGCCGTGGCGCGCGGCCCCGGTCAACAAGCGCGCGCGCAGCCTCGGGTGGCACGGCAACGCGCTGCTGGTGCGGCGCGACATCGAGATCGTCGACGCGCATCCGCTCGAGCTGCCGACGCTCGAGCCGAGGGGCGCGGTCAGCGCCGACCTGTTGATCGAGGGAGTGCCGCTGCGTGTGGTCGGCATGCACCTCGACCTGTCCGGGCTGCGCCGGCGCGACCAGATTCGCGCGGTGCTGCGGCATTGCGAGGTTTGCGGCGCGGCCTGCCCGACGGTGATGATGGGCGACTTCAACCAATGGGGCCGCGCCAACGGCGTGCTGCGCGAGTTCGCCGCCGGCTGGCTCACGCCCTCGCTCGGCAACAGCTTCCCGAGCCGCCGCCCGATCGCGCCGCTCGACCGTATCGTCCACTCGCCCGAATGGACCTGTCACTCGGCCGGGGTGCACCACAGCGCACTTGCCGCGGCCGCGTCGGACCACCTGCCGGTCAAGGCCACGCTCGAGCTGACTGCCTGAGAATCGGGCACCTGCCCAAAGAATAGGCGCCGCGCTTTCGTGAACGGAGGCGCGACAGTTCCATCCCCTTGAATGTAAACGCGGCGGCTCGGTTGGCACGCTTGTTGCGAAACCTGCTCATGGCCGGGGATCGACCGGTAGGCAGCAGGGGTCAGTGATGAAATTCATCATAGCCATCATCAAACCGTTCAAGCTCGACGAGGTGCGCGAGGCGCTCGGCGCGATCGGCGTGGCAGGCATGACGGTCTCGGAAGTCAAAGGCTTCGGCCGGCAGAAGGGCCAGACCGAAATCTACCGCGGGGCGGAATATTCCACCAACATGCTCCCCAAGGTGAAGCTGGAGATCGCCGCGAGCGACGCGCTCGCGCCGCAAGTCGTCGAGACGATCCAGCAGACCGCGAGTACCGATTCCATCGGCGACGGAAAGATCTTCGTCCTCGACCTGGCGTCGACCACCCGCATCCGCACCGGCGAAACCGGGGACACCGCGCTGTGAGACGCGTCCTGGACATGAGGGAACCCACTATGATCCGCAAAGTGACATGCGGCCTCGGGGCGCTCGGCGCCTCGGTGTTCGCCGCCTCCGCCGCCTGGGCGGCCGAAACCGCCGAAGCCGTCGGCGACGCCGCCGTCGAAGCGGCCGCCGCGCTTCCAACCGAGATCGCCGCGCCGGCCGCCGAAGCCGCGGCCGCGGTGCCGAACCCGGGCAACAACGCCTGGATGATGACCGCGACGGTCCTCGTGCTGCTGATGATCCTGCCCGGCCTGGCGCTGTTCTACGGCGGCCTGACCCGGTCCAAGAACATGCTCTCGACGATGACGCAGGTCGGCGGCGCCGCCTGCCTCGCGATGCTGATCTGGGTGATGTGGGGCTATTCGACCGCGTTCGGGCCCGA
This sequence comes from Pseudomonadota bacterium, assembly GCA_023433305.1. Lineage (GTDB taxonomy): Bacteria > Pseudomonadota > Alphaproteobacteria > Sphingomonadales > Sphingomonadaceae > Croceibacterium_A. Next base: position 2,460 of record JAEZCZ010000032.1, on the reverse strand, counting down.
AGGCAATGCGTTCTTCAGCTGGGGCAATCTGTTCCTGAGCCAGGTGACGCCGGAAACCACCGCCGCGACCTTCTCGGACGAGGTCATCAGCGAATACGTCTTCGTCAGTTTCCAGATGACCTTCGCGGCGATCACCGCCGCGCTCGTGCTCGGCGCCACGGTCGAGCGGCTGAAGTTCTCGGCCGCGATGCTGTTCACCGCGATCTGGCTCACGATCGTCTACTTCCCGATCGCGCACATGGTCTGGGCCGGCGGCGGGCTGCTGTTCGAAATGGGCGCGCTCGATTTCGCCGGTGGTACCGTGGTCCACATCAACGCCGGTGTCTCCGCGCTGGTGCTCGCGCTTTTCCTCGGCAAGCGTCGCGGTTACCCGTCCGAACCGATGCCGCCGCACAGCCTGACGCTCACGCTCGTGGGTGCCGGTCTGCTGTGGGTGGGCTGGTTCGGTTTCAACGCCGGTTCCGAACTCGAGGCCGACGGCATCGCCGGGCTGGCGATGGTCAACACCTTCGTCGCGACCGCGGCGGGCGCTATCGGCTGGATGCTGATGGAGCGGCTGGCGGGCCACAAGGCCTCTGCGCTCGGCTTCGCGTCGGGCGTGATCGCCGGTCTCGTCGCTGTGACCCCCGCGGCCGGCAACAGCGGTCCGTTCGGCGCCATCGTGCTCGGCTTCGTCGCCTCCGCGATCGCCTACCTCGCGGTCGCCAAGCTGAAGGCCAAGCTCGGCTACGACGACGCGCTCGACGTGTTCGGGATCCACGGCGTCGCCGGCATCGTCGGCGCGATCGGCACGGGCATCGTCTACTCGCCGGCGCTCGGCGGGCCCGGCGATGCCGCGGAGTACGCGATGGGCGCGCAGGTCACCACGCAGGTCATCGCGGTCGCGGTGGCCATTGCCTGGGCCGCGGTGTTCTCGATCGTCGCCGCCCTGATCACCAAGCTGGTCACCGGGCTGCGGGTGTCGCCCGAAGTCGAGACCGACGGCCTCGACATCGGCGAGCACGGCGAGCGCGCCTACAACTGAACAAGCTTGGCGGGATCGGGGACCGCTCCTCTTCTCCCGATCCCGCCTCCCCACGTTCCTCCTGCGAACGCAACCTCGAAGGGCCGGAGCCAACGCTCCGGCCCTCCTTTTCTTGGGTCTCGGTCGGGCCCGGTTCTTGCGGGTGTAGTAATTGAGCAACATTTTGGGGCAAAATGAGCTTCAGGCGGGCAATTTCTTGTTCGACGGGAACTCATCGCTGGAACGAAAGCCCCGTGAAAACCTTACATGTTTGCACTGTACGAATGGGTCGTGCTGCCTACCGTCAGCCGTGCGCCTAGTTGGTTGCCAGCAAAAGAAGCTGGAATTACAAGGCGGGCGCGCAGGTTCAAAGGGGATCTAATATGAGAAAGATTGTGCTGGGAATGGCAGTTGCGGCGACAGCGATTGCTGCCCCCGCGATGGCCAGGGACGGCCAGGGTTACTTTGGCGCCGATATCGGTGTCATTCTCGACAACCAGTTCGATGTCGGGATCGCCGGGGTGGAGGACGCCGCCACGGTCGAGCACGAGATGGGCTGGGATCTTGGCGCTTTCCTCGGATACGACTTCGGTATGATCCGCACCGAACTCGAGGTCGCTTACAAGGAGAATGATCCCGAAACGATCACGGCGATCGCTCCAGGCATCCCGCAGTTCAGCACCACGCCTGTGACCGGCACCTTCGATCCGGTGGCCGGCGAGCTGCAGGTCGTGACCGCGATGGCGAACGCGCTGTTCGACGTCGGCGGCAACGACGGCGTCGGCTTCTCGGCCGGTGTCGGTGTCGGCCGCGCGTGGGTCGATGCCAATTACACGACCGGTACGGGTGGAGCTTCGCCGGGCTATCTCGACGACAGCGATCACGACTGGGCGTGGCAGGCCATTGCGGCGCTTCGCATTCCGGTCACCGAAGATGCCGAGATCGGCCTCAAGTATCGCTACCTGAACACCAAGCAGATGGAGATGGTGGACTCGATCGGCCGCGCGAACGCCTTCGAGCTCGACTCGCACTCGGCGCTGGTGAGCTTCATCGCCAACTTCGGCGGTGCGGAAGCTCCGCCTCCGCCGCCTCCGCCGCCGCCTCCGCCGCCTCCGCCGCCCCCGCCGCCTCCGCCGCCGCCTCCGCCGGTCGCGCAGTGCAACCAGGGCCCGTACATCGTGTTCTTCGACTGGGATAAGTCGGACATCACGCCCGAGGCTGCGACGATCCTCAACAACGCGGTCACCGCGTACGGCAACTGCGGCACCGCCGCGATCATGCTGGCGGGTCACACCGACCGGTCGGGCTCGACCCTGTACAACATGGGTCTGGCCGAGCGTCGCAACACCTCGGTCCGCAACTACCTGACCGGCCGCGGCATCCCGGCGGCGCGGATCAGCAGCCAGGCCTTCGGCGAGAGCATGCCCCGCGTGCCGACCGCCGACGGTGTGCGCGAG
>JAEZCZ010000005.1 GCA_023433305.1 Pseudomonadota bacterium | reverse complement strand
GTCGCGATTCCCCGCCGACATAGTCGGCACGCTCGAGCAGCGGGCGATAGAGAAAGCGGCGACCATCGGGCTCTGTCCCGACGGCGCCCTTGGCGACGAGGCGGGAAAGCAGCGTTTAGACGGTCGGCATCGACCAGTCGCGCGCTTCGCAGACCTCCTCGCACACGTCGACGGCGGTGCGCGGGCTTCTCTCCCACAGCACTTCCATTACCGCATGCTCGGCTTCGCTAATCCGGTCGGGCTGCGAATTCGGGTCTTCGGCCACCGCGTCCTCCCCATGACGACTACGAATGTAGGCGAACGATTACGTTTGTAAACCTGAAGCGTGGATGAACGGCTTGTCAGGCTTGAGCGGCCGGCTAGGGTCACGCGCCATGGACCGCCTTAACTACCGCATCGCCCGTCTGTCGGACTGCCACAACATCGCCGATTTTCGTGCGTTGGCCAAGCGGCGGCTGCCCTTCCCCGTGTTCCACTACATCGATGGTGGCGGCGACGACGAGATTACCAAGGCGCGCAATACCGCGGCGTTCGACGACGTCGATCTCGTGCCTAACGTGCTGGCGGGCGTCGAAACGGTCGATCCGTCCGTGACGGTGCTGGGTAAGACCACGCGGCTGCCCCTGATCCTCTCCCCCACCGCGTTGCAAAGGTTGTTTCATTGGCAGGGTGAGCGCGCCGTCGCGGCGGCGGCCGAGAAGTTCGGTTTGTGGTTCGGCATTTCCAGCCTCGCCAGCGTCGGCATGGAGGAAATCGGCGCGAACTATGCCGGCCCGAAGATGCTCCAGTATTACTACCACAAGGACAAAGGCCTGAACGCCGCGCTGCTCGAGATGGCGCGCGCAGCGAGGTTCGACGCGGTGACGCTGACCGTCGACACGATCGTCGGCGGCAATCGCGAGCGTTGCCTGAGGACCGGCTTCACCAGCCCGCCCAAGTTTACCCCCGCTAGCGCGCTTTCATATGCCGCCAAGCCACGCTGGGCGCTCGATTATCTGTTTCGAGAGAAGTTCTCGCTGCCCAACCTCGAGAAGCACGTTTCGGCGGGAAGCAATGTGGCGACTTCGATCCAGTCGTACTTCAGCCAGATGCTCGACCAGTCGATGGATTGGAGAGCCGCGGAAAAGCTGCGCAACGACTGGGGCGGCACCTTCGTGCTCAAGGGCGTGATGTCGGTCGGCGATGCAAGGCGCGCGGCGGACATGGGCTGCGATGCGATCATGATTTCGAACCACGGCGGCCGCCAGCTCGATGGCAGCCGCGCGCCGTTCGATCAGCTCGCGGAGATCGTCGACGCGGTGGGTGACAGGATCGAGGTGATCCTCGACGGCGGCGTCCGGCGCGGCAGTCATGTACTGAAAGCCCTGAGCCTCGGTGCCAAGGCGGTCGCGGGGGGCCGGCTCTACCTCTACGCGCTCGCTGCGGCCGGCCAGCCCGGCGTCGAGCGCGCGCTGGGGCTTCTCGAAGCCGAGATCGTGCGCGGGATGAAGCTGATGGGGGTGAACCGGATCGCCCAGCTGAGCCGCGAGAACCTGCGTTTCCGCTAGACGTACGGCAAGTTTTCGCCGGCGCGCCCACCCGCCAGCCCGTGGCGATGAGTGGCGATGCCGGTGAGCAGACTGTCTGCAATCATCCGCGCCCGAGCGCCAACCAACTGCGTGGCCTCGTCGGTCGGCTGCAGCTCGCGCAGCGTTTCGTAAAACAGCCCAAGCCAGTGCGCGAAATGGCGCTCCTCCAGGCCCGGAATCACGATGTGCTTAATCATCGGGTTGCCGGAGAACTCCCCGCTGTTGTGCAGCACCGAGCGCCAAAAGCGCTTCATCCGGTCGAGATGCTCGCCCCAGTCGGCGATGCGCTCGTTGAAGATCGGGCCCAGCAGCTCGTCGGTGCGGATCTTGCCGTAGAATTGGTCGACGAAGCTCGCAATGTAGCCGGCATCGATCCCGATCGTCTCGGCTTCCGCCTTCTTGCGGGCGCGCGCGGCGAGCGCGTAGGCGCGCTGCTCGTCCGCTTCGGCTCCTGACAATCGGTCTGACATGGCGGCGTGGCTCATCGACGACTCCTGATCCCTTCATACGGCACTTAGTCAGCTTGGAATTAAAAGCAACATTCTAGATGACGCTTTTAGCCGGCCATGGCCGCGTGCGAACTCGATCGTTGGCTAAAGCCATCGCACCCTCGATAGTCCGCGAATGTTTCGCCGATTCGCCCTCGTCATCGCACTGTGCCTCGCCCCCGCCGCCGTCTCGGCGCAAGCGACCACCAACGTCGTGATCGCCACCGAGCTCGGCGACATCGTCGTTGCGCTCGAAACCGAGCGAGCGCCGATCACCGCGGCCAATTTCCTGCGCTACGCCGACGAGAAGCGCTTCGACGGAACGGTATTCTACCGCGTGATGAAGCTCGAATGGGGCGAGCAGCCGAACGGGCTCGTCCAGGCCGGCACACAGTGGGACCCGGACCGCATCCTTCCCCCGATCGCGCATGAGCCGACCGACCTGACCGGCGTGAAGCACATCGCCGGCGCGATCTCGATGGCCCGCGGCGAGCCCGGCACCGCCAACGGCGACTGGTCGATCACGCTCTCGGCGCTTG
>JAEZCZ010000003.1 GCA_023433305.1 Pseudomonadota bacterium | reverse complement strand
AGATGTCCATCGTCTCGCGGGCGATGCGCTTGCGCTTCTCCGGGCTCTTGATGAAGTGGAGCGTGCGCATGTTGTGCAGCCGGTCCGCGAGCTTGACCATCAGCACGCGGATGTCCTCGCTCATCGCGAGGAAGAACTTGCGCAGGTTCTCGGCCACCCGCTCGTCGTCGGTGAGCTGCTCGAGCTTGGAGAGCTTGGTCACGCCGTCGACCAGCTTGGCGATGTCGGGCCCGAAGTTCTTCTCGATCTCTTCGATCGTGTCGAGCGTGTCCTCGACCGTGTCGTGGAGCAGCGCGGTGACGATCGTCTCCTGGTCGAGCTTGAGGTCGGTCATCAGCCCGGCGACCTCGATCGGATGGCTGAAATAGGGGTCGCCGCTGGCCCGCTTCTGGGTGCCGTGCTTCTGCACGGTATAGACGTAGGCGCGGTTGAGCAGCGCCTCGTCCGCCTCGGGATCGTAGGCCTTGACCCTTTCAACAAGTTCGTACTGGCGGAGCATTGACCCGAATGTGCGGTGCCCCGCCATCGTCGGCAAGGGGAAAGGCGTTAACGCGCCCGACGCCGGCAGCCGCCCGCATCTCTCGCCGTGCCGACAGGCGCCCCCGCGCCGGCGCTCCGATCGCCGCAAAGGTGGCGCCGGGTTGACAAAGATTCCGGCCTGCTGTTCGCGATCTCTCGATGGCCGGGAAACCCAACGCTGGGCTGATAGATCACGTGGTCCGCTTCGGCATGACGAGCGGGCTCAGCGCGGCGCTGTCGCTCGGTTTGCCGGTGCTGCTCCACGAAGGGCTCGGGATAGCGGTGCAGATCTCCGTCGCGATCGGATTTGCAACCTCCTACCTCGCCAACTTCGTCATGCTGCGGTCGTTCGTCTTCCGCAGCCAGAAGAGCCTCAAGGGAGACTTGTGGAGATACCTGGTCGTGAACGGCAGTTTTCGGGTGATCGAGTATTTCGCGTTCCTCGGCCTCTATGAGGGTCTGTCCATGAACTACGCCCTGGCCGTGCTGATCATTCTCACGCTTTCGACCATCATGAAGTTTTTCGGGTATCGTCGCCTTTTCGGTAGCTGATACCGGCTGAACGCCGTGCGAAGATGCAGCGGCGGGCCGCACGAGGGCTTGGCGGGTCGCGCGGGCGGTGCCAAAAGCCCGCGCATGACATCAAGGGGGAAAAATGGCGGGGTCTCAAAGTTCTCGGGCGCTGAGCGGCACGCGGCCGGAGGTCGCCTGCTCGATCATAGTTCCCTGCTATGACGAGGAAGCCTCGATCGAGAACACCATCGTGCAGCTCGAGACTGCGCTTGCCGGACAGCTCGAATACGAGCTGATCGTCGTGAACGACGGCTCGCGCGACAGCTCCGGTCGGGTCCTTGCCGAGCTCCAGCTTCGCTTTCCGCGGCTTCGCGTGATCGACCACGTGGTGAACCAGGGCTATGGCGCCGCGCTCAAGACCGGCATCCGCGCGGCGCACGCGCCGCTGATCGCCATTACCGACGCCGACGGAACCTATCCCAACGAGCGCTTGCCCGAGCTGATCCGTGAATGCGCCGAAATCGACATGGTCGTCGGCGCCCGCGTCGGCCCCGGCGTAAACTACTCGAAAGTGCGCGCCTTTCCCAAGTTCTTCCTCAAACGATGGATATCGTTCATCGCCGGTCGCGAGGTTCCCGACATAAACTCCGGCATGCGCGTGTTCCGCAAGGAAATTGCCGAGCGATTCTTCAACATCCTGCCCAACAGCTTCAGCTTCACGATCACCATCACGCTGGCAATGCTGACGACGTTCCGCCTGGTCAGGTTCATCCCAATCAGTTACGCGAAGCGCGAGGGCAAATCGAAGATCCGGCCATTCGCCGACACCTGGCGCTTCATTCGCATCATCCTGCGAACCGGTGTCTACTTCGCCCCGATCCGCGCGTTTCTTCCGCTGTTCCTGGTGCTCGGCGCGGCGGCGACAGCGAGCCTCGGCTACGACGTCTTCGTGCTCAACGACCTGACCGAAAAATCTCTGCTGCTGATCCTGTTCACGATCAACGCCGGCATGTTCATTCTGGTCGCGGACATGATCGACAAACGCGTCGGCGGGGTTTGATCAGCCGGACGCCGGCCGGCCCACTTCCAGCGGGCGGCGCGAGATGCATGCGGCAGCCACGACCATCGCCGCGGCGGGCAGGAGCCAGATGAGCCGCATCTGGTAGCGCGCCGTGGCCTTCGACAACGCCCCGCAGGCGACGCCGTTGGCCAGCACCGCGAGGACGACCAGAAGGGCATAGCGCCGGAGAGGGCGTTGCGTCGGGTCGGAGCGGACGAGAGACGCCCACGAGAACCACCCGATAGCCGCCAGAGATGCGAGCGTCGTAGCGATCGCGGCGTAGACCGCGAAGCTCGTCGGCATCCGCTGGTCGAACGCCCGCGAGCCGGCGATCTCGTCCGCGACCGCAGCCGGAACCTCGGCGACGAGCGTGGTCCCTTTGCCCTGCGAATAGTTGAAGCTGCGGAGGTTGAAGGAGGTCAAGGTCTCGAAGACCGATTGTCCCGTCACACCGAGAAAGCCGACGGGATCGCCGCGCAGCACGGCGAGGAAGAACGCCCGGTCCTCTTTGCCCAGGCGGCGCTGCAGTTCGGGACCGGCAACCTGGAACACCCCCTGGCCGGGGTCCTTGCTCCACAGGATCGTGTCGCTGTCCGCCGGCAGGCGATCGCGAAACGCACAAAGCGCGAAGTCTTCCGCCGATCCCCTGCAATGCGTGCGAAGGTACTCGGTGCCGGGGCCCGAGGCGGTGATCCGCGCGGACAGGAACGGGGGCGAGAGCGGCCCCTCGCCCAGCTGCCACTTGACGCCAAAGGAGAATGCAGCGCCCGCGAGGAAAGCGACGAGCAACACCGGCGTGGCGATGAGGAGCGGACGAATCCGGTTCCGGCCATGGAAGAACAACAGCGCAGCCGCGCCGGCGGTCGCCAGGACTATGAGCACGTGCGTCGTATGAAAGGTGGCGATGGCCGCGCTGGCGCCGACGAGCAGCACGCGCTCGCGCAGGGTCATTCCATCCCAGAAGCAGATCGCGGTGGCGAGCGTGAGCACGATGATCCCCGAATAGACGTCGGGCATCAGCATGCTGGTGAAGTAGGGCAGAGGGGTCAAGGCTGCGAGCAGCGCAAACACCGCGGGCAGCAGGACACGCCGCCTGAGCCGCAATTCGCGGGCGACGATGCTGAGGCACGCGGTGATCAGCCCAGCGACGAGCAGCGCCTGAACGTAGATCGCGCCCCAGCTTCCGAGAATGATCATCGGTGCGTAGAGGACGAATCCGAAGTAGATCGACCGGCCGGTGATGACCGGCTTGGCCGGAGCGACCTTGCCCTTGCCCGCGGCGATGTTCCCCGGCCCGGTCCCCGCCTCCGGGTCGGACGCCTGGGCGGTTGGATCGACCCGCACGAGACGATCCGACCATTCGGAGCTTTGCCCGGTGATCGTCACCACCGCTGCATCGGCTCCGCGGATGTAGCTCGAGGTATCGGGGAACCAGAACGGACCGCCGTTCACCAGCGCCGGCCACACCAGGGCGAGCGCGGCCAGCGCCACGATCAGGGTGGCCTCGTACCAACGGATCGACGCTTCCTGCAGAACGACCTCCCTCGCCGGCCAGCCGGCGGACCCCGGTCGGTCCTTAACGCGTAGCCGATTCGGCCGCGCTCGCCAGCAACAGGATTAACCTATTCCCAAAAAGAAACAGCGGCGCCGTTACCGATGGAAATGGCGGTCGCGGCCGACCTGCTCTAACCAGGCGAGAGCGATGCCCGATGCCAAGACCTCGATCTTCGAGCGCATGTCGGCGCTCGCGCGCGAGACCGGCGCGATCAATCTCGGCCAGGGCTTTCCCGACCTGCCCGAGCCCGCCGAGCTGCTCGAGGCCGCCCGCCGCGCGCTGGTCGAGAAGTCGAACCAGTACCCGCCGATGCGCGGGCTGCCCGAATTGCGCCGCGCGGTGTGCGACTACTATCGCCACGAGCAGGGAATCGCGGTGCACGAGGAGCAGGTGACCGTCACCGCCGGGGCGACCGAAGCGCTCGCCGCCGCGATCCATTCGCTGATCGCGCCGGGCGACGAGGCGATCCTGCTGCAGCCGTTCTACGATGCCTACCTGCCGATGATCGAGCGGGCCGGCGGGATCGCGCGCACGGTCAGCCTCGAGCCGCCGCATTGGACCTTGCCGCTCGACCGGCTCGAAGCCGCGATCGGCTCCAGGACGCGGCTGCTGGTGCTCAACACGCCGAACAACCCGACCGGAACGCCGCTCGATCGGGCAACGCTCGAAGCGCTCGGCGCGGTGTGCGAGCGGCACGACCTCGCCGTGCTCAGCGACGAGGTCTGGGAAGGGATGGTGTTCGGCGAAGCGCGGCATCGTTCGGTGCTCGGCGTGCCGGCGCTGGCCGAGCGCTCGGTCAAGGTCGGCTCGGCGGGCAAGATCTTCTCGCTGACCGGCTGGAAGGTCGGCTGGGCGATCGCGCCACCGGAGCGGGCCGAAGCAATCGCGCGGCAGCACCAGTACCTCAACTTCACCATCGCCGCGCCGCTGCAGTGGGCGGTCGCCGAAGGCTTGGCGCTGTCCAGCCAATGGCACGTGGCCCACCGCGCCCGCTACGCCGCTGCGCGCGAGCGCCTCGTCCGCGGCCTCGCCGCCGCCGGCTACGCCATGCTACCGGCCGACGGCACCTGGTTCGTCAACATCGACCTCGCTGCCTCGGGCCTGCCCGCCGACGATGAAGCCATCGCAGAACGGATGGTACGAGAGGCCGGCGTCGCCACCATTCCCGTCTCCGCCTTCTACCGCGACGATCCCGAACGCGGCTTCCTGCGCCTCTGTTTCGCCAAGGAAGACGCGACCCTGGACGAGGCAGTCGAGCGCTTGGCGGAGTTCAGGAGGGCCGAGAAACAATCGCCATGAGACTTACCCATGCTTTGGCCGTCCTGGGCCTGGCGCTCGCCGGATGCGGCGGCGGATCCGCTGCGGGCGGGGCGCGGCCTGCGGGAGGGACGCCCGCGCCCTCGCCCGCACCTACGCCCAGCCCAACCCCAACCCCTGTGCCGCAGGTCGTTTTCGCCGACGAGTTCGACGGGGCTTCACTCGACCGGCGCGTGTGGAACGTCGTCGGGCCGGACTTCTGGGTGAACACCGAACAGCAAGCCTATTTCGACTCTCCCGACACCATCCTGCTGCGGCAGGGGGTGGCCGGCGTGGACGGGGGCGTGCTGACCTTGCGCGTGGTCTTCAGCCCCGGCATCGACACCCATGCGACCCGCCGGGCCGACTTCATCTCCGGCCGGATCGACAGCCGCAACCGCTTCGACTTCCAGCATGGCCGCGCCGAGGCGCGCATCCGCATGTCCGACGCGGTCGGCTTCTGGCCCGCCTTCTGGCTGCTCGGCTACGGCGACTGGCCCGCTTCGGGCGAGATCGACATCATGGAATATGTCGGCCAGCGCGACTGGACGAGCTCGGCGATGCATGGTCCCGGCTATTCGGGCAACACTCCGCTGGCCATGCGGCACACCTTCGCCGCCGGGACAGACGCGTCCCAATGGCACACATACGCTGTCGAATGGTCGGCCAACGCGGTGACCTTCCTAGTCGACGGAACCGCCTTCTACACGGTCACCAAAGCCCAGGTCGAAAGGTACGGGCCCTGGAGGTTCGACAACGCCAAATACATCATCCTCAACGCGGCCATCGGCGGAGCTTACCCCAACGGGGTGAACTCGGTGACCGCGCCCTATTTCGGCGTCCCGCAGGAAACGGTCGACGAGGTGAAGGCCGGCAATGTGCAGATGGATGTCGACTGGATGCGGGTGACTCAGATGAAATAGGCGACTCCTGCCTGGCGGCTAGGACGGGGAACCCTCCGCCCAACCCACGGCTTCATCGACCGAGCCTTGCGTGACCGAGTGATACCCCGCCCGCGTCTCGGCGTAGATCCGCCGCGCGATGGGCTGGCCCCAGTCGCCTTCGCCCATCAGCACCTCGAAAAGCGGCAGCACGAACTTGCGGCGACCGACCTCGGTGAGGAACGTCTCCGCCACCGGCACCGCGGGCTCGTAGCGGTTGGCGAGCGCCAGCTCGAGCCAGGCGAACAGGATCTCGGCATTGCCCGACCGCGAGAGGCCAAGGTTCGTGTCGAGGTCCCCCAGTTGGGCCGCGGTCAGCTCGCGCGGCAGCTTGGCGATCAGGCGCAAGCGCTCGGCCGTCGTCCACCCGGCCCAGTGCTCGGGATCGACGAAGTGGGTCTGCGGATACTGCGCCGCCGCCGCATCGACTTCGGCGAATGCCGAAGCCGGCGGCCGCACCACGTTGTCGGGCAGGCCAGGCTGGTAGATCCACTGCTCGAGCTTGAGCTTCTCGGCCAAAGCCGCGTCGCCCTTCACCAGGTTCGCCTCCATGTCGGCGAGCAGCATTGCCGAAGTGGCGGGCTGGAACGCGTGGTTGTCGAACCACTGCCGCAGCCAGGCATCGAACCGCTCGCGCCCGACGATCGTCTCGACCGTGCGCATGAACGCCGCGCCCTTGTCGTAGACGATGCCGCTTTCGCCGCCCTCGGGCGTCGCCTCGGCCTCGGACAAATGCAGCGCCGTGACCGGATGGTCGGCGCCCTTCTCCGCCAGCGTCTCTTCGACCTCGGCGAAGCTCAGCGCGGCTTCCTGGCTTGCGCGGCGGCTGCCGTAGAGCGCTTCGAGGATGCGGTTCTCGAAATAGCTCGTGATGCCCTCGTTGAGCCAGCCGTCGGCCCAGTTGGCGTTGGTCACGAGGTTGCCCGACCAGGAGTGCGCCAGCTCGTGGGCGACGAGGCCGACCAGGCTCTTGTCTCCGGCAATGAAGGTCGGGGTGAGGAACGTCATCACCGGGTTTTCCATGCCCCCGTAAGGGAACGCCGGCGGCAGCACGATCATGTCGTAGCGGCCCCAGCGATAGGGGCCGTAGAGCGCCTCGGCCGCTTCGACCATCTTCTCGGTATCGGCGAGTTCTGCCGCGGCAGCATCGAGCACCGCCGGCTCCGCCCACACGCCGGTGCGCGGGCCGAGCTCACGGAAGGCAATGTCGCCTGCAGCGATCGCGATCAGGTACGGCGCCACCGGCTTGTCCATCACGAACCGGAACGCCCGCGCACCATCGCCGAGGTCCTCCGGCTCGCCTTGGCGCAAACCCGACATCACCACGTCGAGCGGCTTGGGCGCGGTGATGCGCGCTTCCCATGTCTGGCGGATGCCCGGGCTGTCCTGCGTCGGAATCCAGGTGCGATTGAGCGTCGGCTGGCCCTGACTGAGCAGAAACGGATGCTCGCCGCCGGCGGTCTGCTCGGGCGAGAGCCACTGCAGCGCGGCGGCGTCGGACGCGGCATAGGCGATCACGATGCGGCGCGCCTCGCCGAGCGTGACGGTGAGGGGGGCGCCCTTCCCTTCGACCATCTCGCCAACGGAGAACGTCAGGTCCCTGCCCGCTTCGTCCTTCACGCTCTCGATCGCGAGGCCGCGAGTATCGAGAACGACCGTCTCCGCGCCCGGCTGCGTCTGGACGTCGAGCGTCGCGGTGCCGCCGACCTGCTTGCCGGCGAAATCGAGCACGAGATCGAGCGCGACATGCGTCACCCGCGCCACTTCGGGCTGCGCGAAAGTCCACGGGTCCTTCGCATCGTCGGTCAGCAGCACCGGCGAGACCAGCTCCGTGCCCTCCGCCTGCGCCAGTGCGGGCGCGGAGGTCAGGGCCGAAAAGAGCATGAGGACGGAAGCGGCAAAACGCATGAATCTCTCCGAATGGCGGGAAGTTTCTTCAGTAACGATAAGAAGCTGAACCGGGCTTGTCACGGGCACCGACCATCCTTCGTCGTTGCGAGCGTAGCGAAGCTGCGCTCCTCGCAACGACGAGGCAGTCGGGAGTTAGTTCTTGGCCGTCAGCCCCACCGCCTGGATCGCGGCCAGCGCACAGGCCTCGTCATTGTCGCTGGTATCGCCGGTCACGCCGATCGCTCCGAGCACCGTGCCGTCTGCACCGCAAACGATCACCCCGCCGGCGACGGGAACCATCCCACCCTCGCTCATTGTGTGAAGCGAAGCGACGAAGTGCGGCCGCTCTTCCGCCATCTTGCCGATCGCCCGGCTCGACACCCCCAGCGCCAGCGCCCCGCACGCCTTTCCGCCTGCGAGCTTGACCCGCATGTTCGAAGCCCCGTCCTGCCGCTGGCACGCAATCAGATGCCCGCCCGGATCGTGGACCGTCACCGTGAGCGGCTTGAACCCGAGCTCGGCGGCTTTGGCGAAGGCCGCTTCGATCAGCGCGTTGGCTTGGGCGAGGTTCAGGCGGTGCATTTCATCAGCTCCACTTCACCTCGGGCGGCAGGCTCATCAGGATGGCGTCGATGTTGCCGCCGGTCTTGAGCCCGAACAGGGTGCCGCGGTCGTAGACGAGGTTGAATTCGGCGTAGCGGCCGCGCCAGGTGAGCTGCTGCTCCTTGTCCTCCGGCGTCCACTCCATGCCCATCCGCTTGCGAACGATCCTGGGGAACACCGCCAGGAACGCTTCGCCGACATCCTTGGTGAAGGCGAAGTTGCGCTCCCATTCGGCGTCTTCGGCGCACTCCATGTGGTCGTAGAAGATCCCGCCCACCCCGCGCGCAACACCGCGGTGCGGAATGAAGAAGTAGTCGTCCGCCCACTTCTTGAACCTATCGTAGTAGGTCGGATTGTGCGCCATGCAGGCGGCGCGGAAGGCGGCGTGGAACTGCTCGGTGTCTTCCTCGTACGGGATCGGCGGATTGAGGTCGGCGCCGCCGCCGAACCACGCCTTGCCGGTGGTAAGGAACCGCGTGTTCATGTGCACCGCCGGCACGTGCGGATTGGCCATGTGCGCGACGAGGCTGATCCCGGTGGCGGTAAAGCCGGGGTTCTCCTCGGCGCCGTGGATCGTGCGCGCGAACTCGGGTGCGAACCGGCCGCCCACGGTCGAGACATTGACGCCGACTTTCTCGAACACCCTGCCCTTCATCACCCCGCGCACCCCGCCGCCGGGGTTCGGATTGCCTTCCTCTTCGCGATCCCACGCGAGGTAGTCGAAGGCCGCATCGGATCCGGCCTCGCGCTCGATCGCCTCGAACTCGGCGCAGATGCGATCGCGAAGGCTTTCGAACCATTCGCGGGCGCGGTGGGTATAGGGCTGCCAATCCATGCCGCCTCCCTTGCCAAAGGCCGGAGGTCGCGGCAAGGACGGCGCATGGTTCCCCTTTCGTTCGACTTCTGCGGCGAGGAATTTCGCCTCACCTCGGGCCGCGCGCTTTACTGGCCGCGCGAGCAGGCGCTGCTGGTCGCCGACTTGCACCTCGAAAAGGCGAGCTTCTATGCCAAGCACGGCCAGCTCCTGCCGCCGTACGATAGCCGCGAAACGCTCGAACGGATCTCACTGGCGATTGGCGAGACGGGCGCGCGGCGCGTCTTCACGCTCGGCGACAATTTTCACGACTCGGCGGGGCCCGACCGACTCGAGCCGCATGCGGCGGGGATGCTCGCGGCGCTGACCCGCGCGACCGATTGGGTGTGGATCACCGGCAACCACGACCCGGCCATGGAAGCGACGTCGGGCGGAACGCTCGCCGAAGAGCTCGAGATCGCGGGGATCGTGCTGCGCCACCGTGCCAAGACAGGCGAGCTCCGGCCAGAGCTTTCGGGGCACTTCCACCCGCGCCTGCAATTGACGGTGCATCACCGACGCATTCGCCGGCCGTGCGCGGTGGTCAGCCAGGACGGGCGAGGATGCGGGCGGATGATCCTGCCCGCCTTCGGCGCGCTGACCGGTGGGATGGACGCCGCAGACCCGGCGATCCTCGCCGCGCTCCAGCCCGCCCAGGCGATCGACGCGGTCCTCCCGGCCGGTGGAAGGCTCGCTCGATTCCCGTTGTGGCGGGCATTGGCCTGACTCCGCCTAAACCCCTAGCGCGCGCGGAGCTAAACCACTAAGTAGCGCGCTTCCGAAAAACGGCAGCCAAGGAGATTGCCCATACCCCGTCCACCCCGGCGCATGCTTGCGCCCCCGGTCAAGTCCGGACCCAAGTTCGATAATCTGATCCAGGCCGAGAAGGTCCGTGTGATCGATGAGAACGGTGAAAACCTGGGCGTCATGTACACCCGCGAAGCGATCGAGCAGGCGAACGAGCTCGGGCTGAACCTCGTCGAGGTGTCGCCCGGAGCGGACCCGCCCGTGTGCAAGTTCCTCGACGTAGGCAAGCACCGGTACGAGGCGCAGAAGAAGGCCAACGCGGCGCGCAAGACGCAAAAGACGCAGCAGATCAAAGAGATCAAGATGCGTCCGAACATCGACGATCACGACTACGACGTGAAGATGCGCAGCGTTTTCAAGTTCATCGAGGAAGGCGACAAGGTGAAGATGACCTTGCGCTTCCGCGGTCGCGAAATGGCCCACCAGGAGCTGGGCATGAACTTGCTCAAGCGCGTGCAGGACGACACGGCCGAAGTCGCCAAGATCGAAGCCTATCCGCGCCTCGAAGGCCGCCAGATGCTGATGGTGCTGGCACCCAAGTAGGGTCGATCCTCCGGCCAGGCTCAGGCCGCCGGAGGTTCCCACAATTCTATCGGATTGCCCTCGGGATCGTGGATCCGGGCGAATCGGCCGGTTTCGGGCTGGTCCCATTCGTCGCGCCGCTCGACGGCCACGCCGCCGGCTTCGAGCCGGACGGCGAGCGCGTCGAGCCCGCGCACCCGGAAGTTGAGCATGAAGCGCTTGTCCGCCGGGAAGTAGTCGCTCGCCTCGCGAAAGGGCGCGAACACCACGTCGCCGCCTTGCGTGCGCCAGGCCCATTCGCTCGGCTCTCCCTCCGCCGTGCAACCCGCGCCGACGCCCAGGTTTTCCTTGTACCACGCCGCAAGCGCATCGGGATCCTTCGAGCGAAAGAACAATCCGCCGATCGCCAGCACCGCACCCTGGTCAGCCATCGGCGTTCTCCTTGCCGTCGCTCGGCGCGAAGCTAGAGTCCCACCGGGAATGGGTAAAGGGGGGCTGATGCGCGCCAAACGGGTGGGATTCGTTGCAGGCCTGGCGGCTTTCCTGCTCACCCTGCTGCTTCCGGCGCCCGCCGGAATGCCCCCCGAGGCCTGGCTGGTCGCCGGGCTGGTTGCGCTCATGGCCGCGTGGTGGATGACCGAGGCGGTGCCGCTGACGGTGACCGCGCTGCTGCCGTTCCTTATCCTGCCGCTCGGCGGAGTGATGGATGCCAATGCCACGGCCAGCGCGTACTATTCGCCGACGCTGTTCCTGATCCTCGGCGGCTCGTTCATCGCGTTGGCGATCGAGCGGACCAACCTGCACTGCCGGCTGGCCGTCGGCATCCTCAACACGCTGGGCAAAGGCGGCGGGGCGATGCAATTGCTGCTGGCGTTCATGCTGGCGACCGCGGTGCTGTCGATGCTGATCTCGAACACTTCGACTGCGCTGATCATGATGCCGATGGCGCTCGCGGTGCTGGCGGGCGGCGGAATCGCCGCAGGGGATCGCGAGGGCCTGTCCGGCGCGCTGCCGATCGGCATCGCCTTCGCCGCGTCGGTCGGCGGTCTCGGCACGATCGTCGGCTCGCCGACCAATGCCATTGCGGTCGCGCTGATCGACGAGACGATCAGGGTGCGGATCGGGTTCGCGCAATGGATGATGTTCGGCGTGCCGATCGTGCTGCTCGGTGTCCCACTGGCGGCCGCGATCGTCGCCAAAGTCCTGCGCGTGGGCAGCCATCCGTTCGATGTGCACCAGGCGCGCACCGCCATCGCGACGCAGCGCGAATGGACGTGGCCCGAACGGCGCCTGGTGCCGCTGGGCGGGCTGGCGTTCGCGCTTTGGGTCGCACAGCCGCTGCTCGATCCGCTCCTCCCCGAAGGGGCGCTGACCGACGGGACCATCGCGGTATTCGTGGGCTTGCTGCTGTTCGTCGTGCCCGACGGCACGGGTCGGCCGCTGCTGACCTGGCCAGAGGCCGATCGCGCGCCGTGGGGCGTGATCATGATGTTCGGTGGGGGATTGGCGCTGGCCGCGGGGATGACGACGTCGGGATTGGCGGCGTGGCTCGGTCAGTCGCTGCTGCCTTTGTCCGCGTTACCGCTCTGGGTCGTTGCCCTGGCAGTCGTTGCGCTGGTGGTGCTGATCACGGAGTTCGCGAGCAATGTCGCCACCGCGAGCGGAATCATGCCAGTGGTCGCGAGCCTGACGGTGGCTCTGGGGGCCGATCCGCTGCTGCTTGCGCTCCCGGCCGCGATGGCGGCGAGCTGGGGCTTCATGCTTCCCTCCGGCACCGGGCCTAACGCCATCGCCTGGGCGACGGGGCGTGTCGCGCTGCCACGGATGGTCGCGGCGGGCTTCGCGCTCGATGTGGCGGGCGTCTTCCTCATCGTCGGGGCCATCTGGGCCGTCGCCGCGTTGACCTGACTGGCGGCGGCTGCCGCGAGCCGCTACACCGCGGCCAGTCAGTTTCAGGGGAAACCATGTCCGAGCCCGTCGACCGTCCGAGCCAGCGCAGCAAGCCGAAACCCGAAGTGACCCAGATCGGCGGCCGCCAGCTCAAGCCTTCCACCTTGATGATGGGCTACGGCTACGATCCCGTCCTCTCAGAAGGCTCGTTGAAACCGCCGATCTTTCTGACCAGCACGTTCGTGTTCGAAAGCGCGGAGGCCGGCAAGCGGCACTTCGAAGGCATCACGGGCAAGCGCGCCGGAGGCGCCGAGGGTCTCGTCTATTCGCGCTTCAACGGCCCCAACCAGGAAATCCTCGAGGATCGGCTGAGCGTGTGGGACGGCGCGGAGGACGCGTTGGTCTTTTCCAGCGGCATGACCGCGATCTGCATCCTGATGATGGCCTATTGCGAGGCCGGCGACGTGATCGTCCATTCGGGCCCGCTCTATGCCGCCAGCGAGGGCTTCGTCGCGAAGGTGCTGTCGAAATACGGCGTGACTTACGTCGACTTCCCGGCCGGGGCCACGCGTGCGGAGCTGGACGACGTGTTGTCACGGGCCAAGGCGCAAGCCGACGAGCAGGGCGGCAAGGTGGCGATGATCTACCTCGAAAGCCCCGGCAATCCGACCAATGCTCTGGTCGACATCGAGGCGGTCCGGGACGCTCGCGACGCGGCGCTCGACCCGAAGGTGACGCCGATCGCGATCGACAACACTTTCCTCGGGCCCCTCTGGCAAAGCCCGCTCAAGCACGGCGCGGACATCGTCGCTTACTCGCTGACGAAGTATGCCGGGGGCCACTCCGACCTGGTGGCGGGCAGCGTGTCCGGCGACAAGCGCTGGATGGACCCAGTGCGCGCGCTTCGCAATACGATGGGCGGCATCTGCGATCCGAATACCGCATGGATGCTGCTTCGGAGCCTCGAGACGCTCGAAATCCGAATGCGCCGCGCGACCGAAAACGCGATCAAGGTGTGCGACTTCCTGAAGGACCATCCCAAGGTCGAAGGTCTCGGCTTCCTCGGCCTGCTACGCGAAGGATCGCAGCTCGACATCTACCGCCGCCACTGCACGGGGCCGGGGAGCACTTTCTCCCTGTTCATTCGCGGCGGCGAGGCAGAAGCGTTCCGCTTCCTCGACGCTCTGCGCGTCGCCAAGCTGGCCGTGAGCCTGGGCGGCACCGAGACGCTTGCGAGCCATCCAGCCGCGATGACGCACCTGTCGGTGCCCGACGAGCGCAAGGCCCAGCTCGGCATCACAGACAACCTCGTGCGGGTTTCGATCGGGATCGAGGATCCCGACGATATCATCGCTGACTTCGAACAGGCCTTGGCGGCCGTCTGACCACCGCAAGGCGTCAGGCGAGCACCGGTTCCCCGGTGAGCGCCTTGTTAGTCGCTTGGGTATCGATCGAGCTGGCGGACACTCGCCGGCGGCGTTCCCCCACACCGATGCGCTCGCGCCAGACGAGGCCGAGCGGAGTAAGCTTGAACGTCGGCCCGAAGATCCCGCTTTGTCCCTCGACCACGAGGCCCTTTTCGCAAAGCGACCGCATGCTCGGAAGGCCGATTCCCTTCCATTTCGAGACGGCCTGGTATCCGTGGTTATCTCGCGAGAAGCGCCGCAGCGCGTTTTTCTCCCCACGATTCAAAATCATGGTGTTCCCCTCCGGTCGAGCGCCGCAGCAGCGATCCCGCACTGCTGCGATGCAACGCGGTTGCACCTAGACCATGGTCACTAAATGTCAATTTTTGTCCGATCTACGCGCAACTCATTTCGACAGACGGCAATTTCGCATTGAGAAAGTTGCCCAGGCTTCCTCGTTGGGAACCAGGTCGAAGCCGTCTTCCCATTCTCCTTGACCGGAACCGACCCGCAACGGGCCGCGTTTCTGGCCACGGCCGCACTGACGTAGGGAGTGCTTCCGTGGAAAGGGGACCGAGAATGAGAAAGCTTGCCGTGTTAGCCGCCGTTAGCCTCGGATTATCGTCGGGCGCCTGCGACAGTCAGGCCGAGAACCAGGTCGAGGAGACCGCGACCGCGATCGACGAATC
Source organism: Pseudomonadota bacterium (assembly GCA_023433305.1). GTDB lineage: Bacteria > Pseudomonadota > Alphaproteobacteria > Sphingomonadales > Sphingomonadaceae > Croceibacterium_A. The sequence continues at coordinate 22,646 of JAEZCZ010000003.1, read as the reverse complement.
CTATGAAGCCGAAGCGGACATCGTCGAATCGATTGAAGAAGGCGGCCCCAACGAAGCGGCTGCGGAGGCCCAAGCCGATGCCCTTCGCGACGAGGGCGAAGAGATCAAGGATGACCTCGAGGACGCCGCCGACGACATGGACGCGGCGCCGCAGTAACGCCTAGGCGATCGCCAATCCCCGGGTGTTGACCGCCCGCTTACCCTCGCCATTCGCGCCGTTCTTCGGCCTGGCGGAGCACCTCGTAAGCCACTTGGTAAGCCTGGAACGCTTTCGCGGCATCGGCATCCCCGGGCTTCACGTCCGGGTGGACTTCCTTGGCCTTGCCGCGCCAAGCCTTCTTGATGGTCTCGAAATCCGCGTCGCTCTCTAGACCGAGCACTTCGAGCGCGCGCATCTCATCCGCGCTTCGGCTACCGTCGCCCGATCCGCCCCAACCATAGTGTGCGGCGGAGGCATATCCGGCGTTCGCGCTCGTCTCCGAACGCTCGCGCGCCTCTGCCTCGGCCTTCTCGAGCCCCTCGAAGTAGTCCCACTTGGAGTTGTACTCGGCCGCGTGACGCTGGCAGAAATACCAGCGCTCGGGGCTGTGCGGCGCCTTCGGCGCGGGGCAGTTGCCGGGCTCGTCACAGCCGTGGCGGTCACACAGCCGCACTTGGGCTGCCTCGCGCGAGCTGCCGTAGCCACGCCAGCGCGGGAACCCCCAGTCGAGCGAACGCTTCGGCCGGCTCATCGTCTTAATCCGCAGGAAAGCATCGGCTCCATATAGGCGCTTCCCGCCATGCCGGGAACCGTCGCCCGTCATTCGGCAAATATTTTCGCCTCGGTCCATCGCTGCATTGCAGCGTCAGAAGAATTGCCTATTTGTGCAGCGCAGCAAGAACAGAGCTTTATGATGTCCAAGCAACTTTCGGTGGCCTCGGCGTTCTCGATCTTCGCGCTCGCCGCGCTGGCGCTGTTCGCGGGTCCGACTGTCGCGCCCGGAATCGATACGGGCGCGACGATCGAAATCGCCGCGCCCGCTTTCATGGTCGAATTGCCGTCGTTTGACTGATCAGTTCAGCACGATCGTGACGGCGCGGCGGTTGCGCGCCCAGGCCTGCTCATTGCTGCCGAGCGCAATCGGGCGTTCCTTACCGTAGCTGACCGTCGTGATGCGATCGGCGGGTACACCGAGGCTCACCAGGTAGTTCTTGGCGGCATTCGCGCGGCGCTCGCCGAGCGCGATGTTGTATTCGCGCGTGCCGCGTTCGTCGGCGTGGCCCTCCACGGTGGCACGGACGTTGGGATATTGCTGCAGGTACTGGGCCTGCTGGCGCAGCGCCGCCTGATCTTCCGCGTCGATGTCGAACTTGTCGGTGTCGAAATAGATCGTATCGCGCCCCTGCATCTGCTGGGTGAAGTGAGCTTGCGTCCCCGGGACCGGGCCGCTCGGCTGCGACGGGGTCGGCGCAGGGGTCGAAGTCTGCGGCGGCGGCGGCAGTTCCTCCGGCGCCTTCTTTGCACAGGCCGAGAGGGCCAACGCGCTCGCCAGGGTCACGGCGATGGCGATCTTATTCATGGTTCTCTCCTTATTGATGAACTCAAGCGGCGCGACCCGGCTGAAACCTTCAACGCGTTCAGGGCAGGACCGGTCCCCAGGCGGGATCCGATGCCCCCACCGGGGTCGGCAGGCGGCGCTCGTTCCGGCCGGTCACGTCGACCTGCCAGATGGACGTCTCGCCCGAATTGCGCTGCGTGCGGAAGAACTGCACGATCCGCCCGTTGGGGGACCAGGTCGGTGCTTCGTCCTGCCAACTATTGGTGAGATGGCGCAGACCGCCCCCGTTGGGGCTCATGACCGCGATGCGCAAATCGCCGGCGATGTGAGTGAAGGCAATCTGGTCGCCACGCGGGCTCCATTCCGGGGTCGCGGCGCGGCCGCCGAAGAAGCTGATCCGGCGCTGGTTTCCGCCGCCCGCGTCCATCACGTAGATCTGCTGGCTGCCAGACCGGTCGCTTTCGAACACGATGCGCGTGCCGTCGGGCGAGTACGAGCCGCCCACGTCGATGCCAGGCGCATCGGTGAGACGCTGCGGCTGGCCGCCGCCGCTCGATGACACGCGATAGATGTCGGTGTTGCCGCCCGCCGCCATCGAATAGAGGATCCAGCGCCCGTCGGGGGACCAGCGCGGCGCGAAGGTTGGGTTCTGGCTTTCGGTGATCAGGGTCTGCCGGCCGCTGCCGATGTCGTAGACGAAGATGCGCGCGAACCCGTTCAGGTAACTTACGTAGGCGATCTTCGAATAGTCGGGCGAGTAGCGCGGCGTCAGCGCGGTCGACTGGCCATTGGTGATGAACCGGTGGTTGGCCCCGTCCGAATCCATGATCGCGAGCCGCTTCACCCGGTTATCCTTTGGCCCGGTCTCGGCGATGTAGGCGATCTTGGAATCGAAGAACGGGCTCTCGCCCGACAGCCGCGAATAGACGAGGTCGGCGCATTTGTGCGCGGCGCGGCGCCAGTCGGCCGGTGCGACCACCCAGCCCTGTCGCACCAGCTCTTGCTGCAATTGCACGTCGTAGAGATAGCACCCGACCGTCAGTTGCCCTCCGGCGCCGGCGCGCACGTATCCTTGCACGAGCATCTCGGCGGAGCGGCCCTGCCAAGTGGCGAAGGCTGGCGCAGTGATCTGGCTATAGGCCGGGCGCGGCAGCGAATCCGGGCCGACCGGACGGAACAGGCCGTTGTTGCGCAAGTCGTTGAACACCACCCGCGACAGCTCGAGCCCGAGCGCGGTTGTTCCTTGCGCGTTCGCCGGTGTCGGCTGCTCGCGGTCGGTGGCGAAGGCAGGGATGGCGATGCCGAGATCCTGCCAGGCGCTTTCGTCGGTGACGGTGCCGCTGAGGCCTTCCTCCTCGAGCTGCGGGACCGCGATCGGAGGCGCGGCAGCCGGGGCGTCCTGCGCGACCACGGGAGCCGCGAGCGTTGCCATAGCGGCTGCCAGCAGGAAAATGCGGACCTTCATGATCAAAGCCTCCTGTCGAAGCGCAAGGAGCTAACGCGCTTCCATTTGTCGTAGAATTCATCGGGCAGGTCGAACGGAGCTGCAAGCTGGACGGCTCGGATCGCTCGCTCGGCATGGAGTTGTTGCTGCGGGCGGTTCGAGTCGGTGACACCGGACTGGCTCACCACCCGCGGCGTTCCCTTGAGGCTCCCGTCAGGATTGAGATCGAAGCTCAGCACCGTAACCAGCATTTCGGCATCGACGCCGGAAGGCGCGTTCCAGTGCGGCTTGATCTCACGGCTGATCGCCTGGATCAGCGAGGCCGCTTCCGCAGCGCCAAATGTCGCGGCAGGGGAACCGCGATCGTTCGAACGCTCGCTTCCACCGACGCCTCTGAGGAAATCGTCGCCCAACCTGGAGCCGCCCGCCGGCCTCGTAGGCGTCGGCCGCGGGCGCGGTTGCTCGGTGGCGCGCGGAGTCGGGCGGGGAGAGACGGTCTGGCGCGGGCTCGGCCGGGGTTCTTCACGCACGACCTCGCGGATCAGTTCCGGCTCGACCACGGGCTCGGGCTCGGGCGAGAGAACCGGAGCGATCGACGCCTGCGGCTCGGCCGAAGGATCGGGCGCCGTGGATGTCAGGCTCACCTCGTCGGCCAGGCTGACCGTCATCCGCTCGGGGATCGGCAAGGCGGTCGGGTCGTCCCGCACATGGATGACGAGCGCCGCCACGAGCGCAACGTGCGCGGCCGCCGCGATACCCAGGCCGATACGCTCCTCGCGAGAGAGATGGGCGAAGGATACCATGGCCCGGGGCTATGGAGCCTCAACTGAACCCTGGGTGACCAGGGAAATGCTGTTACAGGACCCGCGGTTGAGCTCGCCCATGACAGCCATGACCCGCCCGTAATCGAGCGAGCGATCGGCCCGCAGCGTGATCAGCGGCCCGTCCGCGCCCACGCCGCATTCCATGCGCTCGACCTCAGCCGGGAAGGCTCCGCGTTCGACGAGCGTATCATCGACGTAGATGAAGCCTCCGCTGTCGATCGCAATCGTGATCTGGTCCGGCTGCTGATCGAGCGCGTTGGCGCGGCTCTCGGGTAGCTCCACCGGAACGCCGCTCGCCAGCATCGGGGCGGTGACCATGAAGATGATGAGCAGCACCAACATCACGTCCACGAACGGCGTGACATTGATCTCCGCCATCGGTGCGCGCCGCCCGGAGCGTCCGCGGCGGGAAGCGTGAAGGCCCATCGCCATCAGCTACGCTCCAACTCACGGCCGATCTGCGCATGGACGCGGTCGGCGAACCGTTGGAGGCGCGCCTGGAACACGTTCACACCCTGGCTGAATCGGTTGTAGGCGATCACCGCGGGGATCGCCGCGAACAGGCCGATCGCGGTGGCGAACAGCGCCTCCGAAATGCCCGGAGCGACAACTGCGAGCGACGAGTTCTGCTGCATTCCGATCTGAAAGAAGCTGTTCATGATGCCCCAGACGGTGCCGAACAGCCCCACGAAAGGCGCCACCGAACCGGTGGTGGCGAGAAAGTTCAACCGTTCGGCGAGGGCGTCCGCCTCGACCGCGACCTGGCCTTCCATTGCTAGCGCGATCCGGTCCTTTGCGCCGGTCTTGTCGCGCAGACCGTCCTTGGTCGAGTTGCGCAGCTCGGCGATGCCGGCCGCGGCGACGCGCGCCGAAGGGTTGTCCTGCCGGCGCTTGCCCTGGACCAGCGTCTCCGGTTGATCGGCATCCCAGAAGTCCTGCTCGAAAGCGCGATTGCGGCTGCGCACGCGGCCCATCCGCATCGAGAACGATACGATGATCGTCCAGACCCAGATGCTCGCCAGGACCAGCCCCACGATCACCACCTGCACGACGATGTCGGCATCGAGGAAGAGCTGCAGCGGATCGAGCCGCGTCGGCGCTGTAGTGGTCGTGGCAACGGCTGAAATCAGGTTCATGCGGCGTCTTTCGCGGACTGGAGGGACTGGAAGGCGGCGCGCCAGGCGGAAGGCTGGCGGCGCGGTCGTCCATCAGGGGAGATGAATCCCACCCGAACGGACGCATTGGCAAGCAAATCACCGTCCCGCATCGCCTGCTGGCGCAAACGCACGCTTGCGGCGCCGAGTTCCGTGGGCGAAGTGGCGATGGTTACGGCGTCGTCGAGCCGGGCCGGCGCGAGGTAGCGGATTGTGAGTTCGGCGACGGCATAAGTGCCCTCGCCCGTTTCCGCCGCGGCGCGCTGGTCGATGCCGAGCATGCGCAGAAGGTCGGACCGGGCACGCTCGAACCAGCGCAGATAGTTGGCGTGATAGACGATGCCAGAGAGGTCGGTATCCTCGTAGTAGACGCGCACCGGAAACAGGTGGAGCTTTCCCCGGAAGATGCCCGAAGGGGGCAGAGGAAGCGTGGGCGCATTCATCGCCCAGCCTTAGCGAACCCGCGAGTCGCGTGGCAACTGGTCTGACGTGAACCTATGCAGTTGCGGCCGAAAGACGGACGAGCTGTGGCTAGCGCGCGATCATCGGCCCAAGCGGCTTGCCGCCGAAGAGGTGGACGTGGAGATGCGGCACCTCCTGCCCGCCATGCGCGCCGAGGTTGGCGAGCAGGCGATAACCCGGCTCCACAAGGCCCTGTTCGCGAGCGACGTGGCCCACGGCGCGCACGAGCCCGGCGATCTCCTCGGGTGAGGCCTTCGCCGAGAAATCGTCCCAACCGACGTAAGCGCCTTTCGGGATCACCAGGATATGGACGGGCGCTTGGGGCGCGATGTCGTGGAAGGCGAGCACCCAGTCGTCTTCATAGACCTTCTGGCACGGGATCTCGCCGCGAAGGATCTTCGCGAAGATGTTGTCGGGATCGTATGGCAGCGTGGCGTCGATCGGCATCAGGCGCTCCGTGAGGCTTTCTCCGCGAGACCGGACGTTCCTTCGCGCTTGTCGAGCTCGGCGAGGACGTCGGAAAGCGGGATGTCCTTCACGCTCAGCAGAACCATGAGGTGGAACAGCACGTCGGCCGCCTCGCCCACCAGGTCTTCGCGGCTGCCCGAGAGCGCGGCGATGACCGTTTCCACGCTTTCTTCGCCCAGCTTGCGGGCAATGGTCGGCAGGCCGCGTGCCAGCAGGCTGGCGACGTAGCTCGCATCCGTGGATGCAGAGCGTCGATCGCGGATAGTCTGTTCGAGGCGCGCGAGCGTTTCCATGGGCGCGGGAATGAGCAAGCCGCTCGCTCTCGTCAAGCGGCCGCGACTTACTCGGCGTCGGCGTCCTTGGCGCGCTGGCGGCGCTGCGCGGCGATCGCCGCGCGCCGTCCGATGATCACCCCCAGCACGCCCAGCGCGAACAGAGTCAGATGCGAACCTTCGGGAACGGCGGTCCCGTTCTGCGCCCATGCAGGCGATGCCGAAAGCGATAAGAGGAGCGTTGCGAGAGCACGGGTGACCATGCGCACGCGATGGACGGCTCCGCCGCCAAATCAATCGCCGCGACCACGCCGTCCCGTAGCGGCACTACCCCGCGCGGGCAGGTAAACCGGCGGCGCGCAGGGCGGCGTGCGCTTCGGCGATGGTGTGGGTGCCGAAGTGAAAAATGGAGGCGGCGAGCACGGCGCTCGCGTGCCCTTCGGGCACGCCTTCGCCGAGCTGCTGCAGCGTGCCGACGCCGCCGCTGGCGACGACGGGCACCGAGACGGAATCGGCGATCGCGCGGGTCAGCTTGAGGTCGTATCCGCGCTGGGTGCCATCGCCATCCATCGAGGTGACGAGCAGCTCGCCGGCGCCCAGCTCGGCCAGCCGGATCGCGTGCTCGACCGCATCGATCCCCGTCGCGCGCCGGCCGCCGTGGGTGAATATTTCCCAGTGATCGTGCGACCAGCGGGCATCGACCGAGGCGACCACGCATTGGTTGCCGAACTTCGCGGCAATCTCCGAAACGACCTCCGGCCGCGCAACGGCGGCGGAATTGACCGCGACCTTGTCCGCCCCCGCCAGCAACAGCGCGCGCGCATCCTCGACCCCGCGCACCCCGCCGCCGACGGTCAACGGCATGAAGCAGACTTCGGCGGTGCGCCGCACCACGTCGAGAAGTGTGCCGCGCCCTTCGTGGCTGGCGGATATGTCGAGGAAGCACAGCTCGTCGGCGCCCGCCGCGTCGTACGCCTTGGCCTGCTCTACCGGGTCGCCGGCATCCTTGAGGTCGACGAAGTTGACCCCCTTGACCACTCGACCGTCGGCGACATCGAGGCAGGGGATGACGCGGATGCGGACGGTCATGCCCGTTCGGCCATCTTGATCGCCGCGGCGAGGTCGAGCCTCCCGTCGTAAAGCGCGCGCCCGGTTATGACCCCTTCAATTCCGTCGTCGGCGTGCAGCGCGAGCATGCGGATGTCGTCGAGGCCTTTCACGCCGCCACTGGCGATGACGGGAAGTTCGGTACGCCGGGCGAGATCGACGGTCGCGTCGATGTTGCAGCCCTTGAGCAGGCCGTCGCGGCCGATGTCGGTGAACAGCAGGCTCGCCACCCCGGCATCCTCGAAGCGTCGGGCCATGTCGGCGATGGGCACGTCCGACACCTCGGCCCAGCCCTCGGTCGCGACCATCCCGTCGCGCGCATCGACGGCGACGACTATGCCGTTCTCCCACTCGCGCGCCATGTCCTTGACGAACTCCGGTTCCTTGAGGGCGGCGGTGCCGATCACCACGCGCGCAACTCCGAGCTCGAACCAGCCCTCGATCGCCTCGGGCGTGCGGATACCGCCGCCGAGCTGGACGTAGCCGGGGAACGCGGCGACGATCGCCTCGACCGCTGCGCGGTTGCGGCTCTCACCGGCAAAGGCGCCGTCGAGGTCGACGACATGGAGATGCTGGGCGCCCGCTTCCGCAAACAGCAGCGCCTGGGCGGCCGGGTCGTCGCCATAGACGGTGGCGCGATCCATGTCGCCTTCGGCCAGGCGCACGACCTGGCCGGCCTTGAGGTCGATGGCGGGAAATACAATCATGGGCGCGCCGCTATCACCGCTTTCACCGTTCGTCATCCGGGGTGTTGACACGGTTGACACGGTACTGGACGAAACAACTCGGTTCTGTCGCCTTGGCACGCGCTTCGTGTCGCTTTCCGCGGACAGTCTGTCGCCTTCGTGGCAAACTGTCGCCCTCGATCTGTCGGCCGTCATCGGCCGAGCCCGAAAATGTCGCTTTCGGGCGCCAAGCGTGGCGCCCTGCGCGCGGCGCGCCGAACCGCCCGGCGCTTCTCGCGCCCCGTCGCCTGAGCGTGGTCCCATGCGCGGGCGAACAGCGTGTCTCGCCCCAGCCGCTCGCGCAGCTTGTAGGCCGATTGCCGGCTCATCCCCACCGCCCGGGCCGCATCGCCGACGCAGCCGAGATCGGCGAGCGCGCCGAGAAACACCTGGGCCTTGAGCGTCGTCCAATGATAGCTGGGATCAGGCAGCGAAGCCTTGTCGGGGCGCGAAGGGTCGGGAGTCGAAGGGCTCATCGGGCAGCATAAGCCACAGACCGGGGCCTGTAGGAAAGTGTTTTTTTCGAGCATGGGCCCCCTTCCACAGCCCTCCTTCGCAAGAGCGGCGGACGGCTGACCTCTTCCGGGGGAGCGCCGGGAGCTACGCGGGAACGAACATCTCTTTGGGCACATGGGTGATCCTGCACGCCAGGTCCGCCTCGCCGCTCGCGACGATGAAGTGGTCTCCGGCATCGGCAATGCCGGTCGAAAAAACCACGTCGTCGAGGTACATCTGATCCTTGATCGGCTCGGTGAGGGCCGGATTGGGCACGAGGAGAGGCTCGTGGCTCGTGGCGAGCACCTTCCACGGTTCGTCGGGATCGAGCAGCGACCAGTATGTGCGGTAGATGCCCACGATCTGCTTGGGCTCCACCCCGTGCCACAGAGTCAGCCAGCCGCGTCGGCCGGCAATCTCGGTCAGGATCGGCGGCGTCCCGCCCCCGATGCGCGCAGTCGCCGCGGTGCCCGCATGCGGCCGGATCGCCGGTTCGATGTGAGGCTTCCAGTGGAGGCCATCGGGGCTGGTAGCATGATTGATCGACGGCCCGGCATGCCAGGGGCTGCCCGGGGGATAGGCGAAGAACAATTGCCCGAGCGGCCGCGTCTGCGCCCAGTACTGGCCGTCGATCAGCCCTTCGAAGATCAGCATGTCCTTGTTCTGATGATCGAGGACAATCCCCTCGAACGTCCAGTCGAGCGCATTGTCCGAACTATAGAGCGTGGTCGAATGCCGCTCCGGACTGACCGAGCAGGTCGTCATCAGCCAGCGACCGTCGACGCGACTGATCCGCGCGTCCTCGATGCCGTAGCACTGATAGGTCCCCCGCGGCGCGATCACCTTGTCGTAATGCAGAGCGACGACCTCGAGCCCGTCGGGGCTGAGTTCGACAGGCAGCAGCCAGGCGAGCGAAGTGAGCGCCATGATCTTCCAGCCGTGGCCGTGGAGCAAGAACTTGCGCGGGTCGGAGGTATCGCAAAGCTCGAGCGGCCAGCCGTCGAGCACGAAGCCGCGCTCCGAATCCCACCGAATGGCGTGGACCTTGTCGTCGAACACCGGCTGACGCAGCGCCTCCGCCACCCGCACCATCATCAGCAGGTTGCCGTTGGGCAGCCGGGCTAGGCCGGGATTGAACGCGCCCAGGACGTAAGTCTCGGCCTCGATCGCACCATGAAGGGGTGAGCGGGAGAGATCGATGTCGTTCGGCGTCAGGACCAGCCGGTCCTCGGCAAAGCTCACTCGTCGGGAACCCGCTGCGTGACCGCGAGCTGGTGGACGACCGCTCGACGCGGCTGGGTCAGCATGAAATGAACGGCCACTGCGATGTCCTCGGCACGGAGCATCTTCTCGGCATTGATCATCTCGCGCTGCTTCTCGGCGGAAATGTCCGGATATTGGAAGTCCGCGCCGGTAAGGCCGGGCTCGACCAGCCCGACCTTGATGCCCTTCTTGCCGAGCTCCTTGTGCAGGGCTTCGGCGAACCCCTGGATGCCCTTCTTCATTCCGGCGTAAATCGACGATCCGCCTCCGAGGCTGTGGGCGCTCATCGAGCCGATCAGAATGAGGTCGCCCTTGTCCTTGAGGTGAGCGGCCGCCTTGTGCGCGCTCATGACATAAGCGGTGTAGTCGGTCGCGATCGCGTACCAGGCGTCTTCCTCGCTGGTGTTCGTCAGCCCTTCGACAGGCACCGCTGCGTTCACGATCGCGATGTCATAGCCGCCGAGCTTCTTCTCGGCTTCGTCGAAGAAGCGGTTGAGGCCGTCACGCTCGGCCAGGTCGACGCTGATGCCGTCGCCCTTGCCGACCTCGTTGATCCGCTCCAGACCGTCCTTCAGGTGCCGTTCGTCGCGGCCGCAAGTGAAGATTTCGACACCCTCGGAAGCAAGCAGCACGCCAATGGCGCGCCCGATGCCCGTCGTGCCGCCGGTAATGATCGCCTTGCGCCCCTCGAGCGAAGGCATTTCGGTGTGTGCGTCGCGAAGATTGGGATCGGCATCGGCCATTTTATCGTCTCCTTTGCTCGGGAGACGCATGGCCTAGACCCCGGTTCCGACTTCCTAACTTGCGTTAGTCGTCCGGCTGCAACGGTTCACGGATTCCATTCAAGGAAGCGGGCCAACAGTGCCAATCCATAGGCCTGGCTCTTTTCCGGGTGGAACTGGACACCGACGAGATTGTCGCGCGCTACCGCTGCAACCAAGCCGCCGCCATGATCGGTCATCGCGGCGATCTCGCGCCCGTCGTCGGGCCGGAACTGATAGGAATGGAGGAAATAGGCTTCGCCGGGTTCGATCAGCGTGGCCCCGTCGCCATGCGGCGTCGGCGAGACGTCGTTCCAGCCCATGTGCGGCACCTTGATCGCCGGGTCGGTGCGCTCGATCAGGCTCACTTCTCCCGCGATCCAGTCGAGCCCCGCGGTGGCGCCATGCTCCAGGCCGCGCGTCGCAAGCAGCTGCATTCCGACGCAGACCCCCAGGAACGGCACGCCGTCCCCCATGACGCGTTGCTCGAGCGCCTCGACCAGTCCCGGGATGGCGCTCAATCCGTCGGCGCAGGCCTTGAACGAGCCCACCCCCGGCAGCACGATGCGCCGCGCGCCACGCACGATGTCGGGGTCCGACGTCACCGCGACCCGTTCGGCGCCCGACGCGATCAGGGCATTGCGTACCGAATGGAGGTTGCCCGCGCCGTAATCGATCAGCGCTATTGCTTCAGCCATGATCGGCCTCAACCACCAAGCTGACCCTTGGTGGAAGGCACGGCCCCGCCCTTGCGGACGTCGAGCTCGACCGCCGTTCGCATCGCCCGCGCGAACCCCTTGTAGATCGCCTCGCACACGTGGTGGTTGTTCTGGCCGTAAAGCAACTGCACGTGCAGCGTGATCCCGGCGGCCTGCGCCACCGAGTGGAACCAGTGCTCGATCAGCTCGGTGTCCCACTCGCCGAGCTTGTCCTGCGTGAAGCGGGCTTTCCAGACGAGGTAGGGACGGCCCGAGATGTCGAGAGCGACGCGCGCCAGCGTCTCGTCCATCGGTGAATAGGCATGGCCGTAACGGCCTATCCCGCCCTTGTCGCCGAGTGCTTGGGCGATCGCCTGGCCGAGCGCGATCGCGCTGTCCTCGGTGGTATGGTGTTGGTCCACGTGGAGGTCGCCCCGGACCTTCAACGTCACGTCGATCAGGGAGTGGCGGCTGAACTGTTCGACCATGTGGTCGAGGAAGCCGATGCCCGTCGAAATGTCGTAAGCCCCCGTCCCGTCGAGATTTACTTCGACGAGGATGTCGGTTTCCGCGGTCTTGCGCTCGATCCGTCCGGTACGCATGGCCGCGCTATACGCGAGGGCGCATGTGAAGCAACTCCCTCCCGCGCGCGGGAGCTGGCGGTGCCATCATTCGCGCTTGACCGCGCGCCACGCCCTCGCCACCTAAACGGTGATGAGTGACGAGACGCCCGACAGCCTGATCCCTTACGACGAGATCGTTCAGGAAGCCTTGCGCGCCGTGGTCGGCCGGGTGCTGGGCGCGGTCGAGCGCGGCGGCGGGGTGCTGCCGGGCAACCACCATTTCTACATCACCTTCAAGACGGGCGCCCCCGGCGTGTCGATTCCGCAGCATCTGCGCGAGCGTTTTCCCGATGAGATGACGATCGTGCTGCAGAACAAGTTCTGGGACCTCGCGGTCGATGATGCCGGCTTCCAGGTCGGGCTGAGCTTCAACCAGATTCCCGCCAAGCTGCAGATTCCCTTTGCGGCGATCACGGCCTTCGTCGATCCGGCGGTCGATTTCGGATTGCAGTTCCAGGCCGCCGTCTCCGATATCGAGCCTACCGCCCACGAAGACGCCGAGAACGATGGACCCGAGGCGAAGGAACGCGGAGGCAAGAAGCCCGTTGAATCCGCCGACGACGGCTCGAACGTCGTCACGGTCGACTTCGGCCGCAAGAAATAGCGCGGCCGGGCGAGTCCGCGGCAGGGAGCGGCGGATGAGCGTGAAACCTCCTCGAGTGAAGTCGGCGGCACGCAAGGCCGCTCGCAAGACCAAGACCGCGCTGGCCAAGGTGCCGGGCCCGAGCAACAATCCGGCCACCAACCTTCTCATCATGGACGTCGCGATGCGGGGGGTGTCGATGATCACCGGCCGCGCGGTCGAGACCGCCTTGCTCAAGTTGCGGTACCCTGACGAGAAGGCGGCCGACATCGTCAAAGGCCGCACGATGGTTCGGTCCATGGCCGCTACCAGCGCGGCGCGCATGGCGACGCGTTCGGTGCCGGGTTTCCTGCTGGTGACCGGTGGGCTGCTGGCGAAAGCGGTCTTCGACCGCAGCCTCGGCCGGCGCGAAGCGGTCCGCCGCGGCGAAGAAAGCTTCGAAAAGCAGGCCGACAACGCCGAAGAATAACCGACAGGGTTGATTTCGACCGGCCCGCTGCGCCAACAGCGGGCATGGCGGATTCCTCGACTCTCCCGCGCCGCGGCCTGATGTTCATTCTCTCCTCGCCGTCGGGCGCTGGCAAGACGACCGTGGCACGCAAGCTGCTTGCTGCCGAGGACAACCTGCAGATGTCGGTTTCGGTGACCACCCGCCCGAAACGGCCCGGTGAAGTCGAAGGCCGGGACTACGAGTTCATCGACCTGCCCGGCTTCAAGGCGATGGTCGAAGCCGACGCGTTCCTCGAATGGGCCGAAGTCTTCGGCAACTGCTACGGCACCCCGCGCGCCCAGATCGCCGAGGGCATGGGCCTGGGGCGCGATTTCCTGTTCGATGTCGACTGGCAAGGTGCTCAGCAACTGTCGCAGCGTGCCGGTGCGGATGTCGTTTCGGTGTTCCTGCTGCCGCCGAGTATCGCCGCGCTCGAGGAGCGGCTACGCAACCGCGGAACCGACAGCGACGAGGTCATCGCCGGGCGGATGGACCGCGCGCGGGCGGAGATCAGCCACTGGGACGCCTACGACTACGTCGTCGTCAACGACGCCATCGACGACTGCTTCGATCGGGTGCGAACGATCCTCCACGCGGAGCGCTTGCGCCGCGTGCGCCAGACGGGACTGGTCGACTTCGCGCGCGAGTTGATGCGCTAGAACCTTTTGGACCAGCGCAGCGCCAAGCCCTTGTCGTCGGGCAGCGCCTCGTGGTGGCCCGGATCGCGGCGATAGAACAGGCTCGCCGCGCCCTCCCCCGACAGGATCGGCCCGGTCCAGGCGACTTCGCCCAGCAGTTCCCGGCCGCGCGGGGCCAGCGCGAGCGAACGCGTGCCATATTCGGGGCGTAGCGTGTCGTAGCTGTACGCAACCGGCAGGTTGAGATTGAGCGCACCTCCTTCGACCCGCAGCGGCTGCGACAGGCGGAGGCCGATCCGGTCCGCTGCCGAGAAGACGCCGCGGCGTTCAAAGTCGAGCGACCAGGCGCGACTGGTGAGATGCGAGCCGGCCACGAGGCCACCGTCTTGTGCCGTGGTGTGCCCCTGCCGGAAGGCAGCGCCGAGCCTCCAGCCGGGCGCGATGTTCCACCCCAGCGAAGTATCGAGGAACAGCGTCCTCGCGCCCTGCAGGCCGAAGGCGTCATGGAAGCGCGCGCCGAGCAGGGTATGCTCCTCCTCCATCCAGCTCAGGCCGAGCGTGGCGTCCAGATCGCCGAAGCTGCGGTCCACGGAAATGCCGTATGTCGCGACGGCCTCGCGCAGGCCGCGGCCGGCCATTTCGGCTTGGCGGCGCATCGCAGCACCGCTCACCGTCTTGCCCTGCTCAGCGCTCAGCGTAACGCCCCAAGGGCCGAGCTGCTTGCGCACCGCGATCGAGGCATCGGTGTGGCGTAAGGCGCCGTCATCACCGCCCGCGTCGGACGCGATCAGGAAGGCGGGACGGTCCTGCCCCTGCAACTGTGCGACGAGCCCCTCCGCGCCGTTAGCAAAAGCGAAGCCGACCCGCAGGTCGGGCGCGAGCTGGGTGGTGATGCGCGCGGCGAGCACGCGCGATCGTTCGGCTTCGTCCTGGCTGAGCCGCAACGCGCCGAGGCGCCCTTGGTCGTCGATCGAGAAGGCCACCGACGTCAAGTCCGAGCCGAACGACACATGACGTTGCGACGACCCGAGCGCGCGGTGGAGCCGGTCGACCGGCTCGGCGTTGCGCAAGGTGCCGCCGAGGTCCGCCTGGAAGGCGCGGTCGTACTCGTCGAGCACGATCGCAGGCAGCGAGGCGCCCGCGAGTGCGTCACCCATCGCCGGGGAGCCCGCGCCGGTGCCGTCGCCGAGCGAGACGGCGGTAGTGCCGCCGGCGAGCGCGGTGGTGCCGATCGGCTGGAAGGCGCGCGCTATGTCGAGGATGCCGCGGCCGTAGACTGCGTCGGTCCCCGCCGCTCCGACGTCGAAAGCCGAGCGCAGCAGGATGTCGGCGATTTCACGGCCGGTCAGATTGGGAAAGGCTTGCGCCAGCAGCGCCGCCGCTCCCGAAACCTGCGGCGCGGAAAAGCTGGTTCCCTGGAACAGATAGGAGAAGCCCTCGCCATCGACGTAGACCTCACCACCGTCATAGACGCAGCAGATCCGGCTGCCGAGCGCCGCCATGTAATGGACGTTCTGCGATCCGGCGCGGTTGCTGAAGGACGAGATGCTGCCGTCGGCATCGACCGATCCGACGATGATGACGCCGCCATTGCCGGCCTGGTCGAGAATGCGGGCGAATGAATCGGGCTCGGCGAGGCCGTCGTTCCCGGCCGCGATCACGACGAGCGCTCCGCGCCCCACAGCGGCGGAGACCGCGTTGCGCAGCGCGGTGCCGGCGCCCTCTCCTCCGAGCGACAGGTTGATAACCCGGGCCCCGTTAGAGGAGGCGTAGTTCACCGCCGCCGCGATCGTGCTGTCGGAGAAGCTGCATTCGGTGTCCGAATCGGCCGCGCTGTCGCCCGCGCACGAGCCCACGGTGTCGCTGCGCAGCGCCATGATGGTCGAATCGAAGGCGATGCCGAGGATGCCGCTGTTGTTGCGCGCCGCCGCCGCGACCATCGAGACGTTGGTCCCGTGATCGTCGCTGCCGGTCAGCGGGCGGTTCGAGCCTGTCATGTCGCGTGACAGTGGTGAGACTCGCCCGGCGAATTCGGGGCTGTCCTCGTCGATGCCGGTATCGACGACGGCAATCGTCACACCTCGGCCCGTGCGGCCCGAGTTCCAGGCTGTCGCCGCGTTGTGCTCGAGCGGTCCATCCGAGCGGCGGAATTCTGCCGTGTTGAAAGCGGACGGCACCGGCGCAGCCGGCGGCATGCCCGTTGTCGTCGCAGTGGGAGTCGGTGTGGGCGCGGGGGTGGGAGCCGGCGTCGGTGCGGGTGCAGGAGCTGGCGCAGGCGCCGGAGGCGGCGTGCTGATCGGCCCTCCGCCACCGCCTCCGCCACAGGCGGCGACGAGGACGAGCGGCAGTAACGCGCAGCACCGGGCAAGCCGCAGCTTGAGCTTGGTTCGTGACGACATTTTGCGATCCCTTGCCCGCGGCTCCGTTGGCGTGCGGGGCGGCGGTCGATAACCGCGCGTAGGAAAATGAGGGCTGAACCGCTCGTTCACGCTGCCTTGCCCCCTGCGCCCACGCGGGCTAGCGCGGCGGCGCAATTGCCTTTCCCCGCGACACAGGAGCCAGCATGTCCGCCGACCTCGAGAACGCCATCGCGCAAGCCTGGGAAAACCGCGCGTCGGTTACTCCCGCAAGCCGCGAGGTGCGCGAGCCGGTCGAGGCCGCGCTCGAGTTGCTCGACAGCGGCCAGGCGCGTGTCGCCGAGCCCGACGGGCAGGGCGGCTGGAAGGTGAACCAGTGGCTCAAACAAGCCGTGCTCCTGTCGTTCCGGCTCAACGACAACCGCGTGATGGACGGCGGGGCGGCGGGCGCGCCCGCTTACGACAAAGTACCGAGCAAGTTCGAAGGCTGGGGCGAGAACCGCTTCCGCGACGCCGGCTTCCGCGTGGTGCCAGGCGCCGTGGCGCGCCGGGGCAGCTACATCGCCAGGGGCGTCGTGCTGATGCCGAGTTTCGTCAACATCGGCGCTTACGTCGACGAAGGGACGATGGTCGATACCTGGGCGACGGTCGGAAGCTGCGCGCAGATCGGCAAGAACGTCCACATTTCGGGCGGCGCGGGCATCGGCGGTGTTCTTGAGCCACTCCAGGCCGGGCCGGTCGTGATCGGCGACGGTGCGTTCATCGGCGCGCGTTCGGAAGTGGCCGAGGGCGTTCGCGTCGGGGAAGGCGCGGTGCTCTCGATGGGGGTCTACCTCGGCGCCTCGACCAAGATCGTCGATCGCGCGACCGGCGAGGTCCATCAGGGCGTGGTTCCGCCGTATGCCGTTGTTGTGCCTGGAGCGCTGCCTGGCAAGCCGCTGCCCGACGGCAGCCCGGGCCCGTCGCTTTACTGCGCGGTCATCGTGAAGACCGTCGACGCGCAGACCCGCTCCAAGACCGGGATAAACGAGCTCCTGCGCGACTGACGCCAGCTTTCCGCGCGGAACGTTCGGCCCGCGAAACCGTAAGAATGCCGGTGCCCCGGCACGGGGCTCGCTGACAGCGGAGGGCAGGCGTATGGCCGATGAAGCGAACGAACCGCATTTCGATACCGACGCGGCGCGGGGCGCCTCGACGCCCAATATCGTCCGCTGGATCCTGGTCATCAGCCTGTTCGCGGCGATCGCGCTGCTTTCGATCATCTGGATCACGGGCGCTGCCACGCAGAGCGGTGAGGACGAGATCAGCGTATCCGAGCAGATGAAGGATCGCGAGGACCTCGAAGCGACCGACAGCATCGTCAGCGAGAACGCCGACGAGTTCGAGACGGCACCCGCGACCGAGCGCGAGCCCGGCGCGCCGCCGGTCGTGGAGAACGAATAGCGAGAGGAATTGATCATGCCGGCGAAATCCAAGGCGCAACAGAAGGCTGCCGGCGCGGCGCTTTCCGCCAAGCGCGGCGACAGCAAGAAGTCGGATCTCCAGGGCGCTTCGAAGGGCATGTACGAATCCATGTCCGAGAAGGAACTCGAGAAGATGGCGAGCACCAAGCGCAAGGGAAAACCCGAGCACGCCGGCGACTGACCTTTCGCGCTTCGTCGCGGCGCAGCGCGGCGTCTACGAGCAGGCGCTCGGCGAATTGCGGGCCGGCGCCAAGTGCAGCCACTGGATGTGGTTCGTCTTCCCCCAGATCGCCGGGCTCGGACGAAGCCCCACCGCGCGGCTCTATGCCATCGCCGACCTGGCGGAGGCGCGCGCCTACCTTGCCCACCCGGTGCTCGGGCCGCGGCTGCTGGAATGCACCGAAGCGATGCTGGGCTGGGCCGGCCGGCGCAGCGCGGAAGCGATCCTCGGCCCCATCGACGCGCTGAAGTTCAAGAGCTCGATGACGCTGTTCGAAGCCGCCGCCGAGGAGCCGGCCCGTTTCGCCGAGGCCCTCGACGCCTTCTGTGCCGGCGAGCGCGACGCGGCCACGCTCGCCCGCCTTTAGGCTCAATCGCCGACTTTGTGCTCGATCGGTGGCTCGCTGCTGTGCTGCGCGGCATAGGCTTCCGCCTCGCGCATGACGCGCATCATGTTGCGGCTGGAGATTTTCTCGAGGTCGCCCTGCGAATAACCGCGCCGCGCCAGCTCGGCGAACAGCGCCGGATATCCCGCCACGTCCTCCATTCCGGCCGGGCCCGAATCCATCCCGTCGTAGTCGCCGCCGACGCCGATATGGTCGATGCCCGCGATGCGCCGGACTTGGTCGATGTGATCGGCCATGTCGGAAACGGTCGCCACCGGCGCGGGATGGGCCTCGTCCCAAGCCTTGAGCGCGGCTTTCACGGCCTTGGGCTGGCCCTGCCACAGCGCCTTGAGCCGCGCCTCTTCGGCGGCCCTGTCCGCACCGCGCTCGCGCAGGGTCTCGCTGAGGTAGGATGGCAGCCCGACCACCATCACGATGCCGCCGTTGTCCTTCAGCCGAGACAGCACGTTGTCCGGCACGTTGCGTGAATGACCGTTGACCGCGCGCGCGCCCGAATGGCTGAAGATCACCGGCGCTTCGGCGACGGCGAGCGCGTCGAGCATCGTCGCCTCGCTGACGTGGCTTAGGTCGACCAGCATGCCGAGCCGCTGCATCTCGCGCACGACCTTCTCGCCGAACTCGGTCAGCCCGTCGTGCTGCGGATCGACCGAGGCGCTGTCCGCCCAGGACGTGTTCCGATTGTGGGTCAGCGTCATGTAGCGCGCGCCGAGATCGTACATCTGGCGCAGCACGCCGAGGCTCGAGGCGATCGAATGACCTCCCTCCATGCCGATCAGCGAAGCGAGCTTGCCCGCGTCCATCGCCCGCTGAACGTCGTCGGCGGTGAGCGCCAGGGCGAGCCTCTCGGGATAGCGCGCGATCAGCCGCTTGGTGACGTCGATCTGCTCGAGCGTGGCCACAACGGCCTCGGGTTCGTCCAGCGCCGCGCTGACGTAGACCGACCAAAACTGCGCCCCGACCCGGCCTTCGGCGAGCCGCGCGAAGTCGGTGTGCATGTGCTGCCCTTCCTCGTCGACCACCTCGCTCGTATCGGCGAAATCGAAATCGCCGATCACGTTGCCGAACCGGGCTCGGAGCTGGATCGGCACGTCGTTATGCCCATCCCACACAGGCGCGGCCCGAAGCGCTGCCTCGGCCACAGCCTCCGGTGCCTGGGCCGAGAGCGGTGACGCCAGCAGAACGGCGGGCACGAGAAGGATGAAACGCAAACCCGTCATGCTACCGTCTCCCGTCCACCCTTCACGCATTCCCGCACCGGTGTCCGCATAATACGGGCGATTCCGGCGCGAGTCGGAGTGGTAGCAACGGGGGAGCGAGATGGAAAATGGGTCGTTCGCTTCTTCTGCCACCGCCAAGGAGTCGGCGGCTAACCGAATCTTGATCGTTTCTGGGCTAGCTGGGCGAGGTCAGAGGCGCAGGAGTCCCGATGAAGTTGTGGGTCCTCGTGATTGCCGGCACCGCGGCTCTCGCCATCCTGGCGCTCGGCTTTCCGCGCAACTCGACGTTGCGGTACCGGATGACCGTGGCGGTACAAACCCCTCAAGGTGTTCGATCGGGGTCGTCCGTTATGGAGGCGCGTATCGTACGCCAAATCCCGCTGATGGGAGCCGATGCCGTCCGATACGAGCACGAGGGTGAAGCTGTCGCCGTCGATCTGCCGGACGGGAGCACGCTCTTCGGGCTTCTCGGGCAGGATGCCTATCACGTGGCTCTGCCGACGCATGGGTGGCGCAGGGGAACGGCGGTGCCGGACGTTACGCCGGAAATGCCGACGGCCCTGCGCGAGCGCGATGCGGCGGATTGGCCAGTGCTGCGTCGACGCGCGCCCTCGATGCGTCTCGTTCCGCAGGACTACCCGCTGTTCGCTCGCTTTTCGGATATCACCGACGCCCGCTCGCTCGAACTCGTCGGCGACGACCAGTTTTCGGCAGCCCTCGGCCCGGGCTATCGGTTGCTCGAGGTTACGTTACAGCCCACCGAAGCCCCGCTGGAATGGACCATCGAGCGGCGGCTAGCCTGGCTCGGGACAAGCGTGACGAACTACCTTCCCGGGGAGGTCGCTCGCTCCAGAGGCATCTCAGCGCTGAACTTCCAGCGACGGCGCTAAGGTCGACAAGCTGTAGGAAGCATGGCGCGACAAGGCGTTGTCTTCCCGGCTGTAACTAGCCCGATAGCCTCTCCCCCAGAGCGATCGCTGCCGCCGGGTTCCGCTCTTTGGCCCCCGCGATCATGAAGGCGAATACATCGCCGGGCTCGCCCTCGCTGGCCGCCGGATCGCCTGCGTAGGGCAAATCCGGCGGCGCGTGGCCTGCTTCCCAGGCTCGGCATAGGCTCGCGATCCGATCCAGCTCCGTCGGCGGGTAGCCGCACGGCTCCTCGGCATGCGAGTTCTTGCATCGCAGGTAGGCGAAATCGGCGGTGCGGTCGGCGATCCGAACGCGGCTTTCCTGCTCGCACCAGACGATCGCGACCCCGGCCTCCCTGGCGATGTCGACGAACTCGGCGCAGGCGAAGCTCTCATGGCCGACCTCGATCGCGTGGCGCAGCGGCAGTCCCTTCAGCTCTTTCGGCAGCAGCGCGAAGAACGCGGCGACGTCGTCCGCCTCGAACTTCTTGGTGGCCATGAGCTGCCAAAGGATCGGGCCGAGACGGTCGCCGAGCTCCTCGAGCCCTTGGCCGAAGAACTTCGGCAGCGCCTCGCCCGCGTTCGCCAGCACCTTGCGGTTCGTGATGTAGGAGGAGCCCTTCACCGCGAAGACGAAGCCTTCGGGCGTCGCCTCGCGCCATTTGCGAAAGCTCTCCGGCTTCTGCAGGCTGTGATAGGTGCCGTTTATCTCGATCGCCCCGAGCTGCCGGCTGGCCCACTCGAGCTCGCGCTTCTGGACGAGCCCTTCGGGATAGAAGTTGCCCTTGCGCCAGGCCGGATAGACCCAGCCGCCGATGCCGGTGCGGATCATGGGTGTGCCTCGTACGACGCTGGAACCGATCCGGGCCGCGCGCGATTCACTCGGCGAACAGCTGCGAAGGAGCCAGGTATGGCCGTCGAGGCTATCTGGAACGACCAGGTCATCGCGCACAGTGACCGCACGGTGGTGGTCGAAGGCAACCATTATTTTCCGCGCGAGGACGTCGATCCCTCGGTGCTCGAGAAAAGCGCCACCACGACCGACTGCCCCTGGAAGGGAACGGCACGCTATTACAGCCTCGAACTCGATGGCGAACGGTGCGAGGACGCGGCGTGGTATTATCCGGACCCGAAGCCCGAGGCGGAGACCGTGCGCGACCGCATCGCCTTCTGGAAAGACGTGGAGGTGGTGACCGTGCCCGGAAGAGTGGACGCTGACGAGGAGTGACCCCGGCCAAGGCCCTCATCGAAACGTTGCGGCTGGTGCCGCACCCGGAAGGGGGCTGGTATCGCGAGACCTGGCGCGCCGCCGCTCCGCCGGGCGAGCGAGCCAGCGCAACGGCCATCCTCTTCCTGCTCCAGGCGCATCAGCGTTCCCACTGGCACCGAGTCGACGCGGCGGAGGTCTGGCTGTGGCACGCCGGCGATCCGCTTCTGCTGTCATTGTCGGCGGGTGACCAGGGCCCGGTGCGGGAGGTTCGGTTGGGGCCGGACGTACTGTCCGGAGATGTCCCGCAATACGTCGTCGCCCCCGACGAGTGGCAGGCCGCGGCGCCGCTTCCGGGGGGCCATGGTTACTCGCTCGTTTCGTGCATGGTCACGCCCGCCTTCGAATTCGCGGGTTTCACGCTGGCGGACCCGGACTGGCATCCCGGATCCTGACTGCCGCCGTTCGGAGTTGACCTCTCGCTCCGTGTCGTCGACTGTCAGGTCGACAGGGCGGCGGTCCCAGCCCGCAACGAGGTAAAATCCATGACCATGCGCCTCCTCACGCCGCTCGCACTCGGGATCGCGCTGGCCTCGTGCCAGACCAGCCCGCAGACAGAAACGGCGCGCACCGTCGACACGCATGAGGCGATGGTCCGCTGGATCAACCCCGCCGCGCTCGCGATCTGGGACGTCGGCAACAATGCGATGGGCGACGAGGGCGGCCTCGATCCCGCGCGGATGGACGACGCTGCCTGGACCAAGCTGCAACAGGCCGCGGAACTGCTCGAACTTCATTCGCGGCACATGGCCGACGCGCACACGCTCCACGTCGGGGCTCACAACGACGCGATCGAAGGCTTCGCGACCCGCTCCGAGATCCAGGCAATGATCGACGCCGACCCGGACGGCTTCCGCGCACTTTCGCGTGAGACCGCCGATCACGCCAGGGAACTCGCGGCCGCCGCGCGCGCCCGGGACGTCGAGCAGACAGCCGGCCTCACCGAAGCACTCAGCGAGCGCTGCCAGGACTGCCACTCGCGCTATTGGGAAAAAACGAGCGGCTAGCGCAGACGGAGTGCGTACAAACGGGTGCCTAGAACGCACCCCGAGGAGATGACATGATGCTTCGAGCGAATATCGGAAAGGCCGATCGGGTCATCCGTATCGTCCTTGGGCTGATTCTGATTTCCCTGGTGTTCGTGGGGCCGCGCACGCCCTGGGGATGGCTCGGTCTGATACCCCTCCTCACCGCGGTCGTGAGCTTCTGCCCGCTTTACCGCCTGATCGGTATCAACACTTGCTCCACGCCGCGCTGAAACGG
>JAEZCZ010000086.1 GCA_023433305.1 Pseudomonadota bacterium | reverse complement strand
GACCCGCGGTGCGCGGGTGATGAATATTCCGATCTCCCGTGACGGCGCCCGCGAAATTGCCCGACGCGCCCGCGGCACGCCCCGTATCGCCGGCCGCCTGCTGCGCCGCGTGCGCGACTTCGCGCATGTCGCCGGCGCAGCGACCATCACCGCCGACCTCGCCGACCAGGCTTTGACGCGGCTCGAGGTGGATTCGCTCGGTCTCGACGCGATGGACCGCCGCTACCTGACGATGATCGCCGGCACCTACAAAGGCGGCCCGGTCGGGGTGGAAACGCTCGCCGCGGGCCTCGCCGAGCCGCGCGACACGATCGAGGACGTGGTCGAGCCGTTCCTGATCCAGCTCGGCCTCGTCGCGCGCACGGCGCGGGGGCGCTGCCTCAACGATGCGGGTTGGAATCACCTGGGAATCACCCCGCCAAGCGGCTCCCAGGCCGGCCTGTTCGACCCGGGAAAGTAGCGCAATCGGGCAGAGAGCCGTTCGCAACTGCCCTCGGTTCGGTTCCAGATCGGGACAGAGCGGGTTCACGGCCCGTTCCCGGCCCCGAAAATCGCGATTCCGGCGCTCGGAATCTGGTTAATTCGATTGCCGATCAAGCGATTCCGCGCGTTCTTGGCAGCACGGGGAAGCGCCGGGCGGTCCTTTCGGACCCCTCGAGCCATCCCAGGCTGCTGAGAGAGAAGTCATGTCGGTACGTACAGCCTTCGCCAAACTGGCCGCCGCGGCTGCCGGTGGCGCGCTCATCGGGGGGGCGGTCCACGTCGCCGAACCGCAGGCGGCGGAGACCGCCTACAAGTCGGGCAAGCTCGTCAAGGGCGAGCGGCCGGTGAAGTACGTCAAGGAACGCCGCGCCCGGCGCGTCATCCCGAAGCCCGAGGAAGTGGTCGAGGCGCCTCCGCCGCTTCCCGAATACGTCGATGTTCCCGTCGCCCTGCCGCTTCCCCCTCAGCCGGCCATGGCCTGTTGCGGTGGCGGGGGCGGCGCGCCGGTCGTGATCGGCGGCTCGGGCGGCTGGGGCGGCAGCACCGGCGGCTTCTTCGGCGGGTTCTTCGGCGGCAGCAGCAGCGGCGGCGCCACCACCGTCGAGATCACCATCGACAACGACAATTCCAGCACCGGCAGCTCGACCTCCACTTCGTCCGGAGGCAGCTCGAGTTCGACTTCGTCGGGAGGCAGCTCGACGTCGACATCGACCGGCGGCAGTTCGACCTCGACCAGCTCGGGCAACGTGTCGACCACCAGCTCGACCTCGGGCAACGTCACGTCGAGCACCTCGAGCTCCACCAGCACGTCAAGCTCGACCAGCACCTCGACTTCGACGTCCACCAGCAGTTCCACCAGCAGCTCGACCAGCGGCAGCAGCTCGGGCTGCTATCACTGCGGATCGACCTCGGGCACGAAAGTGCCGGAGCCCTCGATGGTGCTGCTGTTTGGAGCCGGCGCGGCCGCGGTCTTCGCGCGGCGCCGCAGGAAACCCGTCGCTCAGGTGGCATGAGCGACTCATAACTCTGCCATCAGCAGGGGTTGAAGGGCGGTCCCGGGGGGAGCCGCCCTTCTTCATTTCGGGAGTCGATCGAAAGGGCGGTCCTAGGCCGCCAGCTTCCGCAGCACGTAATGGAGGATGCCGCCGTTGCGGTAGTATTCCATCTCGTTGGCGGTATCGATCCGGCACTTGGCGGTGAAGCTGAAGGTCTCGCCGTTCGCGCGGGTCACTTCGACTTCGACGTCCTGGCCCGGCTGCAAGTCGGCCAGCCCGCGCACGGTGAACTTGTCTTCGCCCGTGAGGCCCAGCGAGGCGCGCGTGTCGGAGCCGGTGAACTGCAGCGGCAGCACGCCCATGCCGACGAGGTTCGAGCGGTGGATGCGCTCGAAGCTCTCGACGATCACCGCGCGCACGCCCAGCAGGTTGGTGCCCTTGGCCGCCCAGTCGCGGCTGGAGCCGGTGCCGTATTCCTTGCCGGCCACCACCACCAGCGGCGTGCCGTCGGCCTTGTGCTTCATCGCCGCGTCGTAGATCGCCATCGTCTCGCCAGCATATTTCGTCATGCCGCCCTCGACGCCGGGCACCATCTCGTTGCGAATGCGGATGTTGGCGAAGGTGCCGCGCATCATCACCTCGTGATTGCCGCGACGGCTGCCGTAGGAGTTGAAGTCCTTCCGCTCGACCTGGTGCTCGATCAGGTAGCGCCCTGCGGGGCTGTCCGCCTTGATCGACCCGGCCGGGCTGATGTGGTCGGTCGTGACCGAATCGCCGAGGATCGCGAGCGGTAGCGCGCCGACGATGTCGGTGACCGCAGCCGGCGTCATCGTCATGCCTTCGAAATAGGGCGGATTGGCGACGTAAGTGCTGCCCGGCCGCCACTGATACGTGTCCGAGCCGACCACGTCGATCGCCTGCCAGTGCGCATCGCCCTTGTAGACGTCGGCATAGCGCGCCTCGAACATGCCGCGGTCGATATTCGCCGCGCGCAGCGTCGCGATTTCGTTGTTCGAAGGCCAGATGTCCTTGAGGAACACGTCCTTGCCGTCGCTGCCGGTGCCGATCGGGCTCGTGACGATGTCTTCGGTCACCGTGCCCTTGAGCGCGTAGGCGACGACCAGGGGCGGGCTGGCGAGGAAGTTCGCGCGCACATCGGGGCTGACGCGGCCCTCGAAGTTACGGTTGCCCGAAAGCACAGCCGCGGCGACGATGTCGTTGCCATTCACGGCCTTGCTGATCGGCTCGGCGAGCGGGCCGGAGTTGCCGATGCAGGTCGTGCAGCCATAGCCGACCAGATCGAAGCCGAGCGCGTCGAGGTGGTCCTGCAGGCCGGCCTTTTTGAGGTAGTCTGTGACGACCTGCGAGCCCGGCGCGAGGCTGGTCTTGACCCACGGCTTCGGCTTCAGGCCCTTCTCGTTGGCCTTCTTCGCGACGAGCCCCGCGGCGATCAGCACGTCGGGGTTCGACGTGTTGGTGCAGCTCGTGATCGCGGCGATCACCACGTCGCCGTCGCCGATGTCGTGGTCCGCGCCCTGGACGGGGCAGCGCTTCGGCGCCGACTTGCCGTAGAGTGTCTTGAGCTCCTCGTTGAACAGGTCGTCGACTTCAGGAAGCGCGACCTTGTCCTGCGGGCGCTTCGGGCCGGCGAGCGAGGGGACGACGCTGGCCAAGTCGAGCTCGAGCGTGTCGGTGAAGATCGGATCCTCGGCTTGCGGATCCAGCCAGAAGCCCTGCTCCTTCGCGTAGGCCTCCACCAGCGCGATCTGGCCTTCCTCGCGGCCGGTCAGCCGCAAGTAGTCGAGCGTCTTGTCGTCGATACCGAAGAAGCCGCACGTGGCGCCGTACTCGGGCGCCATGTTGGCGAGCGTCGCGCGGTCGGCGAGGCTCAACGAGGCGAGGCCCGGGCCAAAGTACTCGACGAAGCGGCCGACGACGCCGCGCTCGCGCAGCATCTGGGTGCAGGTCAGCACGAGGTCGGTCGCGGTCACTCCTTCCTTGAGCTTTCCGGTCATCTTGAATCCGACGACCTCGGGGATCAGCATCGAAACCGGCTGGCCGAGCATCG
Source organism: Pseudomonadota bacterium (assembly GCA_023433305.1). GTDB lineage: Bacteria > Pseudomonadota > Alphaproteobacteria > Sphingomonadales > Sphingomonadaceae > Croceibacterium_A. The sequence continues at coordinate 6,348 of JAEZCZ010000086.1, read as the reverse complement.
CCGCTTCGGCTTCGATCCCGCCGACGCCCCAGCCCAGCACGCCGAGGCCGTTGACCATCGTGGTGTGGCTGTCGGTCCCGACGCAGGTGTCCGGATAAGCGACCATAGCCCCGTCCGAATCGACGCTCGTCCACACGCACTGGGCGATATGCTCGAGGTTGACCTGGTGGCAGATGCCGGTGCCCGGAGGCACGGCCTTGAAGTTCGCGAGGCTCTTGGAGCCCCATTTGAGGAAGTCGTAGCGCTCGAGGTTGCGCTCATACTCGAGCTCTACGTTTTTCTCGAATGCCTTGGGGTGGCCGAACTCGTCGACCATCACCGAGTGGTCGATCACGAGGTGGACCGGCACGAGCGGATTGATCTTCGAGGTGTCGCCGCCGAGCTTGGCGATCGCGTCGCGCATCGCGGCGAGGTCCACCACGCAGGGCACGCCGGTGAAGTCCTGCATCAGCACGCGTGCGGGGCGATACTGGATTTCCTTGCCGGTGACGGGGTTGCGCTGCCAGTCGGCGATCGCCTGGATGTCGCCCACCGAAACGGTGAAGCCGGCGTCCTCGAAGCGCAGCAGGTTCTCGAGCAGGACCTTCATGCTGAAGGGGAGGCGGCTGACGTCGCCGATCTTCTCCGCGGCCTTCTTGAGCGAATAGTAGGCGTAGGTCTTGCTCCCCACCTCCATCGAGCTGCGTGTATCGAGCGAGTTCTTGCCGACCTGGGTCATGGGCGAGCGGGCCTCCTGAGCTTCTGGAACCGGCCGGGATGGGCCGGATTTGCGGAGGCGATTGCGCGTTCGGGCGCGCTAGGTCAAGGTGCGCGGGAAGCAGGATACGAGTCATGGCCTTCGGTTACCCCACCCGGCGGAAAGAGCCGCTTCATGTTATCCCGATGGCCGGGGCGCTCGCCTTGGCGGCAGCGCTGGGCGCGGCGGCGGGGTCGATCTGGCACGCGGCCGGACTCGGCTCGGCCGATGAAGAAGGCCGGAGGTCGTCCGAAGAGCAGGCTGAAGCAGTCGCCCCGCCGACCCCCTAGGCGGCGGTCTGCTCGGGGCGTTTGCGCGGCGCAGCGATCCAGCAGCCTGCCACGATCAGGATCGCGCCCATCACAACCGGAAGTCGCAATCCCTCGTCGAACAGCAGCCAGCCGAACAGGCTTGCCCAAAGGAAGCCCGAATACTCGAGCGGCACCAGCGCCTGCGCTTCGGCCCGGGCATAGGCCCACGCGAACAGCATCGAGGCGCCGAGCGCCAACACCGCCGCCGCGGCAATCGCGGGCCAAGCCTCGCGCCCGGGCATCTCGAACAGGGCCGGCGAAAAGAACGCCAGTACCAGGCCGACGACGCCCATCTGGAACGTCGCCACCTCGACCGGGCTCGCCAGCAGCGACTGCTGCCGCTGCAGCACGAGGTTCCAGGCATAGAGCCCGGACGACGAGAGAATCGACGCCGTTCCCCAGGCCGTTTCCGCGTCCCATCCACCCTGTCCGGTCCGGCCGAGGACGATAACCACCACGCCGGCGAGACCCATCAAAGACGCGCCGATCGCGCGCGGCGCGATTCGCTCGCCGAGCAACAGGGCGGCGAGATAGAGCGCGATCAGCGGCGCGATGAACGACAGCGCGATGCCTTCCGCCAACGGGACGCGGGCGAGGCCCCAGAAGAAGGTGAAGGCCATCGCCGCGCCGACCACACCGCGCGTTACGTGGACCCGCATCGCGGGCCGCGCAGGCCACGTCTTGCGGGCCGCCAGCCACACCGGCGCGATCAGGGCCAGCCCGATGAAACTGCGCAGAAGCAGCGCGCTGTAGGCCCCGACCGCGATCGAGGCGCCTTTCATCAGCGCATCCATAAGCGAGAACAGCCCGACTCCCGCCAATGTCAGGGCAAAAGGCAGCACGGGGCGATGGCTTTGCATCCGAGCGGCTGTAAGGACTTGGCCGTGGCGAGCAATCCACGCTTTCGTGCGATTCAGCGGGCAGTCAGGCGCGCCAGTTGATAGCGCGGCGCGAAATGGGCAGAGTCCGGCGCATCATGCCGGACACCGCTCGAAACCGGGGCAAGACGAGAGAATGACGATTTCGCTTCGCAATATATTGCTAGCCGGCATGGCCGCCGCTCTGACACTGCCCCTCGCGGCGCAGGATCTCCCGGCGCAACCGGTGCTGGAGGAGGACGCGGTCCCGGTGTCCGCTTCGCAGGCCAGTCCGCTGACCTTGCCGCCCGCACCCAACTATCCCAACGTCATGAAGTGGCCGGTGGCGCACGCGCAAAAGCTGCTGACGGTGATCAATTCGATCGGCGCGGAAGGCCTCGACCCCGCGGATTACCGGCCGGGCGCGCTCCAGGCGGCGATCCAGACCGGTCCGAGCCCCGAACTCGATGCGCTGGCGAGCCAGATGTTCACCTGGCTGGTCGAAGACTTGCGCGACGGCCGCACGCCGATGTCTGCGCGGCGCCAGTGGTTCGTGGTCGATCCCGATCCGGACCTCATGCCAACGGGTAAGCTGATGACGCAGGCGTTGGCGACCGGCGATGTCGCCGCGGCGCTGGTCTCTGTGCTGCCAACCCATCCGGACTACGCCGCGCTGCGTGACGAGCTCGCCGCGACCCCGGCCTCGAACGCCAAGCGGCGCGCGTTGATCCGGGCCAACATGGACCGCTGGCGGTGGCTCCAGCGCGATCTCGGCGGCCAGTACCTGCTGACCAACGTGCCCGAGTTTCAGCTTAGGCTGACGGTCAACAACAACATCATCCGCACCTACCGCACGATCGTGGGCAAGCCGGGCCGCACCGCGACCCCGCAGCTCGCCGAGACGGTCGAAGGCGTGATCTTCAACCCGACCTGGACCGTGCCGCAGTCGATCGTGAAGGGCGAAGGTCTCGGCGCACGGGTGCTCAACAATCCGGGCTGGGCGCGCGCCAACGGCTATAAGGCCACGCGCGGCGCGAACGGTTACGTCAGCGTCGTCCAGCAACCGGGTCCGGGCAACTCGCTCGGCCTGATGAAGCTCGACATGCCCAACCCGCACGCGATCTTCCTGCACGACACCCCGGCGCGGAACCTGTTCGCCAACGACAGCCGCGCGCTCAGCCATGGCTGCATCCGCGTCGAGCGAGCGCTAGAGCTGGCGATGACGATCGCGATCCTCGGCCAGGGCGCGTCGCGAGACGAGGCGGTGGAGATCTCGAACTCGGGCACATACACGCGGGTGCCGGTGGTGAAGACCATGCCCGTCTACATCACCTACTTCACGATGGCGCGCGACATCGATGGCGAGCTGAAGACCTTCAACGATCTCTACGGGCGCGACGCCCCCGTGCTGGCGAGCTTCGAGCAACCTCGCGTGGGCAACCGCGCGCGCGTGACGAGCGAGGAAGTGATCGAGATCGTCGACGACCTGCAGACCTCGTAGTCTGCGCCACCGCGCTGCGTGCTGCTTGAGCGCGCGGCGGTGTCTCAGCCGAGGTTCAACTGGTCGGCGAAGAGCAGGCGGCCGCCCGACAGGTTCGCCAGCGCGAACAGGAAATCGTCCGGCGCGAAGGCGAAGCACCCATTGGACCGGCCGAGCCGGCCCCACCGCTCGACGTGCTCGGGGCGGGCGTAGTCGGCGGCGTGCATCACGATCAGGCGGTCGAGCGCGTTCGAATTGTCCGGGTCGAGCCCGCCGAGCCGTATCGAGGTGCCGTACTTCCCAGTGTACCATTCCCACGAAACATAGGCGCCGCGGCTCGTGGCGTTGGACCCGGGGACGTTCGAGAAGTTCTTGAGCCAGCCGTCGTGCTCCGGATCGGATCCGGTGCCGTGCGCCACGCGCCATGACGTGACCGTGCCCGCTTCCACGTTCGCGAAATGGAAGCGTGGCAGCGCGGAGTGAACGCCGAAGTCCGCGATTCCGGCGATGTCCCGCCGCCACAACACGTCGCCGGCGCGAGCGATCTCGCGGCGGGCTATCTCGAGAATCGTGGTCGAGCGGGCATCGAGCCCGCTGGGCTGAGCAAAGACCCGCGCTGGCAAGGCCAGCGATCCTGCGGCGGCTGCTGCTCCGCCGATGAACTTGCGCCTGTCCATGGAGGTCATCATGCCTTCTTATCCCCCACCATGTCTAGCCATCGCCTTAACGATGCGAGGCTTGCGGCCGGGATGGCCGCCTGCGAAACACGCTCGATGCTTCGCTTCGCACCTATCGCCTTTCTCATGCTCGCGGCTTGCGTGGCCGAGACGCCACCCGCGTCGACCCTTCCGCCCGCGGTGCCGTCGACGGCCGGAACCAAGATCCTCGACCGGGCCGCGGCCGAGCGGCTGCTCGGGGCCGACGGCATCACGCTGCAATGGATTTCCTGGAACTATCGCGGCTCATTCGACGCGTGGGACGAGAACGGCACGATCCGGCTGCGCGGCTCGCAGGACGAAGCCGACGGGCCCGGCCGGCTCGAGATCGACGGCGAGGTGCGCGAGATCGGGGCCGACTACTTCGTATTCGACGGCCGCATCTCGATTCGCGACACGCCGGACGCGGGGAGGCGCTGCGAGGCGGACAAGACCTGGCATTTCGCGATCACGCAGAACCGGCCCTATTGGCGGCTGCGCGAGTTCGAGTGGTGCGATGGACTGACCGACTACGTCGACATCTATTTCTGATCAGCCGCCGAGCGTCATCCGGTCGTCGGTCATTTCGACGCGGCCGACCTGGGACAGGAACGACTGCCCGAGCAGCGAGATGCCGAGCCCCTCGGGCACGACCACCGCCTCCACCCCGTCAGCCCCTATCTCGCCGAGCTGGACGTGCTCGAGCCGTGCCGGGACGCCGTAGACGGTGCCGCTCGCGCCTTGCGCCACCGGGCGGATCTCGGCGGCGTTCCAGCGCACGCCGAGCCTGTCCGCATCGTCGGCGGTGAGCGCGACCACCGAGGCGCCGGTATCGACCAGCATGCGTGCTGAGGCGCCGTCCACCGAAACCTCGGCGTAGAAGTGCCCGTCGGGCGCGCGGGGCAGGACGACCTCGCCCTCGTTCCACTCGCTTTGGCTGAGGAGGGCCGCTTGCGGCTCGCCCTCGGCGGCGTGCGCTTCGGCCTGCTCCGCCTCAGCCGGCTCAGTCGCTTCGTCGCGTTCGGACAAGTCCGGCGCGAACCAACCGAACAGCCCGCCGGCGGCGAGGATCATCAGGATCGGCGCGTGTTTCACGCCGCCATGCTACGCCGGCCGCCTTAAGCAGCCGTAAAACGCTATTCGGCGGCTTCGGCGGGCAGCGCCTCGGCCGCTTCGATTTCGGCCGCCTTCTTCTCGACCAGCTCGACGATGTGGTCGAGCATGTCGGCGTCCGCCACATGGTGATCGGTCACGCCCGAGAGATAGACCATGTGCTTGCCCGCGCCGCCGCCGGTGATGCCGATGTCGGTCTCGCGCGCCTCGCCGGGGCCGTTGACCACGCAGCCCAGCACCGAGAGCGAGAGCGGGGTCTTGATGTGTTGCAGCCGGTCCTCGAGCGCCTGGACGGTGCGGATCACGTCGAAGCCCTGGCGCGCGCAACTCGGGCACGAGACGACGCGCACGCCGCGGGTGCGCAGGCCGAGCGCCTTGAGGATTTCGAACCCCACGCGCACTTCTTGCTCGGGCTCTGCCGACAGGCTCACCCGGATCGTATCGCCGATGCCGGCCCAGAGCAGGTTGCCCATGCCGATGCTCGACTTGACGGTGCCGCCGATCAGGCCGCCCGCCTCGGTGATGCCGAGGTGAAGCGGGCAGTCGACCGTCTCGGCGAGCTGCATGTAGGCGGCGACCGCGAGGAACACGTCGCTCGCCTTCACCGCCACTTTGTATTCGTGGAAGTCGTGGTCCTGGAGCAGCTTGATGTGATCGAGCGCGGATTCGACCAGCGCCTCGGGGCAAGGCTCGGCGTATTTCTCGAGCAGGTCCTTCTCGAGGCTGCCGGCGTTCACACCGATGCGGATCGCGCAGCCGTTGGCCTTCGCGGCGCGGACCACTTCGGCAACGCGTTCGTTCGAGCCGATGTTGCCGGGGTTGATGCGCAGGCACGCCGCGCCGGCATCGGCCGCCTCGAGCGCCCGCTTGTAGTGGAAATGGATGTCGGCGACGATCGGCACGCTGGCCGCGCGCACGATCTGGCCGAGCGCGGCGGTGCTCTCGACGTCGGGGCACGAGACGCGGATGATGTCCGCGCCGGCATCCTCGCAGCGCCGGATCTGGTCGATCGTGGCCGCCGCATCGGACGTCGGCGTATTCGTCATCGTCTGCACGGTGATCGGCGCGTCCCCGCCGACCGGTACGTTGCCGACCATGATCTGGCGACTCGGGCGCCGGTGGATCGTGCGCCAGGGGCGAATCGCGTTCATTTCGC
>JAEZCZ010000056.1 GCA_023433305.1 Pseudomonadota bacterium | reverse complement strand
GGCTGGAGCGGGACAAGGTCGGCGGCGACCTGCACGGCTTCGCCAACACCGGCCATCCCCTCGGGGGTGGGCGGCGGAACCTCCGGGAATGCGGCGGCCGGCGGGGAATCGATCAGCGCCTGGTTTCGCTTCGCCGGAGCGTCACCTTCCGGTGGCGCGATCTCGACACGAGTGCGGCGCGTGGCGGCGAAAATCCACCAGGCGACCAGCAACCCGACCACGAGCGCGATGACGAGGAAAATCCAGTTGTCCTGCACGAGCTCACCCATTCGCATTCCTCCCCATCGAGCCACGCCCCCAGATCGCCCACCCGATGGCCAGGCCGATCGAGTAGGCGATCAGCATGAGCAAGGTGAGTTCTAGCCAGATGGGCATGCAGCGGCTTTAACGGTCAGGCGCGGCGTTATGCAATCTCGGACTAGCTAGCGGGGTCCGGGTGTATCGACCGGCGTCGGCCGGACAGGTTTGATGGCGATGACGGAGAACTCGATACGCCGATTTGCAGGATCGCTCGCATCCAGCCCATGCACGGGAGCGCGCGAGCCGAAGCCTCGCGTACGCAGCCCATCGGACGGTATGCCGCGCCGCACGAGCGCGTCGCGCACCGCTTCGGCCCGAGCCAGCGAAAGCTGGAGATTGCCGGCCTCGGGCCCGGACGCGTCGGTGTGGCCGGTGATCGCGATGATGCTGCCGAGGCACGGGCGGAGCGCTGCGGCGACCTCGTCGACCAGTTCCCCGCTCGTTGCGTCGATACGGGCCGAGCTTTCCTCGAACCGAATGGTTCGCGAGCGCAGCAGCGCGTCGACGTCGTCCTGGCATCGCAGCTGTGCGATCGGAGCTTCGCCCGTCTCGGCGAAAGCGGTCCCGTCCGACCAGCGGATCCCGCCAACGCCCGGAATCCTCGCCAGCGCCTTGGCCACGCGATCGCGGACGCTATCGTTGATCCCTTCACCGCCGGAAAGCCGGGGATGGCGGCTGGCCGAGCCTGTCACTGTCGAGAACCGCGCGACGATCGGCGCGCCGCCCGCTTCGGCGATCGCCTCGGTGGCTTGTGCCGCGAGCCGGGCGGTCAGCGCCGGCCCGGTCACCCTGCTGGCGACGATCGCCAGCAAGGCGACGAGCGCGGCGCCGAGCGCCAGAACGAAGTAGGCGTTGCGAAAGAGGCGCATGGCCAGACCTCTAACCGCGCAACCGAGCTTGCGTCGAGAGCTTGCAGATCACGAGTTGCACGCTGTCAATCTGCGGGCTCAGCCTGTTCGTCTCGGGTTACCTTGCGCGTGAACAACACCCGGTCCTCGGGGCCGAAACCCTTCGTCCAGATGATCCAGCCATAGACAGCGAGGATCGCCGGGATGCCGACGACCAACTGGGCCCACTCGGGCAGAAGGATCACGAGCTGACCGATGACGATCGCCGCCGCGGCGGCCCAGACCAGCGCCCAGCGCCAGTTATTGATCGTCCGCCCCAGGATGCGGCTCAACATTAGCGCTTTCGTCAGCGAAGCCGCTCCCAGTGCCAGCATCAGGCACGCTGCCGCGGCGGCGGCACGCCAGCCCTCGTTCCACCCGAGGCGATCGGCGACGAGCATCGCCGCGACCGTCAGCGCGGCCTGGAGCGCGATGGTCGCGACCGAGACCCAGAGGTTGCGCAGCCGTGCGACATAGACCAGCGCAGCTTCGGAGACGACTGCGGTGGCCGCGACCACCTCCGCGAGCAGGAGGAAGGCGAGCGCGCCGGTGCCCCCGACGAAGGTCGCACCGACCAGCCCCATGATCGCTTCGCCGGGGATGCCGAGCGCCAGGCCCACACCGGCCTGGGCGGCGGTGATCCAGAATCCGACCTGGCAGACCTGCTTGGCGATTGCCCCGTAGTCCTTCTCCTTGAGCTTGCGGGTCAGCACGGGACCTAGGATCGGCTCGAAGCTGGTCTTGAGCTTTTGCGGCAGGCTCGCGACCTGCTGGGCGATGTAATAGATGCCGACGGCGGCAGGGGCAGCGAACAGCGCGAGGATGTAAACGTCCAGGCGGCGGGTACCCCACTCGATCGTGTCGGCGCCTGCCAGCGGCAGTCCACGGGCCGTCATGCGCGCCATGCGGCCGCTCGATGGCCGCCACCCGCGCGGCAGGCCGTAGGTGCGCAGGAACGGCCAGGCAGCGGTCAGCAGTGCAGCGTATATCGAGGCAAGGTAGGCGAGCGAGAGCCCGCTCCGCGACCCGAGCAGCGCGAACACGCCCGCCATGATCGAGATCGTCCAGGGTTCGACGATGGCGCGCGCTCGGACCGTGGCAGCGATGTCATAGCGATAGGCCTGGGCGGCGAGCAGGATCTCGGTGAGCGCCAGTGCCGGGATCGCGAGCACGATCAGCCGGTCGTATTGGGTATAGTCGCCGCTAGGGAACATCGGCGCCGGCACCAGCCAGAGGAACAGCGCCACCAGGCTGCCGAGCAGAAGCGCCACCGTGAGACCGTCCGCGACGAGATGGGTCTGGTCACCATCGGATTCGGACAACCGCTGGGCCAGCCCCCGCTTCTCGCCGATGGTGCAGAGCATGCCCATCAACTCGACGATCACCAGCGCGGAAGCGAAGCGCCCCAGTGCGTCGGCCCCGTAGTAGCGGCCGGCGATGAAGAGAAACGGCAGGCGAGCGGCGAGACGAAGGAGAAAGCCGAGGAAGTTGGCCTGTCCGCCACGGGCGAGCGTGGCAAGATCGCCGCCCGGGCCTTCACTCGCCGGGGTCGTCGTCAAACTAGCCGCCCCTCGGCGGTGAGCGGCCGCGCGAGCAGCTCGCTCGCCATCGTCTCGGCCGGCTCGCCTTCGAGGAGCCTGCAGACCGCTTCCGCGATCGGCATGGCAACGCCGTGCCGCTCAGCCAGATCGACGAGCACCGGCGCGGTGTGCGCGCCTTCCGCAACCGTGCGGCGATCGCTCATGAGCACTTGCGGATTTTTCCCTTCCCCGAGCGCCTTGCCGAGCGAAAAGTTGCGGCTCGACGTCGACGAACAGGTCAGCACTAGATCGCCCAGTCCGCAAAGGCCGGCAAGTGTCGCCCGCTGGGCACCGAGCGCATCGCCGAAGCGCTGCATCTCTGCATAGCCACGGGCAATAAGCGCTGCGCGGGCATTCTGGCCAAGTTGGAGACCTTCGACGACCCCGCAGGCGATCGCCAAGACGTTCTTCACAGCACCGCCCACTTCGGCCCCGATCAGATCGTCGCTGTAGTAGGGGCGGAAGGTCGGCCGTGCGATGGCGGGTGCGAGGCGTTGCCACTGCTTCTCGCCGCCGCCGCAGGCGAGCGTCACGGCGGTGGGAAGCCCGGCTGCGACTTCGTGCGCAAACGTCGGGCCGGACAGGACGGCGATGTCGCTGCCGGGCGCGGCGTCGGCGGCAACCTCGTGCATCATGCGTCCGGTTTCGGCTTCGATCCCCTTGGCGCAGAGGACGAGGTCGCGCGGGAAACGCGGCAGGCGCGCCATGGTTGGGCCCAGGTGCTGCGCTGGCGTCACCAGCAGCACGAGGTCGCACCGTGCGGCTTCGGCGAGGTCGTTGGTGGCGCGGATCGTCGGGGCGAGCGTGGCGGAGGGAAGATAAAGCGAGTTGCTCCGGCGAGCGTTCATCTCGTCGACCAGCTCAGGCTCGATCGCCCAGAGCAGCACGGATCTGCCGTCTCCGGCCAACATCTGCGCGAGCGCGGTGCCCCACGCGCCGGCGCCGACGACGGCTATCGCCGGCGTGCTCAAGCTTTCACCCCGGCCCCGCGCACAGGCTCCGCATCGGCGTCGAGCGGCCAGCGTGGGCGAGCGGAAATGTCGAGCGGATCGCCTGTCGCACCGGCGGCGAGCCTCTCGAGCCCGGCCCAGGCGATCATCGCGGCGTTGTCCGTGCACAACGCCGGGGGAGGTGCCACAAAGCGAAGCCCGCGACTTTCGGCGAGCGCTTCCAGCGCCTGCCGCACACGGGCATTGGCCGCAACGCCTCCCGCGACCACGAGCGCGGTTACATCGCCCATCCGGTCGGTCGCGCGTTCCGAGCGGTCCAACAGGCAATCGATGGCGGCCTGCTGGAAGCTGGCGGCAATATCGGCCGTGCGATGCTGGCCGCTCTCGTGCGCGCGCAGGACGGCGCTCTTGAGGCCCGCGAACGAGAAATGTGGCTCGTCGCTGCCAAGAAGCGGGCGCGGCAGGGGGACGGCGTTCGGGTCGCCTTCCCTCGCGATCCGCTCAACCGCGGGGCCTCCCGGAAATCCGAGGCCGAGGATCTTGGCGGTCTTGTCGAACGCTTCGCCGAGCGCGTCGTCGATCGTCGTGGCGAGGCGCCGGTAGCGACCGACTCCAGAGACTTCGAGAAGCTGGCAATGCCCGCCCGAAACGAGCAGCAGCGCGTAAGGAAACTCAAGCGTGGCGTCGGCGAGCCGCGGACTCAGCGCATGGCCTTCGAGGTGATTAATGGCGAGAAGCGGCTTGTCGCTGGCCATCGCGAGGGCCTTGGCGGTGACGAGGCCGACCATGACCCCGCCGATGAGGCCGGGTCCGGCCGTCGCGGCGACGGCGTCACAATCCGCGAGGGTGACCTTTGCCTCGTCGAGCACGCGCTCAATCAGCGGCGAAAGGCGCTCGGCGTGGGCGCGGGCGGCGATCTCGGGGACGACGCCGCCGTAGGGCGCGTGGCGATCGTCCTGCGAGGCGATGGCCTGCGCCAGGATCCGGCGATCGTCCGTCACCAGCGCGGCGGCGGTCTCGTCGCAACTGCTCTCGATGCCGAGTACCAACCTCATGGGGTGCTTCCACTGGACGCAAACGCTGGCTAGGGCAAGCCGACCCGATGGCTAGCCAACCCCTCATCAAGCTCGGCACGCGCCGTTCGCCGCTCGCGATGGCGCAGGCCGAGGAGGCGCGCGCCCGGCTCTGCGCGGCACATGGCTGGGCCGAAAGCGCGGTCGAGCTGGTGCCGGTCGTTGCCAGCGGCGACAAAGTGCAGGATCGCCCGCTCGCCGAAATAGGCGGCAAGGCGCTCTGGACGCGCGAGCTCGACGGTTGGCTTCTCGACGGGCAAATCGATGCCTCGGTCCACTCGCTCAAGGACGTCGAGACCTGGCGCCCTGACAGCTTCGCCATAGCCGCGATCCTGCCGCGCGCGGACAAGCGCGACGTGCTCATCGGCGCCGCGAGCCTCGCGGCGCTCCCGGAAGGCGCGGTGATCGGCACGAGCGCCCCGCGGCGCGCGGCGCAGGCGCTTCACGCCCGGCCGGATTGCCGCGTGGTGACTTTCCGCGGCAATGTCGCGACGAGACTGGCCAAGCTCGCTGCGGGAGAGGTCGATGCGACCTTCCTCGCCGCTGCCGGCCTTGCTCGACTTGGCGAGACCGGGACGGGTCATGCGCTCGCATTTGAAGACTGGCTTCCCGCCCCGGCACAGGGCGCGATCGCCATCGAGTGCCGAACCGACGACGCGCGGGCCCGCGAATGGCTCGCCGCGATCGATCACGGCCCGAGCCGCGCCGAAGCGATGGCCGAACGCGCGCTGCTCGCTGCGCTCGGAGGCAGCTGCCACAGCCCGATCGCGGTTCTCTGCGATGCCAAGGGCGACATGCTGACGATGCGCGCCGCGCTGTTCAGCCCCGACGGCGTGGAGCGGGTGGACGGATCCGCAACGTTTCCAAGCGACGACGACATCGCGCCGACCCGTCTGGCCGAAGACCTGCTTGCGCGCGCCACCGGGGGGATCGCGGCGCACTTTTCCGGCGCGCGGTGAGCTTGGTTCTTACCATACGTCCCGAGCCCGGTTGCTCGGCCACGGTCGAGGCGGGCCGGGCGGCGGGGCTTTCGATGTACGGTTGCCCGCTATTCCAGATTCGGCCGCTCGCCTGGGAGGCGCCGCCTGCCGAATCCATCGACGGCTTCCTGCTCGGCAGCGCCAACGCGGTGCGGCATGGCGGGGCATCGCTCGAGCGTTATCGCGGCAAGCCTGTCTACGCGGTCGGAAGCGCCACAGCGGCGGCCGCCGAAGCCGCGGGCTTTACCGTTGCAGCCATCGGGCGCGGCGTATTGCAGGACCTGGTCGATACGCTTGCGCCGCCGTTGCGCCTGCTGCGTCTGACCGGCGCGGAACATGTACCGCTGGCGCCGCCGCGCGGCATCGAGGTGATCGTTCGGGTCGGCTACGAAAGCGTTCCCGCACCGCTGCCCGAAGCCTTGGCTGCGCGGCTGCGGGATGGAGCTCTCGTCCTGCTGCATTCGGCCGCGGCGGCACGCCATTTTGCCAGCGAGTGCGACCGCCGAGGCGTTCCCCGGGCTGTCCTCCGGTTGGCCGCGCTCGGCCCCCGCATCGCGGCTGGCGCCGGAGGGGGTTGGCATGAGGTACGGTCCGCCGCGGAACCCAGCGAGGCGGCGCTCTTGGCTTTGGCGCGCAAGATGTGCCAAGAACCCGGCAACGGGGCCGCATCCTAAAGGGTCGAGACGCACCGCAAGGGAACCATGGCCGAACCATACTCCAGCACCTCTGCCGTCATCGACCGCCGACGGACTCAGACGCGGGCCCTGATCGGGCTCGGCCTCGGGGCGTTCCTGCTCGGGTCCGTGGGCACCTGGGTCCTGGTGGGGATGCCGGGCCTGCCATCGCTCGACGTGTTATCGGAAGAGCAGGTCGTCGAACCGGCTCCCGACGCCACCGCCTCGCCCGTGACGGTCGCGAGCGAAACGCCGGCTGACGCTGAGCAAGCCGCGCAACGCGTCGAGCAAGTGGCCGAGCAGCAGGGCGGCATCGATCAGCGCGTCGCGGCGCTCGAGCAACGGATTTCGCGGCTCGACCTCCAGTCGCAGGCGGCCGCCGGCAACGCCGCACGGGCCGAGGCCCTGCTGGTCGTCTTTGCCGTGCGCCGCTCGATCGACCGCGGTGTGCCGCTTGGATACCTTGGCGACCAATTGCGGCTGCGGTTCGGCGATGCGCAGCCGAACGCGGTGCGCACGGTGATCGATGCCTCGCGCGACCCTGTCACGCTCGACCGGCTGATCGCGCGGCTCAACGGGCTGGCCCCGACGCTGGCCGAGAACCCGGCGGAGGAAGGTGCGCTAACCTGGTTGTCGCGCGAGTTGAGCGAGCTGTTCATCGTGCGGCGCGAAAGCTCTCCGTCGCCCGAACCGAGGCGAAGGCTCGAGCGGGCCCGGCTGTTCCTCGAAAGCGGGCGGACCGAGGCCGCCGTTTCCGAGGTGCGCAACATGCCGAACGCGGCGGGAGCGTCCGACTGGCTGGCCGATGCCGAGCGCTACGCCGCCGCGCAGCAAGCGCTCGAGCTGCTCGAAACGACGGCCCTTCTCGAGCCGCGCACTCTGCGCGACGGCGCCGGCCAGAGCGTGGAGCAGCCGAGCCCCGTCGCGGGAGACTAGCCGCGGAGCAGCTCGGGCAATTGCCCCGAGGCGCCCCGCGCTTCGTCCATGAACCAGGACTTCAGCGCCGGCGTGCGCTGGACCACGCCCATGCCGAGACGGCGGATCGCGCTCGGGATGCGGCCGGGAATGCCGAAAAGGCGGGTGAGGCCGTCGGTGGCAAGGGCGACCATGAACGTGTCGAGGCCGCGCCAGCGTTCGTAGCGCGTGAGCAATTGCGCGTCTGCAGGGTCGAGCCCGAGGCGCTTGCCTTCGACGATGACTTCGACGAGCGCGCCGACATCGCGCAGGCCGACGTTGAGACCCTGCCCGGCGATCGGGTGGAGACCGTGACCGGCATCGCCGACGAGGGCGAGGCGCTGCGCGGTGATCTTCGCGGTATGGTGGAAGCCGAGGGGGTAGGACGAGCGCGGCCCGTCGACGGCGATCGCGCCGTAGAGGCCGTGCATGCGCTTTTCGACTTCGGCGATGAAAGCTCGGTCGGAGAGGGCGAGGACGCCCGCGGCGTCGCGCTCGTTCACCGTCCAGACCAGCGCGCTGCGGTGACTGCCGTCGGGCTTGTCGAGCATCGGCAGCAGCGCGAAGGGGCCGGCGGGGTAGAAGATTTCCCAGGCGACGCCTTCGTGCGGCTTGGCGTGAGTCAGGACGGTGATGATCGCGCGGTGGCGATAGTCCCACTTGGCCACCGCAATGCCGGCTTCCTCGCGGGTGGGCGAGTTGCGGCCTTCGGCGGCGACCATCAGCGAGGCGGGGAGCCTCTCGCCGCTCGAAATCGTGGCGGAGACTCCGAATTCGCCGCGTTCGCGCTCGAGCACTTCGGAGCGGGCGTGCCAGGCGATCAGCGGTTCGTCCTTCGCCGCTTCGAACAGCGCGAGGCGAAGCTGGCGGTTGGCGAACATCACGCCGAGCGAGCCTTCGTGGGGCTCTGGCGTGAAGTCGATCCGCCCCGGCTTCATCCCGTCGGTGACGGCAATCGACTGGATCGGGCAGCCGTGCGGAGCGAGCGCGTCGGCGAGGCCGATGTTCTCGAACAGGTTCCAGCTCGCGGTGGAGATCGCCGAGGCTCGGCCATCGAAGCCTTCGGCGGTCAGCTCGGCCGGGTCGGCGCGGTCGACGACGTGGCTTGAAATGCCCTTGCGAGCGGCGGCGAGGGCCAGCGTCATGCCGACGAGGCCGCCGCCGAGGATCAGGAGGTCGCGCTTGTCCGCCATAGGCCACTGCCCTAGAGCCATTGCGACGATGCGCGCAAGCTCGATGCCTCTGCTCAAAGCCCTGTTCGCCCTGCTGGTGCTGACGCTGGCGCTCCCCTCCTCGGCACAGCTCGCCGTTCCCGGTAGCGGCACGCGGCACCTCGCGGCCGAGCTGATTGCCGATGGGCCGCCGGTGCCGGGCGAGACGCTGACCTTGGCGATCAAGTTCACGCCCGACCGGGGCTGGCACGGCTATTGGGCGAACCCCGGCGACGCCGGTTACGGGATGAGGCTTGAGTGGCACCTGCCGGAGGGGTGGACCGCGGGAGAGCCGCTCTACCCGGTGCCGCAGAAGCTGCTGATCGCCGGGCTGATGAACCACGTCTACGAAGGCGAATACGCGGTACTGGTGCCGATCGCGGTGCCGGATACTGCGGCGGTCGCCAATCCGGTGCCGATCGAGGTCAAGGGCGACTGGCTGGTCTGCACCAACGAGATCTGCGTTCCCGAAAGCGCGACGCTGACGCTGCGGCTGGGACAGGGGATGGGCAGCGATCCGCGCTTCGACGAGTGGCATACCGCCGTCCCGCCGCTGCTCGACAGCCCGGCACGGTTCGAACTCACGGCCGAGACCCTGCGCGTGGCCATCCCCCTCCCGGCATCGCTCGAGCTGCGCGATCCGCACGTATTCCTGCGCACCGAGCAACTCGTCGACTATAGCGCCGCGCAGACCTTCCGGCGCCAGGGCGACCTGCTCGTCGCCGAGATACCGCGCGAGGGGCTCGCCGAGAGCGCGGACTCGGTCACCGGCATCCTCAAGCTCGACGACCAGGGCAACGGGGTGACCTTCGAGGCGGCGGCGGGCGAGGTACCCAGCGGCGGAACGCTGGTGGCCGCCGGCGATGCGATGCCGCTCGCGCCGCTGTGGGCGCTCCTGGGAGGCGCGCTGCTCGGCGGGCTGATCCTCAACCTGATGCCGTGCGTGTTCCCGATCCTCAGCCTCAAGGCGATGACGCTGGCGCGCGCGGGCGAGAGCGAAGCCGACGCGCGACGCGAGGGCGTCGCCTATACAGCCGGCGTCGTGTTGGCCTGCCTTGCGCTCGGCGCGCTGCTGCTGGTGCTGCGCGCGCTGGGCAGCGAGATCGGCTGGGCCTTCCAGTTGCAGGAGCCTGGCGTAGTGGTCGCGCTGCTCGTGCTGGCGGTTGCGATCACGGCGAACTTCGCGGGGCTGTACGAGCTGCCCTCGCTGTCGATCACCCGTTCGGGTGGGCGGGCGAGTGCGTTCTCGACCGGGCTGCTCGCGGCGTTCGTGGCCACCCCCTGCACCGGACCGTTCATGGCGGCGGCTCTCGGGGCCGCGCTGCTGCTGCCGTGGTGGCTGGCGCTGCTGTTGTTCGCGACCCTCGGCCTGGGCCTGGCGCTGCCGTTCCTGTTGCTCGGGTTCGTGCCGGCGCTGCGGAAGATGCTGCCGAAGCCCGGCAAGTGGATGGATACGTTCCGCAAGATCCTCGCCGTGCCGATGGGCCTCACCGCGCTGGCGCTGCTGTGGCTGACGTGGCGACTGGGTGGCGAGTGGTTCGCGCTGGCAGCTCTCGGACTGGCGATTGTGGTAGTCGTGCTGCTGGTCGCGTGGCGGGGCGGCCGGCGTTTCACGATGTTCGCGATGCTGGCTCTCGGAACTGCCGCGATCGCGATTCTCCCTTTTGCACACATGCCGCGAGCGTCCTCCAGCGCGGAGAGCATCCTCGCGGCCGTCCCTTTCAGCGAGCCCGCGCTGGCCGAGGCGCGCGCTTCAAACAAGCCGGTGTTCGTCTGGTTCACCGCCGACTGGTGCCTGACCTGCAAGGTCAATGAGAGCGTGGCGATCGAGCGCGAGGCCACCAAGGAAGCGTTCGAGAAAGCGGGCGTGGTCGCGATGGTCGGCGACTGGACGCGGCGCGACCCCGAAATCACCCGCTTCCTGACCGCGCACGGCGCGGCGGGCGTGCCGTTGTACTTGTGGTACGCGCCGGGTGCGGAGGGCGAAGTGCTGCCGCAAGTGCTGACCCCGGACACGCTCACTTCTCTCGCCGAGCGGCGGGGAGGGGCCTGAACCCGAAACCGTCAAGTTCGGTTGACGGAAAACCCGCATTTTTATTTTTTCCGACGATCCCGCTGCGCTCGTCGTCGGCGAGCAGCCTGTCGAACCGCGCGAGCAGCCGCAAAAGCGCGGAATTGTCCGGTTTCCGATGCGTGCCGACGTATTTTCCGTTGCGCATCACGGGGCGAATGAGCCCGCGCATCGCGCGGTATTCGAGATCGTGATCCGTCAAGTTCCGAACGGGCGCGCCGAGCGCCGCATCCCAGGCCGCCGCGAAGCTTTCGGCGCCCGCCCGGCGGCGCAGGCTATAGGCGGCCTCACGGCTCAGGTCGACGTGGCGGCACGCGGCTGCGACCGAGCCGGTCTCGGCAAGGTAGCCGAGAAAGTCGGTCTGGCGCCGCGGCGTCCATCCGTCGCAACGTTCGCGCACGGGCACGGGGCGGAAAGGGAGGATGCGCGGCTGACGGGCGCTGCGCGAGGGGCGGGCGGAAGGTGATTCGGGCTTCATCCGACAGGATGAGCCACAAAAACCGCAAATAGGAAAATGTTTTCGTGACGCGTCGGTCGAGCGCGACCAGGCTACTCGGCCGGAGGCTCTGCCGGCTCCGCCGCCTCGGCCTGTTCGGCGCGCAGGACGCGGCCGCCGGCGCGACACCATTCGACGAATTCGCCGGGAATGCGGCTGCCGTCGATCATCAGCGATCCTGCGCCGGGAAGCGTCGCCTGGAGCTCGCGCGGGCCGGTGAACACCTCGAGCATCGGGTCAGTGGCCGGCATGGCGCCTTCCCAGCGCCACTCGCCGTCATGCAGCGCGGCATCGACCTCGAAGCGCGAGATCATGCCGTTGCCGAGCACCGGGAACAGCGCCTTCAGCCCGGGGCGCGTCGGCGCGTGGCGGATGATGGTGAGCGTGGCGGGAGCCTGCCGCACGTCGCAGGCGAGGGTGAGCCACGGCTCCGCCCCTTCGCGGCCGAAGTCGATCGACTGCCCGTTCGCGGCGACTTTCCAGCTGGCGCCCTTCGTGTCGGGCGAGAGCAGCGGCTCTGCGACCTTGGCGCGCGCGTCCTCCAGCGAAATGCGCTGAGCCTGCACCGGCGCATCGGCGCCATTGCCGCAGGCGGCGAGGAGCAAACAGGTCACGAGGAAAGCGGCGCGCATCACGGCGCCTTACGCGGCGCGCTTTTGCACCGTCAATTGCGGTCCAAGGGCATTCAACACGGAAGTCAGGGTTTCGAGCGTGGGGATTGCCGTTTTCGGACAGCGCCGCGTAGAGCGCCTGCCGCCCTCCGCCCGCTCTCCGGGCGATGTCGCTCATGCAACCACACCGTTATCGTCCCCTGCCGAGCCGCACTTCGGACGCTTCGTCGGTTCAGCCCCTTACCGGCCCCACTTCCGCTGGGTCTTGCCGTAGCGCGTCTTGCGCGTGCCGGGACGGCCTTCGTTGCTTCGGCCCACGACCGGGGCCTTCTTGTCGCTGTCGGGGAGGCCGAGCTCGTCGGCTTCGAGGCGCCTGATCTCGTCGCGCAGGCGACCGGCTTCCTCGAACTCGAGGTCCGCAGCGGCGGCGCGCATGCGCTTTTCGAGGTCCTCGATGTAGGCGCGCAGGTTGTGGCCGACGAGGTTGTTGCGCTCGTCGTCGCCGGTGTCGACCAGCACCCCGTCGCGGCTGGCGGTGTGGGCCACGATGTCGGCGATCTGGCGCTTGATCGTGGTCGGCGTGATGCCGTGCTCTTCGTTATAGGCCTTCTGCTTCTCGCGCCGGCGCTCGGTTTCCGCCATCGCGCGTTCCATGGAGCCGGTGATCCGGTCGGCGTAGAGGATGACTTTGGAATCGACGTTGCGCGCGGCGCGGCCGATGGTCTGGATCAGCGAAGTCTCCGAACGCAGGAAACCTTCCTTGTCGGCGTCGAGGATGCACACCAGGCCGCACTCGGGGATGTCGAGACCTTCGCGCAGCAGGTTGATGCCGATCAGCACGTCATAGACGCCGAGGCGAAGGTCGCGGATCAGCTCGATGCGTTCGAGGGTCTCGACGTCGGAGTGCATGTAGCGCACGCGGACGCCCTGTTCGTGCATGAACTCGGTCAGGTCCTCGGCCATGCGCTTGGTGAGGGTGGTGACGAGCGTACGGTACCCTTTGGCTGCGGTGGCCTTGCACTCGGCGATGCAGTCCTGGACCTGGTCCTCGACCGGGCGGATCTCGACCGGCGGGTCGATCAGGCCGGTCGGCCGGATGACCTGCTCCGCGAACACGCCGCCGGTCTGCTCCATTTCCCAGCCGCCCGGAGTGGCCGAAACGGCAAAGGTCTGCGGGCGCATCGCGTCCCATTCATTGAAACGCAGCGGGCGGTTGTCGATGCAGCTCGGCAGGCGGAAGCCGTACTCGGCGAGCGTCAGCTTGCGGCGGTGGTCGCCGCGCGCCATCGCGCCGATCTGCGGCACCGTCTGGTGACTCTCGTCCACGAACAGCAGCGCGTTTTCGGGCAGGTACTCGAACAGCGTCGGCGGCGGCTCCCCCGGCAGGCGCCCGGTGAGGAAGCGGCTATAGTTCTCGATGCCGGCGCAGCTTCCGGTGGCGGCGATCATCTCGAGGTCGAAGTTGGTGCGCTGCTCCAGCCGCTGGGCTTCGAGCAGGCGGCCTTCGGCGTGAAGCTCCTTGAGACGCTCCTCGAGCTCGAACTTGATGGCCGCCATCGCCTGCTTCATCGTCGGGCCGGGCGTCACGTAGTGCGAGTTCGCATAGACGCGCACGGTGTCGAGGCTCGCGCCCTTCTGGCCGGTGAGCGGGTCGAACTCGCTGATCTCCTCGATCTCGTCGCCGAAGAAGCTGACCCGCCAGGCCATGTCCTCGTAGTGGCTCGGGAAGATTTCGAGGCTGTCGCCGCGGACGCGGAAGTTGCCGCGTGCGAAGGCGGCGTCGTTGCGCTTGTATTGCAGCGCGACGAGCTTGCGGAT
This sequence comes from Pseudomonadota bacterium, assembly GCA_023433305.1. Taxonomy (GTDB): domain Bacteria; phylum Pseudomonadota; class Alphaproteobacteria; order Sphingomonadales; family Sphingomonadaceae; genus Croceibacterium_A. Next base: position 9,162 of record JAEZCZ010000056.1, on the reverse strand, counting down.
GATCTCGCGCTGGTCGACCGTCGCGCCCTTCTTGAGGTCGAAGATCATCGCCGAATAGGTCTCGACCGAGCCGATGCCGTAGAGGCACGAGACCGAGGCGACGATGATCACGTCGTCGCGTTCGAGCAGCGCGCGCGTGGCCGAGTGGCGCATGCGGTCGATCGCCTCATTCACCGAGCTTTCCTTCTCGATGTAGGTGTCCGACCGGGGCACGTAGGCCTCGGGCTGGTAGTAGTCGTAGTAGGAGACGAAATACTCGACCGCGTTGTTGGGGAAGAAGCTGGCGAACTCGCCGTAGAGCTGGGCGGCGAGGATCTTGTTCGGGGCGAGGACCAGGGCGGGGCGTTGCAGCTCCTCGATGACCTTGGCCATCGTGAAGGTCTTGCCCGAGCCGGTGACGCCGAGCAGCACCAGGGTCTTCTCGCCTTCCAGCGCCGCGTCCACCAGCTCGCGGATCGCGGTCGGCTGGGCGCCGGCCGGCTGGTAGTCCGAGACGAGCTCGAACCGGCGGCCGCCCATCGATTTCTCGGGGCGCTGCGGTTTGTGCGGAACGAACGCTTCGGAGGTGTCGGGTTCCTCCAAGCCTCTGCGAATGACGAGTTCGGCCATGTGTACGAATATGGAACATGGCATGCCTCACCGCAATCGTTGGCAGCATGGCGTGTCGCTGTTAGCCTAGGGCCAACGCGGCTGCGGCCGTTCGGACAAAGGGGAACTCGAATGCGCCTGGTTCACACGCTGCCGCTCGCCGCGGCGATCGCCTTGGCCGCCTGCGGGGGCGACGCGGATACCGATGCCGACGGCAACGTTTCGGCCGAGGAGATTGCCGCAGCATCCGAGGGGATGATCCAGCCGCTGCCGGGTCAGTATCGCGCCTCGCTCGAGCTGCTCGAATTCGACGCGCCGGGTCTGCCGGAGGGAGCCAAGGAGCAGATGCAGCAGGCCTTCGCCGGCGGGCTGGCCGAAGGAAACAGCTTCTGCATGACCGAGGAAGACGTCGCGCAGAACGGCGCCGAGGAGATGGTCAAGAACCTCGCCGAGAGCGACTGCACGATGCGCTCGTTCAACGTGTCGGGCGGCAACGTGACCGCCGACATGCAGTGCGCCGCCGAAGGTGGCGGCACCAGCACGGTGAAGATGGACGGCACGATGACCGCCGAAGGCTCGGTCATGACCATGGACATGAGCCAGGAAATGGCAGGGATGGGCCCCACGCGCATGAAGATGCGGGTGACGTCGCAGCGCATCGGGGACTGCGCCGCCTGAGCGCGGCCGCGGCGGGGCCGCGGAAACTTGGGCCGAACGAGGCGTTCATCGAGGGACAAGCGATGACGCTTAAGATGAAGCCATGAACGCTCACGCCCTAGCCGGTTCCGCGGTGGGCCCGATCGCCCGCCGGGTGGAGCTCATGCGGCACAAACCTCCGCCCGGGGCGCGCGGACCGCACGGGCGCCTGCTGCTGGGCGAGCTGTCGGCCTGGGCCGAGCCGGTCGCGCGAATGTTCCGCGATCCCTTCGCGCTGCCGCGGACCGAGCATCCCCGGGTCGTCATGCTCCTGCCGGGCTTCGGCACGCATCCGCTGCGCATGCGCTACATGGCGAAATGTCTCGAACGGGCGGGGCACAAGGTGAAGCGCTGGGGACTCGGCTTCAATCTCGGGCCCACCGAGGAGAACTTCGCGCTGCTCGAGGACCGCGTCAGGCATATCCGCGCGCGCTACGGCCAGGACGTCGTGCTGGTGGGGTGGAGCCTGGGCGGAATATTCGCCCGCGAGCTCGCCAAGCGACATCCCGGGCTGGTCGCCAAGGTGGTGACGATGGGCACGCCGTTCTCCGGCACGCTCTATGCGAACAATGCCTGGCAGATATACCAGCTAGTGACGGGTCATTCGGTCGAGCAGCCGCCGATCGAGGCGCAAGTCTCGGTCAAGCCGCCGGTCGAGACGGTGGCGCTTTGGAGCCCGCGCGACGGCGTCGTCTCTCCGCGCAGCGCGTGCGGACGGTGCGGCGAGCGCGACCGCGCGATCGCCTTGCGGTGCACGCACCTGGGTTTCGCGCATTCCGCCGAGGCGATCCGCGCGGTCGCCGAGGAACTGGACCGGGGTTGAGCGCATTTCCTGTGACGTGACGGGCTTGGCGGTTCACCCGAACCGTGCGACCTTGGCTCGCGTCTAAACAGGGATCCATGAACGCGGGCAGCCTTTCCCAATTCGACGAAATGCACGAGCCGGACGGCTCGGTGCGCGAAGCTTATCGCGAGTACAGCGCCTGGCTATCCGAGCAGGACGTGGGCTGGCTGCGCCGCAAGGGCTCGGAAGCCGAGAGCGTCTTTCGCCGCACCGGGATCACCTTCAACGTCTACGGCAGCGAGGCGGCCGAGGAACGGCTGATACCGTTCGACATGGTGCCGCGGATCGTCACCGGGGCGGAATGGCGACGGCTGTCGCGCGGGATCGAGCAGCGGGTGCGGGCGCTCAACGCCTTCATGCACGATCTCTATCACCGGCAGGAGATCATCCGTTCGGGCCGGCTTCCCGAACGGATGTTCCGCAACAACAAGGCCTGGCTGCCGCAGATGGTTGGGTTCACGCCGCCGGGCGGCGTCTACACGCATGTGGTCGGCATCGACCTGGTCCGGACCGGGCCCGACGAGTTCATGGTGCTCGAGGACAACGCCCGCACCCCCAGCGGGGTCAGTTACATGCTCGAGAACCGCGAGACGATGATGGCGATGTTCCCCGAGCTGTTCGCGCGCGTGAAGGTGCAGCCGGTTTCGAACTATCCACGCCGTCTGGCGAAGAGCCTCGCGGCCTGCGCGCCGGAGGGCGCTCCCGACACGCCGGTCGTCGCGGTGCTGACACCGGGGATCTACAATTCCGCCTATTTCGAGCACGCCTTCCTCGCCGACCAGATGGGCGCCGAGCTGGTCGAGGGCAGCGATCTGCGGGTCGTCGAAGGCCGGGTGCAAATGCGGACCACGCGCGGTTTCCGGCCGATCGACGTGCTCTATCGCCGGGTGGACGACGAGTACCTCGACCCGCTGACCTTCAATCCGAAGAGCGTTCTCGGCGTACCGGGAATCATGGACGTCTATCGCGCGGGGGGCGTCACGATTGCCAACGCGCCCGGGACGGGCATTGGCGACGACAAGGCGATCTATTCGTTCATGCCCGAGATCGTCGAGTTCTACACCGGCGAACGGCCGATCCTGCCCAATGTGCAGACCTGGCGCTGTGCCGACCCGGACAGCCTGAAGTACGTCCTTTCGCATCTTCACGAGCTGGTCGTGAAGGAGGTCCATGGCTCCGGAGGCTACGGCATGTTGATCGGCCCCGCCGCCAGCAAGCGCGATCTGGAGGCGTTTCGCGGCAAGCTGCGGGCTAACCCCAGCAACTACATCGCCCAGCCGACTTTGGCGCTGTCGACAGTGCCGATCTTCACCAAGCACGGGCTGGCGCCGCGCCATGTCGACTTGCGGCCTTTCGTGCTCGTCTCGCCCGACGGCGTGGACATAACGCCGGGCGGCTTGACCCGCGTGGCGCTCAAAAGGGGCTCGCTGGTGGTCAATTCGAGCCAGGGCGGCGGCACCAAGGACAGCTGGGTGCTGGACGACTGATGCGGCGGCTTTCCTCATGCTAGGCCGCGTCGCCAACGGCATCTTCTGGATGTACCGCTATCTCGAGCGGGCGGAGAATACCGCGCGGCTACTGGCCGCGGGGCATCGCATGGCGCTGACGCGCGGAGCCGAGGCGGCGAACGCGGAATGGCGTTCGGTTCTCACCACGCTCGGTCTGATGCAGGGGTACGCGGCGGCCCATGACGATTTCACCAGCGCGCACGTTTGCGACTTCGTGCTGCGCGGCAAGGCCAACCCCGAGAGCGTGCTGTCCATGGTCGAGCGTGCGCGCTTCAATGCTCGCACCTGTCGCTCCGCGATCACACTCGAGGTTTGGGAGGCCATCAACGACGGGTGGATGAGCCTGAGCGAGATGCTTGCACGCCCGATACGCGATTCGAGCCTGAATCAGGCGCTGGCGGCGATCCGGCGGGAATCGACTTTGGTGCGCGGTGCGACACACGGCTCGATGATGCGCAACGAGATCTACTCGTTCGCGCGGGCCGGGACGTTTCTGGAGCGGGCCGACAACACCGCGCGCATCCTCGACGTCAAATACTACCTCCTGCTGCCTTCTCTCGCTTACGTTGGCACTGCGCTCGATACGGCGCAGTGGGACAACGTGCTGCGGTCGTTGTCCGGAGAGCGCGCTTATCGCTGGCTCAACGCCGGACGGATGGATGCGCGTTCGATCGCCGAGTTCGTGATCCTCGATGACCGGTTTCCGCGCAGCCTGGCGTTCTGCTATGCCACCATGCGCGAAAACCTCTCGGCGCTCGCGCGGCTCCACGGCCACGAAGGCCCCGCGCACGAGTTGATGCGGCTCGCCGACCAGCAGCTCACCGGCAAGTCGATCGACGCCATTTTCGACGAGGGGCTCCACGAGTTCCTGATCGGCTTCGTCGCGCGCAACCAGGCGGTCGCCAGCGCGATCGCCGAGCAATATCGCTTCACGAGCTGAGGGTATCGAATGCGCCTCGCCATCCGCCACGTCACCCGATACCGCTTCAGGGAGCCGATCGCGCACGGGTTGCAGCGCCTGCGCCTGACGCCGAAGGAAACCCAGGGCCAGCGCATCCTCGATTGGACCATGGAGTACGAGGGAGTTCAGGAAGAGCTCTCGTACGACGACCAGAACCACAATCACGTCACGCTCGTATCGGTGCTCGAAGGCGCGACGGACGTCGCCGTGACGTGCCATGGCACGGTCGAGACCGAGGACAAGGCCGGCGTCCTCGGCCACCATTCGGGGCATCTGCCGCTGTGGGCATTCCTCGGCCATACCGACCTGACCGAGCCCGGACCGCGTATCCGGCAACTGATCGCCTCGATCGAGCGCAGTCCGGAAGGCATGGTTCCGACGTTGCACAATCTCTCGGCAGCGATCCGCGAGCGGGTCACCTACGACACGGGCCATACGCACGTCGACACCACGGCGGAGGAGGCCTGCGCGGCGGGCCACGGGGTATGCCAGGACCACGCCCACATCTTCATCGCCGCGGCCCGCTCGCTCGAGATTCCGGCGCGCTATGTCAGCGGCTACCTGATGATGGACGATCGCGTGGAGCAGGAAGCCACTCATGCCTGGGCGGAGGCCTGGGTCCACGGGCTCGGCTGGCTGGGGTTCGACATCTCGAACGGCATCAGCCCGGATCCGCGCTACGTGCGCGTTGCCACCGGACGAGACTACCGCGACGCAGCGCCGATCACGGGGATCAGCTTCGGGGTCGCGGCGGAGGAACTGTCGGTCGAACTGGCCGTGGCGCAGCAGACCGCGGAACAGTAAGGGGAACGGCCCCGTTGGTACGGGTCCGAAACTGGCAGGAAACGACATGACGTATTGCGTTGGAATGGTGCTCGATCAGGGGTTGGTGCTGATGAGCGACACGCGGACCAACTCGGGCGTCGACAATATCTCCGTGTTCCGAAAGATGTTCCACTGGTGCAAGCCGGGTGAGCGGATGATCGCCATGATGACCGCCGGCAACCTCGCCACCACGCAGGCCGTCATCAGTCGGTTGGAGGAGCGCACCAAGGCGCCGGCCGACCGCCACAATTCGCTGTTCGAGCTGCCGACGATGTTCCAGGTCGCCGCCGAAGCCGGCAAGTTGCTGCGCGAGACCGTGCGGCAGACCCAGGACGAGAACGGCATGCACGGCAAGGGGCGGTTCACCGCCTCGCTGATCGTCGCGGGACAGATCAAGGGGATGGAGCCGCGGCTGTTCCTGATCTACCCCGAAGGAAACTTCATCGAAGCGAGCTGGGACACGCCGTTCTTCCAGATCGGCGAAACCAAGTATGGCCGACCGATCCTGATCCGCGGCTACGACCGCAAGATGAGCTTCGAGGACGCCGCGAAGCTGCTGATGGTGAGCTTCGATTCCACCTTGAAAGCCAATCTTTCGGTCGGCCTCCCGCTCGATCTGCTGGTCGTCAAGCGCGACAAGTTCGAGCCTCTCCACGAGCGCCGTATCGAGCATGGTGACCCGTATTTCGACGCCATTTCAAGCAGCTGGAGCGAAGCACTGCGAACCGCGTTCCATTCTCTGCCCGACTACACCTTCTACCAGAAGGCTTGATTAGGGGGATTTACTTAACCGATACGAAAACGGCGTTCACGTTGTACCGGAAAAGGGCATTAACGCTCTCGGCTTAATCCGGTATGGACGCAATTTCCCCTAGGCATTCCGCCGTATTACACGCCGGGGTCCGGGGAAATAACACCGCATTCGCGCGGCCCCCAAATGCGCCTGGTGGCCGCGGGGGGCAATGTGACAACATGGACCGGACGATATTGCATATCGTATGCGGCGACAGCCGTTCCCGTGCGGAGCAGGCTCGGATCGTCTTTGCCCTCGGCCACCATGCGGAGGTCTATGGCGAGCTTGGCGAGCTGCTGGCACGCCCGCCGCACGAAGGCATCGTGATGGCGGCCGACGATGGCACTCCGGACATGGCCCGAGATCTGATCCGGCAACTCGGCGAAGCGGGCATGTGGCTGCCCGTCGTGATGGTTTCGCCCCAGCCGGAGACCGAGCAGGTCGTGGCGGCGATCAAGGCCGGGGCGCTCGATTACCTGCGTCTGCCGCTCGAAATGGGCCGTTTCGCTCGCCGCCTGCATGACGTGATCGCCGAGGCCGGCCAGCACATCGAAGGCCGCCGCCGCCAGGTCGAGGCGCGCCGCGCCATCGCCTTGCTAAGCAGGCGCGAGCGCGAGGTGCTCGAATTGCTGAGCGCGGGCTCCTCCAACAAGGAAATCGCGCGGCGGCTCGATATCAGCCCGCGCACGGTCGAGATTCATCGCGGCAACATGATGACCAAGCTGCGCGCCGGCCATGCCGCCGATGCCGTGCGCCTCTGGCTCGATTCGAAGCTGGGTGCCGCGGCGACGCCTCCGACTGAGGGTCGGGATAGAGTGCGCGGCGCCGAAGTGGGGGTCGCGGGCCAGATCGGTCGACGCGACGAAGGCGACGGTCGCCGGACCAAGCGTCAGCGGCAGTAGCTCTTCGTGCCGATCACGCCTTCGACGTGCAGATGGTCGTGGTGGGCGCTGTTGTAATCGGGGCCGAGCACGGTGTCGAAACGCTTGCAGGCGCTCTGCTGGATGACCCTAAGGAACTCGCGCTCGCGGTCGGTGCCCCCGAACCACGCGCTCTTCACCATGATGCGCCTGCCGTCCTCGAGCACGAAACCGCCGATGTCGATAGCGTCCCCGGTGGCGTGGGCGGACCGGCGGCCCGATCCGGCGACGTTGCGGCACGAATAGCTGCCCATCGTCTCGATGCTGCGCACGGGCGAGCCGAGGATCTGCCGCGCGGCCCGGTCCACGCCATAGCGCGCCCATCCGGTGAACGCCTGGCTCACCGCGCAGGTTACCGGGCCGAGGTTGTTCACGCCGAGTTGCGAGCGATCCGAGGGCAGCGCGGCCAGTTGCACGGTCCCGGTGATCGAGCAGCCCTGTTCGAAATAACGATCGGGCACGGCCGTGTACTGCGCGCCCATCTGCCCGAGCTCGGCGAGGCACTGGCCGGTCGCGGGGTTGTAGGGGGCCGGCATCGCGCCGACGCTCGTGCCGGCGGTGCCACGGCGGTCGGGCGGCCGATCCGAAGCCCGCTCCGGCAGCGCGGAGCAGCCCGCGACAAAAGCCGCGGCTGCCAGTACGACCAAACCCTTGCTAACCATGCCCCGTCCTCGTTCAACATGGTAAGTCTAGGATAACACACACTGAATTGAGTGTGAATCCCTCGCGTCCGCAGCGATCGTTGCCGATGCAACCGCAATCGTCCTTGACTTGTCCCTGCCGGTCTTTAGGGGCCGCCGCGGGCCACGCGGTCCCAACGCCGCGCGAGCTCTCTGCGAGGAGAGTCTACATGACTGAGATTACGGTACCGGCGCGCAAGCCTGCGCGTCCGTTTTTTTCTTCCGGTCCCTGCGCGAAGCCGCCGGGATATTCCCCCGACAAGCTGGCAACCGAATCGCTGGGGCGCTCGCACCGCGCCAAGATCGGCAAGGCGCGCCTTCAGTACTGCATCGACCTGATGCGCGAAGTGCTGCAGCTCCCCGATACGCATCGCATCGGCATCGTCCCGGGCTCCGACACCGGCGCCTTCGAAATGGCGATGTGGTCGATGCTCGGCGCGCGCCCGGTCACCACGCTGGCCTGGGAGAGCTTCGGTGAGGGTTGGGTCACCGATGTCGCCAAGCAATTGAAGCTCGATCCGACGATCCTGCGCGCCGACTACGGCCAGATCCCGGACCTGCGCCAGGTCGACTGGTCGAACGACGTGCTGTTCACCTGGAACGGCACCACCTCGGGCGTACGCGTGCCGAACGGCGACTGGATCCCCGCCGACCGCGAGGGCCTGAGCTTCGCCGACGCCACGAGCGCGGTGTTCGCTTACGACATTCCGTGGGACAAGATCGATGTCGCGACCTTCTCGTGGCAGAAGGTGCTCGGCGGCGAGGGCGGGCACGGCGTGCTGATCCTCGGCCCGCGGGCGGTGGAGCGGCTCGAAAGCCATACGCCGTCATGGCCGCTGCCGAAGGTGTTCCGCCTGATGGCCAAGGGCAAGTTCGCCGAGGGCATCTTCAAGGGCGAGACAATCAACACTCCGTCGATGCTCGCGGTCGAAGACGCGATCTGGGCGCTCGAATGGGCCAAGGGCCTCGGCGGGCTCGAAGGGCTCAAGGCCCGCTCCGACGCCAATGCCGCGGCGCTCGACAAGATCGTCGCCGCGCGTGACTGGCTCGGCCACCTTGCCGAGGACGAGAGCATCCGCTCGCGCACTTCGGTGTGCCTCACGGTCGAAGGCGCCGACACCGACTTCATCAAGGCCTTTGCCGGCCTGCTGGAGAAGGAAGGCGCGGCCTACGACATCGCCGGCTATCGCGATGCCCCTCCGGGCCTGCGCATCTGGTGCGGCGCGACGGTCGACACCGCCGACGTCGAGGCGCTCGGCCCCTGGCTCGACTGGGCCTGGGCTTCGCTCAAGGCGGCCTGAACCTCCCAACGGCGTCACCCCCCCCAGTGGCGGGGGGGCGCGGGTG
>JAEZCZ010000046.1 GCA_023433305.1 Pseudomonadota bacterium | reverse complement strand
GGCCGGCTGCCGGAGAGCCAAGTGCCCGCCGGTGCCGAACGAGAGGACTGGTCTTACGACGCCGGGCTCGATGTATCCTACGAGCTGGACCTGTTCGGCCGGATTAGCCGCGGGATCGAGGCCGCCCGGGCCGATCTCGCCAGCAGCCAGGCGCACGCCGACGCGGTGCGGGTGATGGTCGTCGCCGAAACGACGCGCGCTTATGCGGATGCGGCATCGGGCGCCGCGAGGTTGCGCGTGGCGAACGAGATCGTCGACTTGCTCGACCGTTCCCTGACGCTGACCCGCCGCCGCCATGACGCCGGGCTCGAAAGCGGGCTCGCCGTCGCGCGCGTCGCGACCTTGCGCGATCAGCGCGCGGCCGAAATTCCGGCGATCGAGGCCGATCGGGCGGCCGCGCTGTTCCGGCTCGCCACTCTGACCGGTCGTGCACCGGCCGAGCTGCCGCCGATCGCCGGCGAACGCAGCATCGTGCTCGAGATCGAGCAGCCTCTGCCGGTCGGCGACGGCGCGCACCTCCTTGCCCGCCGGCCCGACATCCGCGCGGCCGAACGGCGTCTCGCCGCCGACACCGCGCGGATCGGCGTCGCTACGGCGGATCTCTATCCGCGCATCACGCTGGGCGGATCGCTCGGCTCGACCGGGAGCAGCATCGGCGACATCTTCACCGGCGGCCCGTTCCGCTGGCTGCTCGGCCCCCTGCTCAACTGGACGTTCGCCAACCAGGAACCGATCCGCGCCCGGATCGATGCCGCCGAAGCCGACACGGCGGGATCGCTCGCTGCGTTCGACGGCGCCGTCCTCAACGCTCTTTCCGAGACCGAGACCGCGCTGTCGAACTACACCCGCGCCATCGAGCGCCGCCGCGCGTTGCGGTCCGCCAGCGAAGAAGCGGCGAGAGCCGCCCGCATCGTCCAGGCGCAGCAGCGCGAGGGCGCCATCAACTCGCTCGACCGGCTCGACGCCGAACGGACCCTGGCCGAGACCCTTGCGCAACTGGCGGAGCAGGATGCCCGCATCTCGCGCGCCCAAATCGATGTCTTCCGCGCCCTCGGTGGGGGCTGGGAGGCCGGTGCCGACGGGGTAAGCGGAGAGTTATAGTGGTTTGTCTTCGCGCCGGGATGCGATGCCATCTCGCAAGATCGAGTTCCCTGTTTCGGCAATTTGCCGGGCGGGGCGATGGACCTCATCGCGGGGGTCAATAAGATCATTGTCGTGAGCGCCGAAGAAGTAGCAGCGAAGGCCACGGCGAAGTACGGGGGCTGACGGCGGCCGTCCATCAGGCCGAAGTGGCTATCGAGGGAGACCATCATGTTCCTAGTCGGCAAGCGCGCGTTGGTGACCGGTTCGACCTCGGGGATCGGCCTTGCGATCGCGCGGGCGCTCGCGGCACAAGGCGCGGAGGTCGTTCTCAACGGCTTCGGCGAGACGAACGAGATCGATCGCCTCTGCGGCGATCTGGGCGCGAAGTACGCCGCTGGCGATCTCACGACGACCCACGGCGTCGACGCAATGATGGCCGCGGCGGGCCCCGTTGACGTTCTCGTCAACAACGCAGGGATGCAGCATGTCGCGCCGGTCGAGGACTTTCCGCCCGAGAAATGGGACGCGATCATTGCGCTCAATCTCTCTGCGGCGTTCCACACCGCGCGGCTCGCGGTGCCGCATATGAAGGCGCAGGGCTGGGGACGGATCATCTCCACCGCCAGCGCGCACTCGCTGGCTGCCAGCCCGTACAAGGCCGCCTATGTCGCCGCCAAGCACGGCATCGCCGGCCTCACCAAGGTGCTTGCCCTCGAACTCGCCGAACATGACATCACCGCCAACTGCATTAGCCCGGGCTATGTCTGGACCCCCCTGGTCGAGAACCAGATTCCGGATACCATGGCCGCACGCAGCATGACCCGCGAGCAGGTCATGAACGAGGTGCTCCTCGCCAAGCAGCCGACCAAGAAGTTCGTGCAACCCGATGAAGTCGCCGCCCTCGCCGTGTTCCTATGTCGCGACGAGGCGCAGAACATCAACGGCGCAAACTACTCTATCGACGGCGGGTGGACGGCGGGCTGAGCAGCCTCAGAGGCCCTCAGCGGCGCGTCGAGCGCTCGGTTCTCGGTCGATCGAAGTCGACCACCAATCTCAACGTCTTGAAACCTGGCTGGGGCGGCAGGATTCCCAGCCAAAACAACGCAGAACTAAGTGCTTGATTTCACTGACGTGCAGGTACCGCCTGCACAGCCTATTGGCACAGTCTGATGGCACACTGTCAAGTGGCCCCTGTGGAAGAGCTATGGCTGCGGCAACGTAGGCCGAGGGAGGGGCTGCCTGCGATTGCTCAGCGTACGATGGCCCGTCGATAGCCGGCAGCCTGAGCATCGGCCTCCGAGCAAAATATCTCCTCCGGCCGGGTGGCGTCGTAGTACGGCATCCCCGGCAGATGGTAGATCCAGTCACCCCTCCGGCTGCGGTTGCCCTTTATTACGCAGCCTCCTTGGAATGCCTGGCGTGTCGAGCTTCGCGATGCAGGAGGCCTTGGTGCCGACTCCACGGGTTCGGGAAGCTGCGCCAGGCGGTAGCTCTGCGGAACGTCAAAGGTTGAAGACCAGATTCCGCGCCGGGCCATTTTTGCCCGGGTCTCGTCCGCAATGTAGGCATCGCTGTATTGGCGGAAGGCGGTGGCCCACCCGTATTGGACGAGCGTCTTGTTGAGATCGAACCCGCCAGCGTGACAAACGGCGACCAGGCGTCCGTACTGATCGATTTCGTGTCCGGTGCAGCTGACATCGCCTGTACCGGTCAGTTCCGCGAGCTGCCGAGCGGCCTCCTTGCCGCAAGCCCAGGCCTCGCCGTTCCTGTCACACGTTTGGGCCATCTCGGGGGCGTCGATGCCGAAGAGGCGGACGCGGCGATCTCCGATCGCGAGCGTGTCACCGTCCAGCACTTCTGTCGGGCCGGAGATCGTTTCGGCGGCGGCGGTAGCGGCCGCTGACGCGACCAGGATGGCTGTCAACGCGAATTTCATCAGCTCCACATAGCCTCATTGGGTGAAAGGGAGGTTATCGCCACATCTCCTGGCCTTTGGCAGTGACGCGATCGATCCACGGAAGTGGAGGGGTATGGAGCCGCGCAGTCAGTGGGGGAGGCCGGATGGCTCCAGGAACTCATTGATCCTTCGAACGATTGCCCGAAAGGTGCGGGCCCCATCTAGATCGTCTACAGCCATCAACTCGTCTGCCCTCATAGCGGCGACGGTCGGCCCCTCCTGCGAGCACTGCTGCACGTAGTGGCGGGCACACGCCCGAGCTCCCAATCTTCAATCACAAGACGGGGGCAGACAGGCCAAGCACGAAGACCACGAGCGCGGCGCCAAGCAACAAGGCAAATTCCATTGTCATGGAGTGGCTCTCGTCAGGCCCGTCGTCCCAATCTCGCATGCAGACGTTGTCGCCGCTTGCCCATGCAAAATCAACTTTCCTACACGGAACAAATTATGAACATGGGGGCCTCACGATTCGGAGGCAGCCATGTTTATCCTTGATCCAGCGGCGATCTTGGCGATCGCCGCACTGGTCACCGCGCGCTCGACGCTTGTCTGGTCGCTCAGGCGGCGCCCGTGAGCAGCAAGCGGCTCGACGCCATTAGCGATTATCGTCGGCAGAGATATTCGTTGCGCATCGACTGCCGTTCGTGCGAGCGTGTCGTCATCGTCGTTCCGCAGCTCATTATAGATTTTTGTGAACGGCGTCGGTGGTCCCGGCAGATGGACTTCGTCGAGCGACGGCTTCGCTGCTGCAAATGTGGCGCCCGTAGCGTTCGCTGCGGCCCATCTTTTGTTACGCCGAGGGTAGAGCTGAGGGCTGGATTTGGGCCGTCTGCTGAATGGCAGGTCTTGGCGAACAAAAGGCCTAAGCTGCGCTTCGGCTTTCAGGTAGCCTTAGTTGGGTACAGCGTGGCTCAATGGGGTGGAAAGATACGGTAATGGGCCGCGCCTCCAGCTGGACTGGAGGGGTGGCTGTCCCCCGGTCATGATGGAGTGACGGGGTTTCAGCTGTGGTGCCGTGAGCCCCGCTAGCCTGATGGAGGACAGCCGTGGAGCATTATGCCGGATTGGACGTCTCGCTGGAACAGACCAGTGTGTGCGTGGTGAACGCGCAAGGCCAGGTAGTGCGGGAAGCGAAGGTCGCGAGCGAGCCTTCGTTTCCTGTGTGCGCATGAGCCTGGGATCATCCGTGTCGCCCTGGAGGCAGGGCCGCTGTCGCAGTGGCTTCACGCCGGTCTGGTGGCTGCCGGGTTTGAGGCGGTACTGCTTGAGACCCGGCACGTCAAAGCGGCCCTGTCGGCGATGACGGTGAAGACGGACCGGCGCGATGCGCGCGGCATTGCCCAACTGCTGCGGCTTGGCTGGTATCGTCCGGTGCATGCCAAGTCGGCCAGCGCGCAGGAGGTGCGAGCCCTGCTGACTGGTCGCAAGCTCATCCAGGGCAAGCTGCTCGACATCGAGAGCGGCATCCGCGGAGTCCTGCGCGGCTTTGGCCTCAAGGTCGGTCCGGTCAGTCGCGGCCGCTTCGAGGCACGCATCCGTGACCTCGTTGAAGGCCAGTCGATGCTTGAGGCGGTGTTAGGCTCGATGCTGGCTGCACGCACCACACTGCAGGCGGAGCTTGCGCGCCTCCACCGAGCTCTGTTGGCTCTCGTGCGAGCTGATCCCGTGTGCCACCAGCTGATGAGCGTCCCGGGTGTTGGCGCGGTCGTCGCCATCACCTTCAGGAGCGGGGTCGACGATCCAGCACGCTTCCGGCGATCACGCGACGTCGGGGCTCACTTCGTGTGGACCGGCGTGCAAAAGGGACCCCGTTAGCGGGGTGATCGGCGTCCAATAAGGACCCCTCATTTCGATGGTGTAGCCGTCTGCCTGGTTTTCCAGGTGGCGAGATCGGGATGTTGGTGGTGGAGACAGTCGTTCGGATTCGGCGCGAGCACGCCAGTGGCAAGGCGATCAAGGCGATAGCGCGAGATCTGCGGCTGTCGCGCAAGGCCGTGCGCAAGGCGATCCGGGCGCCGGAAGGGGCATTTGATTACCACCGCACGGTTCAGCCGCTGCCCCGGCTTGGACCGTTTCAGGAGCGGCTTGATGAGCTGCTGACGGAGAACGAGGCCCGCCACCGGCGCGATCGGCTGCGGATGACGCGGATCCATGACCTGCTGCGCCGCGAGGGCTTCGAGGGCTCCTACGATGCGGTTCGGCGCTACGCCCGGCGCTGGTCTGAAGCCCGCCGCAAGGATGCGGGCGATGGCGCTCCGGCCTTCATCCCGCTGCTGTTCCAGCCCGGCGAGGCCTACCAGTTCGACTGGAGCCACGAGGATGTGGAGATCGCCGGCAAGCCGATGCGGGTGAAGGTGGCGCACATGCGGCTGTGCGCGTCACGGGCGGTCTATGTCCGGGCCTATCCGCGCGAGACGCAGGAGATGGTGTTCGATGCCCATGCCCGCGGCTTTGCCTTCTTCGGGGGTGTCCCGTTGCGGGGGATCTACGATAATATGAAGACCGCGGTGACCGCCGTGTTCGTCGGCAAGGAGCGCGTGTTCAACCGCCGGTTCCTGGTCATGGCCGATCACTACATGGTCGAGCCGACCGCCTGTTCGCCTGCGGCAGGTTGGGAGAAGGGTCAGGTCGAGAACCAGGTCCAGACCATCCGCGGCCGATTCTTCCAGCCCCGGCTCCGGTTCGCCAGCATCGAGGAGCTCAACGGGTGGCTGGAGGCCGAGTGCCGGCGCTGGGCCGCGCTGCACGCCCACCCCGAGCAGAAGGAGCTGATAGTCGCCGAAGCGCTGGATCTCGAGCGGCCAGCCCTGCAGCCGATGCTTGCCCCGTTCGACGGCTTCCACGAGACAGCCCATGCCGTGACGGGCACCTGCCTGATCAGCTTCGACCGCAACCGCTACTCGGTCATGGCCAAGGCCGCGCGGCGGGCCGTCCAGGTCCGCGCCTATGCCGACCGGATCGTCGTGCGCCTGGGCGACGAGGTCATCGCCGAACATGCCCGGTACTTCGGCCGTGATCGGACGATCTACGATCCCTGGCACTATCTGCCGGTGCTGGCCCACAAGCCCGGTGCGCTCAGGAACGGCGCGCCATTCCAGGGCTGGGATCTGCCACCGGCGCTGGCGCGGTTGCGGCGCAAGCTGGGCAGCGGCGACGAGGCCGACCGCCGCTTCGTGCGGGTGCTGGCGGCCGTTCTGACCGATGGGCTGGAGGCGGTCGAAGCCGCGATCCGCGAGGCGCTCGATGGCGGTGCCGCCAGCGACGAGGTGATCCTCAACATCCTGGCCCGCCACCGGGAGCCGCCATCGGAGCGGCCCCTCGACGTCGTGGTCGATCTCAAGCTCAGCCATCCGCCGATGGCGGACTGCGCCCGCTACGACACCGTGCGAGGCCTCGATGCAGCGGCATGAGATAATCGAGGCCATGCGCGCGCTCGGCCTGAAGGGCATGGTCGGCGCGTTCGACGAGGCGGTGACCACCGGGCTCCAGCGCAAGCGCACGACCCACGAGATCCTGACTGACCTGCTGCGGGCGGAAGCGGCGCACCGCCATGCCGCCTCGATCCGCTACCGCATGACCGCGGCCAAGTTACCCGTAATCAAGGACCTCGATGCCTTCGTGTTCGA
The DNA here is from genome assembly GCA_023433305.1 of Pseudomonadota bacterium. Taxonomy (GTDB): domain Bacteria; phylum Pseudomonadota; class Alphaproteobacteria; order Sphingomonadales; family Sphingomonadaceae; genus Croceibacterium_A. Next base: position 14,674 of record JAEZCZ010000046.1, on the reverse strand, counting down.
GGGCACCCCGATCAACGAAGGGCTGGTTCGTTCGCTGCATGCCGGTTCGTTCCTGTCGGGACGGCGCAATATCGTGCTCATCGGCGGCACGGGCACCGGCAAGACCCACCTGGCCACCGCGATCACCGCCAGCGTCGTCTGTGCCGGCGCCCGCGGGCGCTACTTCAATACGGTCGATCTCGTCACCCGGCTCGAGGAGGAAGCCCGCATCGGCAAGGCCGGTGCGCTGGCATCCCAGGTCAGCCGGCTCGATCTCGTCGTCCTCGATGAACTGGGCTACCTGCCGTTCGCCCGCTCAGGCGGGCAGTTGCTGTTCCATCTGATCAGCAAGCTCTACGAGCAGACCTCGGTCATCATTACCACCAACCTGGCCTTTGGCGAGTGGCCGACCGTCTTCGGCGATCCCAAGATGACCACCGCCCTGCTCGATCGCATCACGCACCATTGCGACATCGTCGAGACCGGCAACGACAGCTGGCGCTTCAAGCACCGCAGCTGAGACACCCCAGAAAAACGACCTTCGCGCTGCTGCCGCCTCCGGTCGGGCTACGCCCTCCCTACGCCGCCAGCAGCGCGAAACCTGCGCCCAGCATCACCCCATCCACACAACCGCAAGGGGTCCCTTTTGCGCGCCGATAGGGGGTCCCGATTGGACGCCGATTGACACCCAGGACCCAGGGCAGGCGCGAACTGCCGCGGATGGTTAGCACGCTCGATCAGAACCTCACTCCAACACGGACGCCGTACTCGCGCGGTGCTCCGTAGAACTCGTTGTTCCCGGACCGGCCAACGACATACTCCTTGTCGGTTAGATTGGTCGCGTAGCCTTCGACCTTCCAGTCATCCACTTCCAGAGTGACCAGGGCCGAGAGAAGCCCGCGAGATTCGATGAGATCGGTTGGCGCATAGGCCAGATAGTCGTACCGGCGGCCGACGTAGCCGTAGTTGAGGCGCGGAGTGACCGAGATGCGGTCGTTCACGATCGCGCGGTATTCCACCCCCAGGTTGTACGTCCATTTTGGTGAGTAGAGGTTCGGACCGCCGGACGTGGTCATGATGTACGGACCGTAGTCGAAACAAATCGGTGGGTTCGGGGCCGTTCCGGACGGGCATTGCGGACCCAGCTGCCCCGGCGGTAGCTGCCGCGCGTTGACGAAGGTCAGGCTGGACAGGTTGCTGTCGAGATAGCCGAAGCCACCGTCGATGCCGAAGCCGCCGAAGCGTGCTTGAACCTGGCCCTCGATGCCCTTGATCGTCGCGGATCCGACGTTGCGCACGCCGCTCGTCCCGGTGGCCGGCTCGATCACGTCGAATTGCAGGTTCTTGAAGTCATTGTAGAACGCGGCGAGCTGCAATCTCACACGGTTGTCCGCCACCGAACCCTTCCAGCCGATCTCGTAGTTCCAGACCGTTTCGGGATCGAACTCCGACGTGGGCGTCTCGAACCCGCCAGGTTTGTAGCCACGCGCAACGAAGCCGTAGATCAGGTGATCGTCGCCCAAGGACCAGTTGAGCGCGGCCTTTCCGGTCACCCGGCCATCCGCATGGGATCCCGAAAGGTTGGCAAGCAGAATACCGTCAGGAGGGAAGCCGACCATGCCGCGGCCCAACCAGACGCCCCCCGTGCCGCTTGCGTCGAAATGCGAGTACCTGGCGCCCAACTGGAGCTCGAGCTCCGAGGTCAACTGATAGTTCCCCTGTGCGAATACGCCGTAAATATCGCGCGAATTGCGGGGGTTGATGAGCACTGAAGGAGGCGGAGAGAAATTGTCGATGTCGACGACGATATCGTTGTGTTGGTAGTACGCTCCCACGATCCAATCGAAGTCTCCTGTCGTGGGAGAGATGATGTTGATCTCTTGGCTGTACTGTTTCTCGCCCGCGAAGTAATCGGTCGCTTGCCCGCCGCCCAATGCGGGCGGCGCCTGTGAGGCGTCGGTGTCGGCGAGGTACGTATTCCGCTTGTACTGATAGCCGCTTAATGAGCGCAGCGTGAGGCCGCTCGCAAGCTCGTAACGCAGCTCGAGGCTGGCGAGAAACGCGCGCTCGACCTTGGCGGTCTCGTTGTCGTAGCTGAGCGTACGAATGTCGCCTACGCGAAAGGGCGCAAAGTCCGTACCCGGAGCGGGCCTGTAGGCGTAGCCTCCGGTATCCTGCTCGTGCCATTGCAGTTTCAGCAGCGCGCGGAACGCGCCCGGTTCCCACATCGCGCCGAGCCGGGCCCCCAGCTCCTCCAGCTTGCCAGCGTCGTTGTCGAAGGGGCCAATGTCGTCGTAGTAGCTGTCCCGGTCGCGGTAGATGCCCGCCGCACGCACCGCCAGCGTGTCGCTGATCGGCAGGTTCACGGCGCCTTCCGCTTCATAGGCATTGTAGTTGCCGTAGCCGACCTGAGCGTAGCCTTCGATCGCCCCCGGGTCGGGATTCTGCGAGTTGATGAAGATCGCGCCGCCGGTCGAGTTGTTGCCTACCAGTGTGCCTTGCGGGCCGCGTAGAACTTCAATCGTCGCGATGTCGTAGAACGGAATGCTGGTGACGATCGGCGGCTGGAAAAGGCCGTCGATGTAAGTGGCAACGCCGTTCGACACGTTAGGCGAGTTACTCGCTATGCCGATGCCGCGGATGTTCACCGATTGGGTTTCGCCGGCATCCGTGACCGAAAGCGAAGGAGCGGCGAACTGAAGGTCCGAGACCGCTGCGATCGCCTTTCCCTCGAGCTCGTCGCCGGCGAATGCCGTCGCCGCGATCGGTACGTCCTGGAGGTTCTCCTCGCGTCGCTGGGCCGTGACGACAATCGCGTTCAAAGCATCCGGCGCGGTCTGTGCGTCCGTCTCGGACGGCGTCTCTTGTGCAGTTTCATTGGCGGACGTTGCCTGAGCCTGGGCCGGCGCGGCGCCAATCGCCAGGCAAGCCGCAGACCCCAAAAGGACACAGCGAACCCCGTTCATCACATCTCTCCCCGATCTGTCGCCTGCCTGCCGTTGGGCGGCGGCGAATCTCTTTGAATTCATTTCTGAAAGGCTGAGCTAGCGCGGGACCCACGCTGACGCGGCGGCCAGAAAGGCGGCGGTTTCGGCCGAGGGCGCTTCGTCTCCGGGCGGGAAGTGGCTTAGCTTCACTACGATCGTCCTCGTCTTCGGATCGACGTAGATGTACTGGCCCTGCAGACCGACAGCCGAATAGGCAGTGTCACCGAACATCCACCATTGCATGCCGTAGCCGTCCCGCTCACCCCGCGACGAATTGATGGTAGGACGCGTCGACAGCGCTACCCATTCGGCCGGCACGATCTGTCTTCCGTTGGCGCTGCCGTTGTTGAGCATCATCACGCCCACGCGAGCGAAATCCCGCAGGGTCGCATTGAAGCCGGCCCCGGTGAACTCCCGTCCTACGCCCGGGGGGCCGTCCATGATGAAGTAGCCATCGCGCTCGGCACCGAGCGGCTCCCACAGATGCTCCGCCATGTACGCCGACACCGTCGTCCCGGTCGCACGCTCCAGGAGCCAGCCGAGGACGGCTGTATCGAGAGTCTTGTACGCGAATGCCTCTCCGGGGGGATGCGCGCGTTCGATCGTGCGCGCTGGATCAGCAAAACGGCTGACGTTCTTGACGAGCGCATTTATGTGGTTGCTCGCGGCAATTCCCGGGTTCTGAAAGTCGTAGCGTTCTTCGTAATCCACGCCCGAGCGCATCTGCAGGATTTGCCGGATCGTGACGCCTTCGTAGCCCCCGCCCTTGAGTTCCGGCAGGTACGTTTCGATCGGGACGTCGAGCGACGTGAGCTTTCCCTCGTCGAGCGCAATACCGATGAGAATGGACACAAGGGACTTGGTCATCGACCAGCCGATGAAGCGCGTCCGTTCGTCGCTGTTGTTCCGATAGTTTTCGTAGACGATGCGCCCGTCCTTCATCAGGAGCATGGCATCGGTGTAAGTGCGATCCAGAAACTGCTCCGGAGTATAGCGCTCGCCATCGTAGGAATAGGTGAAGTCGAGCGGGTGATCGTCTCGTTCAAGACGCCATATCGGCCCCGAGCGCGGAACCGACCGGGTGGTGAACAGCGTATCCATGTTTCGGAACGTCAGGGCGTTGATCTCTGCATCGTTCATCCGCCAGCGGAGTAGCTGAATCGCCTTCGGAACTTCGGATGTAGCCCCTTTGGTAAGCACGGCCGGCAGGTCCGCTTGCGCCCAAGCAGACGCAGGCGCCATGGCCATTGCGGCCGAGGCGGCCGCGACGAGCAGCTTGCGCCTCAAACATTTCATCATGAGGTTCCTCCCAACTTTTGCGGCAGGTTAGAGCCGCGTGAAGTCGCAGCAGAAGTCCCAAATGGGATATGAGGCCATCACTCCGGATGCGACGCCTTCACCTTCGAACGTCACGAGCGCTGGCAAACGATCGCCGGGGCACGCTATGGAGGCTACCAGGGAGCGAGATGCATGGAACTGACTTCCCACTTTCTAGGGAAGCTCTACTCCACCGCGGAGAATCCGCAGCGGTGGACGCCGGTGCTGGATGACCTGCGGGCGAGGCTCGGGGTCGGAAGCGCGGTCGTTCAGGTGCTCAACGAAAATTCTCAGCAACTGAACGCCGTCTGGCAGGCGCGCGACACGCGTTCCATCGCCAACTCCGACTTGCATGATCGGTGTCTCAACAATCCCGCTAACCCGAGATTGCACAAGCGCAGCATCTCGAGCCTGCCCCGCGACATACTCGCCGAACTCATGCTGGTGGGAAGCGACCGTCGCCTGTTCGGCCGCCACCCGCTCGTGCTCGCCGAGATTCAGGGCCGCTTGGCACAAGTCGGCCTCGGTCATGCCTTCTGGCTCAGCTTTCCCGTCGGGGAGACGCGGCGCTTTTCATTGATAATGCACCGGCAGGCCGGCGACGATCGGGATCTCACCGAGGCCGAAGAGGCCGTGCTGCGGGAACTGCTTCCGCATATGCAGCAGGCAACGCGGCTTTGGCTTTCGCTGGAGAAGGCGACCGCGCACGCGAACGCCTTGGAAAGTGCCCTCAATCGCGTCGATCTCGCCGTAGTCGTGTGCGATGCCGATTTAACGGTACGGTGGCACAATGCGACAGCGGACGAACTCATCGCCAAAGCCCGGGCCATCCGTATCGATGGAGGCAAGCTGAAGGGGAGCGGCGCGGCAAACCGCGCTATGCTGCGCCGGCTGGTAGGCGACGTGATTTCTCGTACCGCTGACAGCAAGGTCGGGATACTGGATGCCGACACCTATCATCCGCTCCACGTGCGCGCGACACGATCTCTAACTACACCGTTCCCCCTGGAGCACGATCAGGTCGCGTTCTTCTTCTCGGAGCCCCACCGCACGAACTGGCTCGATCCGGCCGATCTTAGAGCACTATTCGGACTGACGCCGGCCGAGGCTCGGTTGGCCGTGGCACTGGCGGGCGGTGCTTCGCTAGCAAGCTACAGCGAGCAAAGAGGAATCGCGGTCGGGACAGCTCGAAATCAACTCAAGCAGGTTCTGTCCAAGACTTCTACGCAGAGGCAATCGGAGCTAGTTCGCACCCTCTGCCATTCGGCCGTTTCGCAAGCTCGATGACTATGTCTCGATAACCGCTCGTGGCGTGCCCATTCGCAATCCGATCTAACCGCCATTCAGCCGCATCGGCACGATCGCTGACCGACTCTGCGGGAATCACCGATCGACCCCGGCTGAAACCGGGCATCTCGAATTTCAGCCGCACGACAACACCGGAACCCAGCAAGGAGGTGAGCGGTCCAGGCCACGTTGTTGGTCGCAATTAGGTGGTTCAGTCGAGGCTATCCATCTCCAGTCCGGCGAGGAAGGAGGCGGCCGCAGGCGACAGCACTCCACGCCGCCGTTTGTAGATGTAGTAGTGCCTGTGGGGCGCGAGCTCGGGCACATCCAGGGCGCAGATCTGACCGGCCTCCTCTTCGTCCGCATAAAGCGACCACGGAAGCCAGCCCAACAAGAGGCTGCGCCTGACGAATGCGGCCACTGCGCTGGGTGAGCCCGTTTCGACCACTGCGGACGGCATTCGCCGGCCAGCGTTCCGAACTGCCTCGTCAAGCAGCTTGCGCGGTGTGGTTCCGGGACCGGGCAATACCCAACCTGCGCTCAGCACGTCATTGAGCGAGCAGTGGCGTGTCGCGAAAGGATGGGACGTCGAGCAGACAACGCTGCAATACTCGGAATAACCGGTATCCCGCACCTTCACCACTTCGTCGTCGTCGAGATTGTCGTGGGCTATCGCAATGTCGATTGAGCCGTCCGCCAGCGCAGCGGCGAGCTCGCCGCCGCTGCCTTCCAGTACGCTCACCTTTAATTCGGAACCGCCATCGAGCAGCGTTCTGACGGCCCTCGGAAGGAACTGACGCGCGACGCCGGCGATGGCCCCCACGCGGACGACGCCTTTGCCCGCGCCGCGCAACTCCGCGATCGTCTCCTCAGCGCGTGATATGTCGTGCAGGATCGAGCGCGCGAAAGGTACCAGCGCTTCACCGGCCTCCGTCAGCCTCATGCCGAGAGGGTGGCGTTCGAATAACGCGAGGCCGCAATTCCGCTCGAGCTCGCGGACAAGCCTGCTCAGCGCCGGCTGCGTCAGATGGATCGCCTTGGCCGCGCGGCCAAGGCTCCCCAACTCCGCAATCTGGAGAAAGGCTCGGAGCTGGCGGTGGTCGAGGCTCATGCAAAAAACCTATGACATACGGCCAACTTTGCAACTCCCCGAGCCTTCGTCCTACTGTCACAATCTCACCCACAACAGAACCGCGATGAGGGAGAAGGTGAAGCGGCGCCGCGCTCCGGCGGCTTGCGACCGGGGGGCCGCGACCAAGACTTGCTGTCCTCGTGGCAGCACGCTGTTTTCACGACGAGCGGCCACGCGTCGGCCCGATTTCGGCGACGGACCTCCGCCTCTCCACTCTGCGTCCTGCGCAAGGCACAGGGCGGGCGACCGAAAGGGTCTAAATGAACGTCAGTACTGCCATTGCCGAGATTTTGCGCCGGGAGGGGGTCAGCGTAATCTTCGGCTATCCGCGCAACGCGGTTCTCGAATCGGCAGCTCGGATCGGGATCCGTCCGGTCATCGTGCGGCAGGAGCGCACCGGAGTGCACATGGCCGACGCGCTCTCGCGCATGACGCGCGGCCAGCACATGGGCGTGTTCGCGATGCAGCATGGACCGGGCACGGAGAATGCCTACGGCGGCGTGGCGCAGGCTTACTCGGAATCGGTTCCCGTGCTGGTGCTGCCGCAAGGCTATGACCGGCGAATTGCGCACGTGCCCGACAACTACAACGCATGCCTCTCCATGCGAGACATCACCAAACACGCGGAGCCCATCACGCTCCCAGGGGAGGTCGGCAACATAATGAGGCGGGCGTTCACCCAGCTTCGCAACGGACGCCTTCGCCCGGTGGTCGTGGAAATGCCCTGGGATGTGCTGAACGAGGAGATCCAGGAAGACCTGGACTACCGGCCAGTTGCAAGTGCGCGCAGCGCGCCCGACCCGGAGGCCATCCGCCAAGCGGCCAAGTACCTGGTGCAGGCACGGCGTCCGGTCATCTACGCGGGGCAAGGAGTTCATTGGTCAGGGGCCTACGTCGAACTGAAGGAGCTGGCGGAGCTCCTCGCGGCGCCGGTTGGCACCAGCCTCGAAGGCAAAAGCTGCTTTGACGAGACGCATCCCCTCGCGCTCGGTTCGGGCGGCGCGGCGATCCCGGGACAGCTTCGGCACTTCCTCGACAACGCTGACCTCATCTTCGGTATCGGGTGCAGCTTCGCTGAGACCGCCTTCGGAGTGCGCATGCCCGCGGGGAAGCGGATCATCCACGCGACGCTCGATCCTGCGGACTTCAACAAGAACGTGCCTTGCGAAATAGCCCTCGCGGGCGATGCACAGCTCACGCTGGCCATGGTGACCCAAGCCTGCCGGGAGTTGCTCGATGCCCCGCGCGAGCCCGCGCCAGTCGTGGCGGAAATTGCCGGAATCGAAGCTGCATGGATGAAGGAATGGCTGCCCTTGCTCACTTGCGAGGACACCCCGATTTCGCCCTACCGCGTGCTTTGGGACTTGCAGCGCGCCGTAGACGTCGCGAACACGATCATCACCCACGATGCGGGCAGCCCGCGCGACCAGCTGACACCTTTCTGGAAGACGACAACCCCGCTCAGCTACATTGGTTGGGGTAAGTCGACCCAGCTAGGGTACGGGTTGGGGCTGGCGATGGGTGCGAAGCTCGCCTGTCCGGACAAGCTGTGTATCAATGTTTGGGGCGACGCAGCGATCGGATTCACGGGCATGGATTTCGAGACGGCGGTTCGCGAGCGGCTGCCAATCCTGTCCATATTGCTGAACAACTCGTCGATGGCGATCGAGCTGCCCGTCATGCCGGAGGCGACCGAGCGATACCGTGCCACGGACATCTCCGGCAATTACGCCGATTTCGCGCGCGCGCTCGGGGGCTACGGCGAACGCGTCACCGAGCCGGACCAAATCCGCGCGGCGATCGAACGCGGTGTGAAGGCCACCATGACCGGCCAGCCTGCACTGCTCGAATTCATGACGGCAAAGGAGACGCGCGCCTCGCGCCTGTGAAGCCTGCGCGCGTCGTCTTTTGCGAACGCCAGGACATATCCGGCGTCAGATCTGGGGAGAGAACGATGGCTGTGAGAACCTTACGTCAAGTGCTGCCGATGGTCGCTGCGGGATGCCTGTTGGCGACGAGCTTCGCACAGGCGGTGGCCAAGGATCTGCCGAATATCGATCCGCAGGAAGCAGGGCTTTCCAGTGAACGGCTGGCGCGGCTGGATGCGGCGATTACGAGGGCCGCCTCAGAGCGCAATGTTCCGGGCGGTGTCGTGCTGATTACCCGCCGGGGAGCCGTTGCCCACCTCAGCAGCTTCGGCCTGGCCGACCGCGCGACCAGGCGGCCGATGCGCGAGGACGACATATTCCGCATCTATTCGATGACCAAGCCGATCATCAGCGTCGCCCTCCTTACGCTTTACGAGGAAGGCAGGTTTCAGCTCGACGACCCGCTGGAGCTCTACATCCCCGAGTTCAAGAATCTGAAGGTGTTCGCCGGCGTCGACGAGGCCGGCAACATGATACTCGAGGATCCGAAGCGCAAACCCACGATTCAAGATGCGTTCCGCCACACACTTGGTGTGGGGGCCGGGGGCGGGCCCGAGCCGGTGGCGAAGCTTTACTACGACCGCAAGATGTGGGTGAACACGATGGATTCGCTGAAGCAGCAGATGCAGCTGCTGGGCGAGGTGCCGTTGCTGTTTCATCCAGGGGAGCGCTGGCTTTACGGATACGGCCACGACGTGCAGGCCTATCTGGTCGAGCATTTCTCGGGAATGCCGGTCGACGAATACCTGCAGAAGCGGATCTTCGAGCCGTTGCAGATGGTCGACACCGGTTACGGCGTTCCGAAAGAGAAGCGCGGCCGGGTGGCAGCCTTGCACGACGTCCCCGAGGGCATGCCCGCCTTCCCGGCCGTGGACATGCGACCTTCGACATACGAGCGCTTCGCCGAGCATCCCTTCGGGACGCTCGGCCTTTGGTCGACTGCCATGGACTATGCGCGATTCGCGCAGATGCTACTCAACGGCGGCGAGCTCGAAGGCACACGAATCCTCGGCAAGAAGACCGTCGAGCTGATGACTTCGAACAACCTACCTCCCGAAGTCGGCAACTTGGGGGCAGCCCAGGGGACCCCCGGCACCGGTTACGGCCTCGGCGTTTCGGTGCAACTCGACGTCCCGGCCGACGGAAATCTGTCGTCGAAGGGTGCTTTCGGGTGGAGCGGAGCGGCGACGACCCATTTCATCGTCGACCCCTCCGAGGAAATGACTGCCGTCCTGATGATGCAACGCGCGCCGATGGACGCGCGGATGATCAGCGAGTTTCAGACGCTCGTTTATCAGACCATCGCCGAATAGCGATCTTGGCTCCTGAAACTGAATTAGAACATGAGGGGATGAACTATGACCACGGAAAAGAAGATGCGTCTTTTGCGCGCCGCGAGCCATGTCGCTTGCGCGGCCGTCATCTCCATGGCTGGCGTCGCGCACGCTCAGGTAGCGCCGGAAGACCAGAGCGCTGCCGATCCTCGCCCCGCCGAGGGCAGCGCCGCCGCGCAGGCGGCTGAAGCCAACCAACCAGGCACGGCAGGAACTTCCGACGCGGGTGCCAGCGAGATCATCGTTACAGCGCAGTTTCGCGAGCAGAACCTGCAGGACACCCCGCTTGCAATCACCGCCGTTTCGGCCGCAATGCTGGAAGCGCGTAGCCAAACCGACTTGTCGCAGGTCGCCCGGCAGGCGCCAAACGTCACATTAGCTCCGGCGGGTCAGGCTTTCGGCGCATCGATGATCGCTTCTATCCGCGGCGTCGGCCAGGGGGACTTCAACCCCGCGCTCGAGCCCGGCGTTGGCATCTATGTCGACGATGTCTATTACGCGACGCTGACCGGATCGCTGCTCGACTTGCTCGATCTCGACCGCGTGGAAGTTCTCCGCGGCCCCCAGGGCACCTTGTCGGGCCGCAATTCCATAGGCGGAGCCGTCAAGCTGTTCTCCAAGCGCCCCACCGGCGACAATAGCGGCTATGTCGCGGCAACTTACGGTATCCGGGATCGCCTGGATATCCGCGCCAGTGGCGACTTCGGTCTGGCCGAAGGAGTCGATGTTCGGCTGTCGGGCGTATCGAAGCGCCAGAAGGGCTACGTCGAGCGGCGCGACTTCGGCTGTGACTATCCGGCCGGCGAAAATCCCGCGATCAATCCCGCGAACGGAATCCCGCGCGTCGTTCCGGTAGAAAGCGATTGCGTCATCGCGCGCGAGGGCGAGATCGACTACTCGGCGGCACGTGGTCAGCTTCGGCTTCGTCCCACCTCGTCCATCGATATCAACATCATTGCCGACTACACTTACGACGACCGTGCCTCGACGCCCAACGTGATCATCCCGTTCCGGGACGAGAATGGCACCCTGGTAAGTCCGAATGTGCCGTACAGTCCCGCAATCAACCCGTTCGGAGCGCCTATCGCGCTGGACTCGCGGTTTCTCTGCGGTCCGTACTGCAATTACTCGACCTTCGAGCATGTGGCGACCGGCGCTTATGCGCCATTCGAGACGACCGGCAGGTTCATGTTCGAGGGCTGGGGGCTCTCGGGCCAACTGGAGTGGGAACTGGCTTCCAACCTCGAGCTGGTCTCCATCACCGCCTATCGGACCTACACCTCGGAGTTCAGCAACGACAGCGACCTGACCCCGCTGGCGCAGCACCTCGGGCTCAGTATCCTCGACTTCGACTTCTTCAGCCAGGAGCTTCGGCTGAACGGTGCATTCGGCGCCAACGATGAGCTCCAATACACCTTGGGCGGCTATTACAGCGACCAAAAGTCGATCTACACGGCCCGTCAGGAGTTCCGGGATAGCCTCGGCGCCTTCTATCAGCGCGATCCCGTTCCGGCGGAAAGCAAAGCGGTGTTCGCTCACGTCGCGTGGTCGCCGATTCAGGATCTGACAATCAGTACGGGAGTGCGCTACACGGACGAGTCCAAGAGCTACACTTTCGTGCGGTTGACGCCGGAAGGGGCACCTCACCCGATCTTGCGAGCGCTCAATGGTGTCACCGGCGAGTACCAGACCGATCGTTTCGATTATCGTCTTGGCGCGCAGTACCGGTGGTCGGACAACATCATGACGTATGCTCAGGTGGCGACGGGTTACAAGGGCGGCGGCATCAATCCGAGGCCGTTCTTCGCTCCCCAGGCCCGGCCCTTCGGGCCCGAAGAGCTGACGTCGTACGAGGCGGGCATAAAGACAGACTGGTTCGATCGCGCGCTGCGGGTCAACGTCGCGGCGTTCCTCAGCAAGTACGACGGCATTCAACTCACCCTGAGCGATTGTCCCGGGCTGGGGGTACCGGCGCGGCCCTGTGCTCAACCCGCCAACGCGGGTGACGCGGACGTCCAAGGCTTCGAAGTGGAAGCAACGATCGCCCCGTTCGAAGGGACCCTGATCGACGTGGCCCTCAGCCATCTCGATTTCGATTATACGTATATCAATCCGGCTGCCGGTGGGCCGGCCAGTCCGACGGGACCGCAGCTGGGCCATACACGACCCTACACGCCGAGCTGGAAGTGGAGCTTCGGCGCGCAGCACAGGTTCGACCTCGGGAACGCAGGATCGCTGACGCCTCGCGTTGACGCCGCCTACCAGAGCGACGTCTTCACGGGGACGAACAACGAGTACAACACGATCGATTCCTACACGCTCGTCAACGCTCGCCTCACCTGGCGAAACGAGGACGAGGACCTGGAGGTATCGGCAGAGCTGACGAACCTCTTCGACAAGTACTATTTCCTGACCAGAGGGGCGGGAAGCACGCTCGGCTCGACGTTCATCACCGGCCAGCCTGGACGGCCGCGCGAATGGGCGATCAGCGTAAAGAAGAAGTTCTGATCAAACTCCGCCCGGGTGATCGCCCGGGCGCCACCGCCACTATGGCGTTCAGCACGAGTTCAAACCTTCGGCATCTAATAGCACGATAAAACAACTAGTTAGCAAGATTGAGTGGAAATCGGCGGTGCACCGCCAGCAGATGATCAGGAGTTCGCGATGTTGAAAAAGGTCGTTGTGATGGCTTCGGCGCTCGCGCTGGGAGTGCCTCAGGCCGCTGGCGCGCACCACTCGTTCGCGGCGTTCTTCAGTTCGGACAAGATCGTGGAAGTGAAGGGAACAGTCACGTCCTTCCGCTTCCAGAATCCGCACGGCACGATCGTCCTGGAGGTTCCCCGGGAAGGCGGGGGAGCTCGCGAGTGGAGAGTCGAGACTAACGCACCTGTCGTCCTCATGCGTCGAGGCTGGACGCGGACAAGCCTGAAAGCCGGGGACGTCGTGACCATCGACGGTTGGCTCGCGCGCGACGGAAAGCCTTATCTTCGCCTGCGCCAGGCATTCGACGCCGAGGGCAAGCGCATTGGAAGCGCTCCATTCGACATGTCGGGCTGACCTGCTGCGCAACTACACGGGCGTTTCACAATTCGCCACGATCACGGGAGAGGTTGAGTGATCCGCACTACAGTAAGCTTGCTTCTTTGCGCCACGCTGATTGTTGCCCCGGCGGGAGCGCAGACCACAGAGCGAGCCAAGACACCGGACTTCTCCGGTTTCTGGTCGCTCGGGCCTGACCAGCACCCGTTTGACCAGGGGCTGGTGGACAAGCTTCCGCCTGACACGGTCATTCTGGACGACACTGGTTTCGTCGAGTTCCCGCAAGGGGAATACGGCGGCCTCGAGCTGAAGCCGGAAGCACGTGAGAAAGCGGAGCGCTGGAAGCCCGAGGACGAGATGACTCTGCAAAGAGTTTGCGCTGCTCCCTCCGTCGTCTATTCGATCCAGGGGCCATTCCCGTTCGAGGTGCATCAGACACCCCAGTTGATCGTCTTCAAATACGAATATTTCGATCAGGTGCGGCTGATCTTCATGGACGGGCGCGCCCATCCGCCCGAGGACGCCCCGCACTCCAACGTCGGCCATTCGGTGGGGCGCTGGGACGGTGACGAACTGGTGATCGAGACGACCCATCTCTCGCCTGCGACGATCACCAACAACGGCCTCGATCACAGCGATGCCGTGCGCATGGTGGAGCGGTATAAGCTGAGCGAAGACGGGACCAAGCTGAAGGCAACGCAGTGGTTCGAGGACCCCAAGGTGCTCGACAACCACGGTGCGCGCTACATCCAGTGGACGCGCGATGACGGCAACTACGTGTTTCCCTACAATTGCGATCCAACTTTCGCACTGGAGTACCAAGCCGTGGCCGATGACGCAGAGGTCACGCCCGCTCCCTGAGTATTTGCCAGAAAGGCGCGCGAGACTGGCACTGCCTCCCCGGCCAACCGCAGAGGCAGCCCGGACTCTGCGGCGGCGGACGGGGCCTGTGCCGAGGATGTGACTAGGGAGGACGCAATGACGGTGACTTTCGACGAGGCCCTGTCGCGCGCGCCTCTCCGTCCGTTTCAGTGGGCGACCTTCGCAGTGTGCATGCTGGTTCTCGTCGGCGACGGGATCGACCTTCAGCTGCTTGGATTGGTGGCTCCCGTGATAATGGACGATTGGGGGGTAGACCGCGGCAGCTTTGGCTGGGCCATGAGCGCCGCGCTGGTCGGAATGGGCTTCGGTGCCTGGATCGGCGGGGCCATTGGCGACCGATTGGGACGGCGCAATGCGCTCGCGGGCGCTGCCTTAGTATTCGGGCTTGCTACCCTCGCGGCCAGTCAGGCCGATACGATCGCCGCCATGGCCGGTTTTCGGCTGCTCGGCGGACTGGGTTTTGGTGCCGCGTTCCCGAACGCGCTCGCACTCACAAGCGAATGGCTTCCCGAACGCTGGCGATCCTATGCCATCACGACGTTGTCGGTCGGCACGCCAGCGGGCGGGGCGGTAGCGGCCGCTTTCGCGCCGGATCTGCTCGCAGCCCATGGTTGGCGAGGCACGTTCGTCGTGTTCGGCTCAGCCACGCTATTGTTGATTGTTTTGGTTTTCGGAATCTTGCGCGACAGTCCTCCCTTCCTCCACACCAGAGGCAGAAATGCGGAAGCCCGGCGGCAGGCGAGTAAAATTGCTCGAGACGAGGTTGCTTTCGCGCCGATGCCCTTAAGC